>NZ_WTLH01000056.1 GCF_011421595.1 Streptomyces sp. YIM 98790 | reverse complement strand
CCGCGCTCGGACACGTCAGCCCCGCCGGCCTGCCCGCCCCGACGCCCGCCGCCTCCGCGGCACCTCTCCCGCCTCCCGCCCAGACCGCCAGCCGGTTCCCGGCGCCCCCGGCGGCGCCACCCACGTCCGCCACCGCACCCCCGGCCGCCGCCGTCCCGCCTCCGGCCGCGGAGGGCCATGGCGGCGGCAAGGGCACCCTCCCCGGCGACGCCGTCACCGTGCCGCAGCCCGCCGCGTCCGAACTCGGCGCCCAGCTCCGCAAGCTGCTGGGCCTGGACCCGCCGCGCGCCCACGACCCCGACATCGCCCGCATGCGCCGCACCCACCCGCACCTCTTCCAGCCCGAGGTGCGCATGGTGCGCACCACACAGCTGCACATCGAGCACACCTTCAGCGTGCCCGGCCTCGACGGTGTCCGGGTCAGCACGCACCTCAGCGCCGGCGCGCCCCACGGGCTCGACGTCCGCTTCAACGGCGGGCCCGCCCACCCGGGCGTCACCTGGTCCTACGATCCCGCCGCCAACGTGGTGCGGCTGGAGCACACCACCGCGGCCGGCGCGCAGCGCTGGGAGCTTGGCCTCGACGCACATCACCAGGTCAGGCAGGTCGTCCAGGGCGTCGCCCCGGGCGGCGGCGTCGGCCCTTCCGGTTCCGGCCCCGGTCCCGCCCCGGGTTCCGGCAGCGGCGGCGGTGCCGTCGTGGCGGCCGGTCCGTCCCCCCTCGGCGCCCCGCAGACCGTGCGCCTGGCGGGGCGGGACATCACGCTCACCCCGGGGGCGGCACCCGGCGGCGTGGTCCTCACCCTCGGCGGCGGCCCGGCCCCGCCCGGCATGACCGCCGCGTTCCACGGGCGCGGCGGGGTGCTGCGCGTCGAGGAGACCGTGAACGCCCACACCGTCCGCCGCTGGGACTTCACCGTCGGCCAGAACAACGACCTCCACTTCTTCCACGGCATGGAGGAACTGCGTCTCGCCGACGGCACCCGTGCGGTCCGCGTCGGCGCCGGCATCGACATCACCGGAGCCCGCACCGGCGGCTGGCAGCTGCTGCACGCCGACGCGGCCACCGGCATCACCCCGGGCGGCACGCCCCGGCTGCTGCACGTGGGCGGCGCCGACACCCTCAGCCTGCCCACCGGCGCCGGCTACCGCCTCTACGACCCGGCGACCGGCCGGCTCACCCACGACGCCGTGCGCCTGGCCGGGGACGGGGCCGCCCCCGGCCGCCATGTCCTCACCGGGCTCGGCGACGGCAGCCTCCGGCTGGCCGACGCCGACGCCGCGCCCGTTCCGGGTCTGACGGTCGTCCGGCCGGGGGGTGGGGGTGTTCTGCATGTGGGGCGGGTGGGTGAGGTGCGGGTGGGGGTGTACGGGCTGGACGGCCGGTTTCTGCATGAGGTGTTGCCGGTGCCGGGTACGGCGTTGCCGGGGGGTTTTGTGCGGTTGCCGGGCGGTGCGGGCGGGGGTGCGGAGCTGGTGCATGCGGACGGTACGCCGGTGCGGGTGGCGGGCGGGCGTGTGGGTGTGGTGGCGCAGCCGGCGGGCGGGTGGCGGATCGAGGCCGGTGGTGTGCATCTGACGGTGGATGCCGCAGGGCGGCAGACGCATGAGGTGACGGTGCTGACGGGGGCGGACGGTGCTCCGGCCGGTCAGCTGGTGCACACCCCGGTGGGTGCGCCCGGTGCGGCGGGTCCGGGTGCCCCCACCCTGCACGCCCCGGACGGCCACCGGGTTCCTGGCCTGACCGTCACCCGCATCCTCGACGGCACCGCCTTCCGCGTCTCCGACGGCGGCACCGGCTTCCGGGTCCACACCGCGCGGGGCGCCTACTCCTACACCGCCACCGCCATCACCGGCGGCTCCCTCGACGGCAGCTTCCTGCGCACCGGCCCCGGCGCCACCGGCCCCGCCCGTCTGGACGTCATCGACGCCCGCTACGCCCGCGTCGACGCCGGAGCCGTCGCCCAGCAGGGCAACGGCTTCCGCGTCCACCACAACGGGCGGCACCAGGTCCTGGACGCGGCCGGCGTCCACACCCACGACGCGGTGCACCTCACCGGCAACGCCGCCCGCGCCGTCGACCAGTACGTCCTCACCCCGGCCGGCGCCCCCGCCGGCACCCCGCACACCCTGCACGCCCCCGACGGCGCGCCGGTGCCCGGCACCACCGTCATCCGCCTCCCCGACGGCGGCCACCACGTCCTCACCGGCACCACCGCCGCCGTCCATCTGCCCGGCGGGGCCCTGGACTTCGACGCGCTGCGGATGCACCGGCCGGACGGCACGGCTCTGGACACCTTTCTCCGCGTCCACCCCTCCGGCTTCGCCGAGGTGCTCGACGCCGACCTGACGCCGCTGCCCGGGACCCGTGTCACCCCCCGCCCCGGCGGGGCCGGCCACCGCATCGAGGGCCTCGGCGGCGGCACCGGGCTCCGCCTCACCGACGCGGCCGGCCGGATCGACGTCGACATCCGGTCCGTGCCCGCCGTGCCCGGCGGCGGCCCGGCGGTCCTCCGCGTCCACGACGGCAACGGCACCGCGCAGTTCGACGTGGTGCGCCTCTCCGACGCCGCCGGCACCCGCTTCGTGCGCACCACCGGACCGGGCGCCCCGCAGCTCCTGGACGGCGAACTGGCCCCGGTCCCGAACGCCGGTTTCACCGCGCTTCCCGGCGGCGGCTACCGCCTCCAGGCGCCGGACCGCGGCTTCCACGCCGGGGAGTTCCGTGAGTACGACGCCGCGGGCAACCTCACCTCCCAGCGCGTCAACCTGCTGCGGGAGGGCGCACTGGACACCACCCGCCACATCGAGATCAGCTATCCCCCCGGCGCCACCCCGACCTGGACCGTGGTCCGCACCCAGGGCGGCGCTCCGCCCGCCAACGCGCAGGGCGCCCGCCGCTGGTTCGACGCCGGCACCGTGGACCTGACGGGCGCCGGACAGGGCCACATCCGGCTGCTCTCGCACAGCGGCACCGAAGTCTTCAGCCGCCGGCCGCTGCCGGACGGCACCACCCTGGACTCCCACCTCCGCACCGGCGCCGAGTTCGGCATCACCTCCCAGCGCACCCGCTGGCACCAGACCGACGCCCAGGGCACGGTCATCGCCCGGGGCACCCGCCACTGGGGCCAGAGCGGACGGAGCTGGTTCGACGTCGGCGACCTGGGCGTCCGCGTCCGCCACTTCCAGATCCTGCCCGACGGCAGCCATGTGCTGGCCGGCCTGCAGCGCCACCCGTGGGGACAGTCCTTCGGCGCCCGCTCCGCCTGGCACCGCTACGACGCCGACTACCGGCTGGTGGCCACCGGAACCCGCGAGTGGGGACCCGGTCGCGGCTTCACCGACGTCATGCCGGACCCCCGCACCGGCAACCGGGTCGTCATGCACGAGAAGTGGGGCCGGTTCACCCTCTCGCCCGACGACAACCGGCAGCTCTGGAGCCGGGGCGTGGCCGCCGACGGCAGCCCCGGCCCCTCCTGGCTGCGTTTCTCCCCGCACGGCAAGGAGAGCGGCACGGGCCGCACCCTGCCGGGCGGCGGCTTCCTGGAGAGCCACCGCTTCGCCGAACAGCGCCCGCCCGCCCTGGTCCGCAGCATCGCCCTGGGGGACCACCGCGCCGCGATGTTCACCGGCGCCCCCCACCTGCGCGGCGACAGCGCACTCCAGGTCCACACCTGGCAGCTCTCCGCGGGCCCCGGCGGCCCGGTCACCGACAGCGGGATCCGTTTCGTCAGCAGCGACGGCGCCTCGGTGGACCTCTCCCGCACCGGCGAGATGGTCCGCTCGGTGCGGAAGCTGCCGCACGGCACCACCCTGCGCACCGGCGACGAGGTGGCCCTGCCGTCCGTACCCGGCATCACCCGGGACCCCGCGTACGCCCCCTGGTCCGAGGGACCGGGAAACCTCGGCGGCCACCGCACCCACCGCGCCGCCGACTTCGACACCACCGTGCCCGGCCGCCCCCCGGGCGGCCCCGCCATCCACTGGCAGGACCGGTTCACCAACGACCTGCACGACGGCGACTGGTACTCGCCCGCCGGCACCCGCCCCGACGGCACGCCCAAGACCTGGCACGTCGCCCGCACCGGGCTGGCGGACGGCTCCGTCATCGAATACCGGCCGCGGCCCCGCCCGCAGCCCGCCCCGGGGGCCGCCGGCCCGGACCCCGGACCCGGCCGCGCCTACCGCTCGTCCCTCGTGCCCGGCCAGGCCGACTGGACCCGCTACGACCACCAGGGCATCGTCGTCGGCCGCCAGGACACCTGGCCCGGCGGCCTCACCGTCACCTCCCACGGCCGGCCCGACGACGCCCGGCTGACCTGGACCGACAGCCAGGGCCGCACCGGCACCCGGGTCACCGCCTTCGACGGGAAGATGGGCCGCAGCTACTGGGACCGCGAGTCCTACCGCGATTTCCAGGGCGGCGAACTGGTCCGCGAGTACCGCATGCTGGGCGACGGCGTCGCCCTGTACGCCTGGCGCACCGACACCCCGGCCGGTGCCGTCTGGCACTGGAACAAGACCGACCGGCACGGCACCGTCCTCGACCTCGGCTCCGGCCCCGGGCAGCGGCTCCGGATCTGGCACGGGCCCGCCCGCGACGGCCTGCCCGGCACCCGCTTCGAGGACGTCGTCCGGCTGCAGGACGGCACCGAGATCCGCATCCAGGAGATCCCGGCCCTGCCCGCCACCGGACGGATCTACGACAGCCTCACCGACGCGCCCTTCCGGGTCCGCGAATACGTCGCCCGGCCCGACGGCATGCCCGCCCCCGGCGCCGCCCAGGATCTCGGGGTGTGGCGGGAGTTCGACAACGGCGCCGAACTGCGCACCATGCGCCGGCTGCCGGACGGCACCTTCCTGGAGCGCGAGCCCTGGCAGGCGCAGTGGCGCCGCTACGCGCCGGACGCGAACGGCGGGCCCGGTCCCACCCGCCCCGGCACGCTGATCGGCGAACGCACCATCACCGGCATGGTCTGGGACATGGACCCCTTCGGCCGGCTGCGGCTCTCCGGCCGGGAGGTCTTCCCCGACGGCTTCTTCAACGAGTACCGCGGTTTCACCCGCATGCTGCGGGAGCCGAACCGCTGGCGCTTCGGGCGGGACGCGGGCGGCGAGTCCCTCTACACGCCGTTCGTCACCAAGGCGTCGGGCACGGTGGCGGTGGAGTTCGCCCAGGAGTGGATCGTGGACTTCACCATGTCGCTGGCCGTGTACGCGATCGTGGCGAGCGCCACCGGCGTTCCCTTCACCCCGAACGACGTGCTGAAGGCGCTGCTCGGCGCCACGGTGAGCGCGGGCCTGAAGGGCGGCATCACCGCCGCCCATCTCTCGGTCGGACGGGGCGGGGTGAAGACCCGCCTCAGCGAGACCGACCGCGGCAACCCCGGCACCCGGCGCCCCTTCGACGAGGACTGGACGCGCGAGTTCGGCGGCAACGAGAAGGTGCTGCGCTGGCGGGCGGGCGCCTACGACTACGGCATGACCGTCGCCCACACGGCGCTCGCCGGCTTCGTCAACACCGCCGCCAACTCGGCCCTGTTCGGAGTGCGCGACGCCAACGGCAACACCGTCCACCTCTCCGGCCTGGACGCGCTGCGCGAGGGCGCCATCGGCATGGCGGCCGGTCTGACCACGGGCGTCACCACCGGCCTGGGGCGCTTCGTCATCCAGCAGAACATCGGAGGGCGGTTCGGGCACCGGGGAGGCTTCCTGGACACCCTGGTCGTGCCCGCCCTCGGCAAGCTGGCGGACAAGACCTTCACCCAGCTCTACCTGCTGCCCACCTTCCGGATGAGCCCGCCGCCGGCATGGTTCACCCCGGACCCGCCGCCCGGGACGGACCCCGGCGGAGCAGCGCCCCCGCCGTGACCCCGCCGTACGCCGGCACCCGGCGCCGGGCCCGGTGAGCCCGCCGCCGGCATGGTTCACCCCGGACCCGCCGCCCGGGACGGACCCCGGCGGAGCAGCGCCCCCGCCGTGACCCCGCCGTACGCCGGCACCCGGCGCCGGGCCCGGTGAGCCCGCCGCCGGCATGGTTCACCCCGGACCCGCCGCCCGGGACGGACCCCGGCGGAGCAGCGCCCCCGCCGTGACCCCGCCGTACGCCGGCACCCGGCGCCGGGCCCGGTGAGCCCGCCGCCGGCATGGTTCACCCCGGACCCGCCGCCCGGGACGGACCCCGGCGGAGCAGCGCCCCCGCCGTGACCCCGCCGTACGCCGGCACCCGGCGCCGGGCCCGGTGAGCCCGCCGCCGGCATGGTTCACCCCGGACCCGCCGCCCGGGACGGACCCCGGCGGAGCAGCGCCCCCGCCGTGACCCCGCCGTACGCCGGCACCCGGCGCCGGGCCCGGGCCCACCGGCCCCGGCAACCGAGAGGGCGTGCGCATCTGCTGCCGATGGAGCATGTATAAGTATGTATGGCCCTTAAGGGAGTTACGTTATGGTATGCGCGTGTATCTGATGAAGTGGGGGCGAGCGCAGGGGATTTCGCCTCACACGGCGCATCGCCGGCGCCTCAGCTCCTTCGAGACGAGCGAACCCGGGCGCAGTGGCGGCATCGGCGGGAGGCCGAACGGTGGTTCCCGGCCGCCGGCGGCAGGTCCGGCACGCGGTTCGGGAACGAGACGATCCGCGTCACACCCGACGGTGAGATCCCCCTCGAGCCGCCCGCACCGCTCGCCCACCTGGCCGGCGCCGGGCACGGCCGGTACGTCCTCGCCGCCCGCGTCGCGGTCCGGCACCGGGGCGGGCAGCGGGCCGACCGCGTCGGCGCGAACCGGGCGGTGGCCTGCCGCATCCACCACGACGCGGAACGCGGGCGCTGGTACCTGGACGCGTCCTGGACGCCGACGCGGAGCGAAGGCGGGCGACCAGTGCATCCGCAACCGTCCGGGATGCGCCAGACGAGCCGGTCCGGGTCCAGGACTCGCTCCCGCCGACTGATGAGGAACGGTGATCCGATGGCCCTGACCACCACGCCCACCCCGGTCGAGGCGGAGGTCACGCTCCGCGTCGCCCCCCGCGGGCGCTCCGCACACCGGGGCATCGCGCGCGCCCTGGCCGCCGCGCCGCCGGGCGCCGTCGTCGCCGTCCTCGTCGCCCCCGGCGCATACGACGAGACGCTGGTCCTTGACCGCCGGATCACCCTCTGCGCCGAGGAGGGCCCCGGCACCGTAACCGTGCGCGCGCCGGCCGGCGCGGCCGGGCCCGTCCTGACCGTCGCCGCGCCCGGCTGCCTGGTGGCCGGCCTGGTCCTGCACGGCGCCGACCCGGGCGAGCCGGTGCTGCGGGTCACCGACGCCGCGGGGCTGCTCATGGAGGACTGCCTGCTGGTCCGGGGCCGGATCACCGTCGAGGGCTCCGCCGCCCCGCCGCCCGGTGCGGCCGCCGGGCGGGTGCCGGGCACCCCGCGGGACCTGCTCGACGCCGACACCCCGTCCTCCCCGTCCTCCCCGTCCTCCCCGGCGCTGTCGGCGTCTGCGTCGCCGGCGGCCTTCCCGGCTGCCGCACCGGCACCGGCCCTCGCCCCCGGCCTGGCCGCCGCGCTCGACGACCCCACCGGCGGCGGCGTCCTGGTGCTGCGCAGGACCCGGCTGCGGGACGCCCGGCACGCCGCCCTCCACCTCGACGGCGACGCCCGCGCCCGGCTGGAGGAGGTGGCCCTGGAGAGCGTCGACGGCCTGGGCATCGTGCTCGCCGGCGACACCCGGCTCAGCGCCGACGGCCTGCTGCTGCGCGGCGTCTCCGGCTCGGCGCTGCGCACCCGCGGCGCTGCCCGCCTCGCCGTCCGCGACGGGCGCCTGCTCGCTCCCGGCCGCAGCGGCGTACTCGCCCAGGACCGCTCGGCGGTGCTGCTGGAGGGCTGCCGCCTGACGTCGCCCGGCCGCTCCGGCGTGCAGGCGGAGCACGACGCCGGGGCGGTACTGGAGGACTGCCGTATCGAGACGCCGGGGGGCAGCGCACTCGCCGCGGCCGGCCGCGCCCGCCTGGAGGCCGCCGACTGCCGCCTGCTGCGGCCCGCCGCCAACGGCCTGGTCGCGCTGGACGACGCCGAGGCCGCCCTGGACGGCACCACCGTCACCGGAAGCGGCTACAGCGCCGTCCACCTCGCCGACCGGGCGCGCGCCCGGCTGCACGCCTGCCGCCTCGGCGGCGCCGCCGAGCATGCCCTCGCCGTCACCGACCGCGCCGCCGTGGAGGCCGAGGACTGCACGGTCGAGGGGCCCGCGATGGCCGGCGTCCAGGTCGACGCCGAGGCCCGCGCCGCGCTGCACGGGACCCTGGTGGACGGCGGTGAGCACGGCGTGCGGCTGCTCTCCGCCGAGCAGTGCACGCTGACCGACTGCACCGTGCGCGGGCAGCGGCGCAGCGGTGTGGAACTCGGAAGCGGCGCCGACGCCATGCTGACCGGCGTCCGGATCGCCGCCACCGGCAGTGCCGGGCTGGTGGTGAACGCCGGCGCCCGGCTGTCCATGGAGGGCGGGGGCGTCGCCGGGACCCGCGGCACCGGCCTGGTCCTCTGGCAGGGGGCCGAGGCCCGGGTGCGGGGCGTGCGGATCGAGCGGCCGGGCAAGAACGCAGTGCTGGTCGGCGACCGTGCGGGCGGCGAGTTCCTCCACTGCGACCTGCACGGCGGCAGTTTCCCCGCCGTGCACGTCGGAGCCGGGGCCCAACCGCGCTTCACCGGCTGCCGGGTCTTCGACTGCGCCCGGGACGTCACGCTGGCGGAGGGTGCCGAGCCGCACTTCACGGAATCGGTGGCGGTCCGCGTCGGCACCGCGTTCCTCCCCCCGGCGTCCGGTGCCCCGGCGGCGCCCGACGGCCCCGCCCTCCCCGGCGGGCATTCCGCGCCGCCCGCGTCCGCCGCGCCCGAGGGGGAGGAGGACCCGGCCGAGGCGGGCGAGGACGAGGCGGCGCCCGAGACGCTGGAGGAACTCCTCGCCGAGCTGGACGAACTCGTCGGCCTGGCGGGTGTCAAGCGGGATGTCGGCTCCATGGTGAAGCTGATGCAGACGGTGCGGATGCGGCGGGACGCCGGACTGCCGGCCCCGCCGCTCAGCCGCCATCTGGTCTTCGCGGGCAACCCGGGCACCGGCAAGACCACCGTCGCCCGCCTCTACGGGCGGCTGCTGAAGGCTCTCGGGCTCCTCGGCCGCGGGCATCTCGTCGAAGTGGACCGCAGCGCCCTGGTCGGCGAGTACGTCGGCCACACCGGTCCGAAGACCACCGAGGCGTTCCGGCGGGCCCATGGCGGCGTGCTGTTCATCGACGAGGCGTACGCCCTCGTGCCGCCGGGCGTCTCCAACGACTTCGGGCAGGAGGCCGTCGCCACCCTGGTGAAGCTGATGGAGGACCACCGCGACGACGTCGTGGTCATCGCCGCCGGCTACCCCGACGACATGTCCCGCTTCATCGGTTCCAACCCCGGCCTCGCCTCCCGTTTCACCCGCACTCTGCTCTTCGCCGACTACTCGACCCCGGAGGTCGTCAGCATTGTGGAGCACCACGCCCAGCGGCACCGCTACACGCTGAGCGATGCCGCCCGCGAAGCACTCGCCGCCCATGTGGCGGCCATACCGCGCGACGACCGGTTCGGCAACGGCCGCACGGCCCGTCAGCTCTTCCAGGCCATGACGGAGCGGCAGGCGGTGCGGATGGCAGAACTCGCCTCCCCGGGGCCCGAGCAGCTGATGACCCTCGATGCCGAGGACGTCCCCGGACCCGCCTGACGCACCTCCCCGCCCGTACCCGAGAGGACCCCCGGTGGCCAGCCAGCCTCCCCGCAAACCCGCCGAACCCGGCTTCGCCGAGACCTTCGCCCGCCGTCCGGCCCGGCCACGCCGTGGCCTCGCGCCCGGCCGCCGGGTCTGGGGCACCCTGGGCTCCGCCGCGGCGGCCGCCGCATGCACCGCCCTGGCCGTCACTGCCGCCGGCAGCCTGCCCGGCCTGTCCCGCGGCGCCGACGCCGCCCCGGCCGCGGCCGGCGAGCCGGCACCCTCGGCCGCCGGGGCGGCCGAGGAGACAGCCGCCGCGGAAAGCCCGGAAGACCTCCGTGACGAGGACGACGGACCCGCCGGCGGGGAGCCGCCGGACAGGGAGCAGGACGCGGAGCAGGAGAAGCAGGACGACGGGCGCCAGGAGGACGACGAGCACGACAAGGAGGCGGACCCGGGGCGGGAGACGGCCCGCCAGCCGGGCGGAACCGGGGAGACCGGCTCCTCCTCGTCCTCCTCTTCCTCCTCGTCCTCCTCTTCCTCGTCCTCCTCGTCGTCCTCCTCCGGCGGGAGCTCGGACGACTCCGGCTCCGCGGCCTCCTCCCCGTCCACGTCCTCCGGCGGTTCCTCCTCTTCCGGCGGGTCCTCCGTTGGTTCCTCCTCTTCCGGCGGTTCTTCCGGGGGATCGTCCTCCTCCGGCACTCCGACGGGCGGGACACCGCGCGAGACGTTCACGCCTGTGACGGACGTCCAGCTCATCGCCATGGGCAAATGCGCCCAGCCCCGCAGCGGCTCCAACGGCGCCGGGGTCGTGATCACCGACTGCAACGGCGGCTCCGCCCAGCGCTGGACCTTCGCCGCGGACGGCACCCTCCGCAGCGGCACCCGCTGCCTGACCACCGCGGAGGGATCGGTCGGCGACGGCGCCGCGGTGATCATGTGGGACTGCAGCACCACCGACAACCGCTTCCAGTGGCGCTACTCCCTGGCCTGGGACGTCGTCAACTACGCCGCGGACAAGTGCCTGGACATCGCCAACGCCGACACGGCCAACGGCAACCATCTCCAGATCGCGCACTGCTCCGGCAACGCCGCGCAGAAGTGGGAACGCCGCTGACGCCCGCGTCTGCCCGGCCCTCGGCGGCCGCGGCGAACGTCCCCCGGCAGGGAACGGCCGGAGCGGGCGGACGGCCGCTCAGCGGCTCCACGGCCCCGCGGCTCCACGGCCCCGCGGCCCCGCGGCCGGGAGGCCGCCGGTGCCCGCCGCCCTGCCGAAGGGCAGCGACGGGACCGGTGATTCACCTGATTCCCACATGCGAAAGTCCGGATTGAATCGGCAGTGGCCGACTCCGGGACGCCCCCGGTGATCGGGCGCAGGCACACCTCGCGCAGCCGACACAAGGGCGCGCCGACGCTGTCCACCGGCGCGGCCGGAAGGGAATGCAGACATGACTCGTATCAGCGGGCGCCTGCGAGCGTTCGGCGCCGTGGCCGCCGGCCTCGTCGCCGTGGGCGCCGCGGGCGTTGTCACGGCCCCGGCCTCCGCCGCCACGCCCGTCTACAGTGAGGACTTCTCCGACGGACTGGGCACCTTCACCGCCTCCGGTTCCGTCCGGACCGGCACGTACGGGGCCCGGCTGAGCGGCTCGCTGTTCTCCGACCCGTCCATGACGTCCGCGCCCATCGACCTGACCGGGTACAGCGGTCTGACGGTGTCCTACACCCGGGCGGCGTCCGGGCTGGACCTCGGCGAGACCTTCACCGTGGGGTACTCGGTCGACGGCGGCTCGTTCACCACGCTGGAGTCGGCGCGCACCGCCACCGGTGCGGTGTCGTTCCGCCTGCCGGCCTCGGCCGACGGCGGCAGCCTGCGGCTGCGGTTCTCGCTGGACGCCGGCAGCCCGCTGGAGACGCTGACCGTCGACGACGTGCTCGTCGAGGCCGGGAGCGGCGGGGACCCGACCGACCCGCCGGCCGGGTCGCTGCCCCCGGTGGACGACGTCACCGCGCCCGGGCCGTACGCGGTGACCATCGACACCTCCGCCGGCCCCGGCAACGACGGGTGGCTGGTGTACCCGTCCGACGCCGGGCGGAACGGCGTCGACCACCCCGTCTTCGTCTGGGGGCCGGGCGCGGGCTCCGCCCCGGCCGACTACGAGGACATGCTGCGCCTGTGGGCCTCGCACGGCTTCGTCGTCTACAGCGAGGTCTCCTCCAGCCGCGGCGGCTACATGGTCGCCGCCCTCGACTGGCTCGAGGAGCAGAACGCCAGGCCGGGCAGCCCGCTGTACCAGGACCTCGACACGTCCGAGGTGGCCTTCGGCGGCCACTCCCGCGGATCGATCGGGACGTTCGACGTGGCCGACGAGCCGCGCCTGGAGACCACGATCCACGTGGCGGGCGGTTCCTTCGACGGCAACGGCCCGGACAGTCTCCGCAACCCGGCCCTCTACATCGGTGGTGACGAGGACTTCGCCACCTCCAACATGGAGCGTGACTACACCGGCACCGACGTCCCGGTCTGGTTCGGCATTCTCGACAACACCGACCACATCTACGCCACCCGCAACGGCCGGCACATCATCACCGCCTGGCTGCGATGGCACCTGGCCGACGAGGAATTCCGCCGTGCGGAGGACTTCCTGAGCCCCGGCTGCACCTTCTGCAGCCTCGGCGAGGTCCGGCACAAGAACTGGTGACGCCGCGGTGACCGCCGTGCGCCGCCCCGCCTGCGGGGCGGCGCACCGCTGTGCGGCACCGCTTCCGCCCCCGGTCCCCGGGCTCGGCCGCCATGGATTGTGAACGCTCACCAGAAGCGCGTCGGCCGACGCCCTCCGGTCGGCCGCACGGCATTGCCGGTCCGGCTCCCGCGGGCGTCCCGGATCGGTCCGTACGTCCGATCGAGGGTCTCTGCATCCGGGGTTGCCTGCGAAAACGCGGTGTCGGGGCGGGCGCCGCGGCCGGTGCCGCCGCGGTCCGGGGTTGCACGGTGTCTTGACGGCATAAGTGTTAACGCTCACACTTCCGGGTTATCAAGCGGGCATTTCCCTGGCGGTTGAACTCAGAGTGGAGCACGCCTCATGACAACAGCCCAGCGGCCGGACGGCAGATCCGGCCGGCGGTGGACGAGTGCCTTCATGGCCGGGACCCTGGTGCTCGGCCTCACGGTGACGCTCTCCGCGGTGACCGCCCCCGGCGCGGGGGCCGTCGAAGGAGAGACCTGGACGGACGACTTCTCCGGCACCGCCCCCGGCGCGGAGTGGGAGATCGTCAACGACGACCCCTCGGCCTGGTCGCTCGGTGACGGGGAACTGCGGATCACCGGGCAGACCGGTGACACGTACCAGGACGTCAACTCGGCGAGGAACGTGTTCCTGGTCGACATCCCGGCCGGAGACTTCACCGCCGAGGTCACCGTCCGGGCGGAGGTGGCCCGGACCTACCAGGGCGCCGGACTGATCGCCTGGCAGGACATGGACAACTACGTCCGGTCCGGCCTGACCTACGTCGGCTCACTGGCGCCGTCCGGGATCGCCATCGAGAACGACATCGAAACGGCCGGCGTGTTCCGCGCCGAGCGGTTCACCGACCGGCCGGAGTCCTCCGGGGAGACGCTGCAGCTGCAGCGGACCGGGAACGTCATCACCACCCGCTACCAGGACGACTCCGGGGCATGGGTGGACGCCTCCTCCGTGACCGCCGCCTTTCCGACCACCCAGGTCGGCATCTACGCCCTCGGCGCGCTCGACGGCACCACGCTCGACGCCGCCTTCGACGACTTCCGGGTGACCGCGGCGGCCGGCGGCGACATCCAGCCCACCGGTTCCTTCGCCCTGCGGCAGGCCGGCACGGGCGCCCACCTGACCGAGACCGGAAGCGGACTCGCCCTCACCGCCGACCAGCCGCTGTCCACCCTCGCGTTCACCGCCGCCGCCCAGCCCGGCGGATCCGTCCACCTGCACACCACCGACGGCGACCGCCCGCTCGTCGCCCGGGACGGCCGTCTCGCGCTCGGCCAGACCGGCGACGCGCCCTCGGCCGTGCGGCTCACCGACGCGGGCGGCGGCAAGCTGTACCTGCGTGACGAGGCCGGGACCGGCTACGCGGGCGGCTCGGACCCGCTGGCCTTCGGCGACAAGGGCGACGCGGTCCGCTTCAAGCTGAGCCAGGTCAGCTCCTCCAGCGCCACCCTCACCATCGACGGCGACGCCGGTGCCGCCCAGATCAGCGACACCATGTTCGGCATCTTCTACGAGGACATCAACTACGCGGCCGACGGCGGCCTCTACGCCGAGCTGGTGCGCAACCGGTCGTTCGAGTTCAACTCCTCCGACAACGGCTCCTTCACCGGCATGACCGGCTGGCAGGTCGTCAACGGCGGCGGCGAGGCCCCCGAGGCGCTCGTCGTCGACGACGACACCCGGCTGAACGAGAGGAACCGCAACCACTTCCGCCTGGTCGCCGACGGACCCGGCGACGGCCTGCGCAACCTCGGCTACAACAACGGCTTCGCCCTCAAGGCGGGCGCCGGGTACGAGGCCTCGCTGTGGGCGCGCACCTCGACCGCCCAGGAGCTCGCCGTCCGGCTGGAGAACGCCGACGGCACCGTCACCTACGCCGACGCCTCCGTGGCCGTCGACGGCTCCGACACCTGGAACAAGTACGAGGTGACGCTCACCGCCGGCGCCACCACCGACGCCGCCCGGCTCGTCGTCACCTCGGGCGCGGCCTCCGTGGTCGGCCTCGACATGATCTCGCTGATGCCGCGGGACCGCTGGGTCGGCCCGGTGAACGGCCTGTCCGTCCTGCGCAAGGACCTTGCCGAGAAGATCGCCGAGGCGCAGCCGACGTTCCTGCGCTTCCCCGGCGGCTGCGTCACCAACGTCGGCACCTTCCGCACCTACGAGGAGAGCGGCTACCAGGACCGGCGGCGCACCTACCAGTGGAAGGAAACCATCGGCCCGGTCGAGGAGCGCCCCACCAACTGGAACTTCTGGGGCTACAACCAGTCCTACGGCATCGGCTACCTGGAGTACTTCCTGTTCGCCGAGGACCTCGGCGCCGAACCGCTGCCCGTGGTCTCGGTGGGCGCCAACGGCTGCGGCTCCACCATCCCCGAGATGACCGACCCCGAGATGATCGACCGGTGGGTGGACGACACCCTCGACCTCATCGAGTTCGCCAACGGCGACATCACCACCGAGTGGGGCGCCAAGCGGGCCGAGCTCGGCCACCCGGAGCCGTTCGGGCTGGAGATGATCGGCCTGGGCAACGAGGAGAACACCACCACCTTCGAGGCCAACTTCCCGGCCTTCCGCGACGCCATCGAGGCGAAGTACCCGGACATCACGATCATCTCCAACTCCGGCCCCGACGACGCCGGCGCCCGGTTCGACGCCCTGTGGGACTACAACCGCCGCCAGAACGTCGACATGGTCGACGAGCACTACTACAACGACCCCGAGTGGTTCCTGCTCAACAACCACCGCTACGACAGCTACGACCGCAACGGCCCCAAGGTCTTCCTGGGCGAGTACGCCTCCCGCGGCAACACCTTCTACAACGCCCTGGTGGAAGCCGCGTACATGACCGGCCTGCAGCGCAACGCCGATGTCGTCCGGCTCGCCTCCTACGCGCCGCTGCTGGCCAACGAGTCGTATGTGCAGTGGAGTCCGGACGCCATCTGGTTCGACAACGACGAATCCTGGTCCTCCCCGAACTGGGAGGTGCAGAAGCTGTTCGGCAACAACGTCGGTGACGAGGTCGTGCCGAGCACCTTCGACGGCACCGTCAACCAGGGCGTCGTGGAGGGCGGGATCTTCCTGTCCACCTGGAACACGGCGGCGGCGTACGACAACGTGCGGGTCACCTCCAACGCCACCGGGGAGACACTGTTCTCCGACGACTTCGCCGACGCCGGCCAGTGGAACCCCGTGGCGGGCTCCTGGGCCGTCAGCGACGGCGAGTACGTGCAGTCCTCGGCCACGACCACCGACGCCCGTTCCCTCATCACCGACGCCTACGGCAAGGACTGGACCAACTACACCCTCGAACTGGACGCCCGGAAGATCTCCGGCAGCGAGGGCTTCCTCATCGGATTCGGCGCCCAGGGCGGCAACGACTACTACTGGTGGAACATCGGCGGCTGGAACAACACCCGCTCGGTGCTGCAGCACGCCCGGGGCGGCTCCGCCGTCGAGGTGAAGGCCGTCGAGGGCACCGGCGTGGAGACGGGCGTCACCAACAAGGTGAAGATCGTCGTCTCCGGGAACACCATCTCCCTGTACCTCGACGACGAGCTGCAGATGACCTACGAATCCGGCGCGGACGAGAAGCTGTTCCAGGTCGTGACCCGGGACAAGGCGTCCGGGGACATCGTCGCCAAGGTGGTCAACACCTCCGCCGAGACCGTCCGCACCCAGGTCGAGGTCTCGGACGTGGCCGTGGAGCCGTCCGGCGAGGTCACCCAGATGACCGCCGCGGCGCTCACCGACACCAACACCAAGGCCAATCCCACCAGGGTCGTGCCCGTCACCCGGGAGATCGACGGCCTGTCGAACTCGTTCGGCTACGACTTCCCCCCGCACTCGATCACCTTCCTGCGGATGCACACCGCCGACGGCACCGCACCGGTGGTCGACGACGTGACCGTGGAGGGAACGGCGGTCGAGGGCTGGTACGCCGACCCGGTGACCGTGTCGGCGAACGCCTCCGACGACCGGCGGCTGGACCGGATCGAATTCCGGGTGGACGACGGCGACTGGGTGTCCAGGGCGCCCGCCGGCGCGTCCGTCGAGGTCAGCGGCAACGGCCCGCACACCGTGGAGGTCCGCGCCGTGGACGCGGCGGGCAACACCGGCGACATCCGGCCGGTGACCTTCGGAATCGACAGCGCCGCCCCGGTGTCCAACGCCACCGTCGACACCGACGCGCGCACCGTGGAGGTCCGCGCCGCCGACTCCGGCGTCGGCGTCGGGAGGATCGAGACCCGGACCGGGGAGGCCGGCGACTGGCGGACGTACACCGAGCCGGTCGTCGTCGGCGACGCCGAGACGGCGGTGCAGTTCCGCGCCGTCGACCGGCTCGGCAACACCGAGCAGCCCGGCACCGTCGTGGTGCCCGCCCGGCAGGCGCAGCCGGCCCCGACCACGACCACGGTCTCCCCGGCGAAGCCGAAGGCGGAACAGGGCGCCGAGGTGCCGCTGACCGTGCGGGTCGGCAGCACCGCCGACGGCGCACCGCCCACCGGGGAGGTGCGGGTCCTCGCATCCGGCGAGCCCGTCGCCTCCGGGACACTCACCGACGGGACCGCGACGGTGTCCCTCGACACCACCGGACTGTCCCCGGGCAAGCACACCCTCGTCGTGCGCTACCTCGGGGACGGCAGCCACAGCCCCTCGCAGACCAGCCTGGTGCTGCGCGTCACCAAGCCGAAGAAGAAGTGATCGCCATGACCAACACCACGCGCGTACGCGCAGGCGTCGGCACACTGCTGAGCGCCGCCCTGGTCGCCGGCGGGCTCACCGTCGCCGCGGCACCCTCTCACGCGGCCGGAACGGCCGAAGCGGCCGAAGCGGCCGAAGCGGCGGACCCGGGCCTGCTGGCCTGGTACCGGCTCGACGAGACGGAGGGCACCCGGGCCGCCGACGCCTCCGGGAACGGCCGGCACGGCACCGTGAAGGGCCCGGCCACCTGGCGCTCCGGCGAGGGCTTCGGCTTCTCCGGCGGCGCGGCGAGCACCGGCAACGCCATCGAGCTGCCGGATTCCCTGCTCGCCGGGCTGGAGGAGGTGACCGTGGACTTCGACGTCTCGGTCGCCGCCGACCTGACCGGAAACTGGTTCATGTTCACCCTGGGCAACGAGCAGAGCTTCCCCGACGGCGACGGCTACCTGTTCGTGACCGGCTCGGACAGCGACGGCAGACTGCGCGGCGCCATGGCCGAGAGCGGCTACCACTCCGAGCAGAGCGCGACAGCGCCCACGGCGCTGCCGGCCGAGGTCTGGAAGCACGTCACCTACACCGTCCGGGGCGGCAGCACGGAGTCGCCCGGAACGGCGAAGCTCTACGTGGACGGCACCCTCGTCGCCGAGAACACGGACATCACCTCCACACCCGGTGCCATCGGCGAACCCGACGGCACCTCCACCCACAACTGGCTGGGCCGCTCGGCCTACGCCGCGGACGAATCGTTCAAGGGAACCCTGCGCGACTTCCGGATCTACGACCGGGCGCTGAGCGGGAGCGAGGTCACCGCGCGCGTCGCGTCGAAGGCGCAGGAGGCGGCCGACGCCGTCGCCCTGGTCGACGCCGACGGGGTGCGGGAGAACCTCACCCTGCCCACGTCCGGCGCCTACGGCGCCGAGCTCAGCTGGCAGTCGGCCGACGAGTCCGTGGTGACCGCCACCGGCGACGTCACCCGCCCCCCGCACGGCAGCGAGGCGGTGACGGTCGGCCTGACCGTCACCGCCTCCCTGGCCGGCGCCACCGCCACCAGAACCATCCCGGTCACCGTGCTTCCGCGCCCGGCACCCGAGGATCACGAGGCGTACGTCTTCCCGTACTTCGCCGGTGAGAGCACCGACGACGGCGAGAAGATCTACTTCGCCGCCTCGCGGGGGAACGACCCGATGGCCTGGGACGAGCTGAACGACGGCCGGCCCGTGCTCACCTCGGAGCAGGGCGAGCGCGGCCTGCGCGACCCGTTCCTCATCCGCTCCCCCGGGGGCGACAAGTTCTACCTGCTCGCCACCGACCTGAAGATCTACGGCGGCAACAACTTCAGCGAGGCGCAGGAGTCGGGCAGCAAGTACCTGGCGGTGTGGGAGTCCACCGACCTGGTCACCTGGTCGGAGCAGCGCATGGTCAAGGTCTCCTCCGACTTCGCGGGCAACACCTGGGCGCCCGAGGCGTTCTGGGACGAGGCGTCCGGCCAGTACGTCGTCTACTGGGCCTCCAACCTCTACCCGACGACCGACGTGGACTCCCGCGACTTCCGGACCTCCTACAACCGGATGATGTACGCCACCACGCGTGACTTCCGCACCTTCAGCGAGGCCAGGCCCTGGGTCGACGTGCAGCGGGGCACCGGCCGGGGCATGATCGACGCCACCGTGGTCCGCGACGGCGACACCTTCTACCGGTTCATCAAGGACGAGGCGTCCATGACGGTCCGGCAGGAGAAGTCCGCCGACCTCATGGCCGTCGTGACGGGGTCGCTGCCGACCGCGTCCTCCTCGCCGTGGTCGCTGGTCGCCGAACGCGTCGGCGTGGGCCAGCCCAACCCGTGGGGCGGAACGTTCACCGGCGGCGAAGGCCCCACGGTGTTCCGCGACAACACGGTGCCCGGACGCTGGCACATGCTCATCGACCAGCCCAGCTACCACGGCGGCCAGGGATACATGGCCTTCACCACCGACGACATCGCCTCGGGCTCGTGGACCTCCGTCCCCGGGACGGAGCTGCCGCGCAGCCCGCGGCACGGCACGGTCATCCCCCTCACCCAGACCGAACTCGACGCCCTGCGCGCCGCGCTCCAGCCGGACCTGCTGGCCCAGAGCGCGGCACCGGCCGAGGTGCGGACCCGGCAGGGCACCGCACCCGTCCTGCCCGCCACGGTGCAGGTCACCTACGCCGACGGCTCGACCCGCGCCACCGCCGTCGAGTGGGCCGAGGTGGCACCGGAGCAGTACGCCTCATGGGGCTCGTTCCAGGTCGAGGGCGTGCTGCAGGGGCAGCGGCTCCGGGCCGTGGCGGAGGTGACCGTCACCGACGCCGCGGACCCGACCGTGGAGCTGGGCACGGCACCCGCCGAGCCCGGGGGCCCCGACGGCTGGTTCACCGTCCCGGTCACCGTCCGGGCGACCGCCGCCGACGAGACCGGGGTGCAACGGGTGGAACTCTCGGCCGACGGCGGCACCACCTGGACGCCCACCGAGGGAGCGGAGGCGACCGCCGAGCTGACCGACGGCCGGCACACCGTCCTGGCCCGGGCGAGGGACCTCAGCGGCAATGTGTCGGACCCGGTCACCCGGGACATCGCGGTCGACACGCGCGCACCGGTGAGCCGGGCCGTGTGGGACGGCCCGGACCGGCGCGTCACCATCGCGGCGGCCGACGACACCTCCGGCGTCGCGCGCGTCGAGTACCGCCTCGGCACGGACACCTCCTGGACGGTCTACACCTCGCCGCTGACCTTCGGCGACGTGGCCACGACCGTGCACTACCGGGCCGTCGACCGGGCGGGCCATGCCGAGCGGACCAACAGCATCACCGTCCCGCGCGAGCAGCTCGACCCGACCACGACGACCGCCGCGCTCACCCGCGGCACGGTCAAGCCGGGCGGGGAGGTCTCGGCCGTGGTGGAGGTGACCGGTGGCCCGGTCACCCCGACGGGCACCGTCCGGATTCTCTCGGGCGGCGACCTGGAGGTGGGCCGCGGAACGCTCTCGGAGGGGCGCGCCACCATCGCCATCGATTCCGCCACCCTGGGCTCCGGCAGGTGGCAGCTGACCGTCCGCTACGACGGTGACAGCAACCACGCCACCTCCTCGACGACGGTGAAGCTCAGAGTCAGCAAGCACTGAGCGCTCTCCCGCCTCTTCGGCAGGCGGTCGCCCCGGCCGGTCCCCGGCCGGTCGGGGCGACCGCCCGCTTCACCACCACGACCAACGGCCGGTGGGAGTGGCCCGGCCTCGGCGGTTGCACCGCCTCCTGACCGGCCGGCCCGTACCCGCCGTCCCCGGTTAGCGCGGCCGGTTCCGGTTACCCGCCCCGCGGAGCGACCCTGACCGACGACAGCACTGCAGGTGAAGGGAGGACAGCCATGGCTCTGCCGATCCGCCGTGGGCGCGGCCTCGAGGAACGGGGCCGGCCGCCGCTGACGTCCTGGGACCCCTTCCACGAGTTCGAGAACATGTGGACAGAGATGGGCAGGCTGCTGGAACAGGCCGCTGCTCCCGCTGCCGCCGCCGGAGCCTGGATGCCCATGGCAGAGGAGGAAGAGGAGGAGAACGCGTACGTGGTGCGGGCGGAGCTGCCCGGCGTGCCCGCGGAGAACATCGACATCGAAGTCGAGGGCGACGAGCTGCTCATCAGCGGTGAGCTGAGCGAGGAGCGGCGCGGCAAGGTGCTGAGCCGCCGCACCGGGAAGTTCTCCTACCGCAGCTCACTGCCGCCGGGCATCGACGCCGACAGGATCGACGCCGACCTCAGTGACGGCATCCTCACCGTCCGCATCCCGAAGAGCGAGGAGAGCCGGCGCCGCAAGATCGAGATCGGCGGGCACCGGCGGGCCGGGGGCGGCGACATCGCCTGACAGCCGCGCCCGCCCGGGGCGGGAGTGACGGCTCACTCCCGCCCCGGGCCGGTGTCGCCGTACGTCTTCGTCCAGGAGGCGCCGCACCGGCAGGCGTAGCGCTCGACAAGCTCGCCGTCGTCCGAGACCGCCAGGTCCCGGCGTATCCGCACGTGTACGTGCCGCTGATCCATGGGAACCACCCTCCATCCGGGGCGGCTCCACGGCCGGAGTCCGCCGGCCGGCGAGCATATGCGGCCCGGCGTCCGGCCGGGAACCCCCACGGACCGACACCGCCCTCATGGCACACCCGCACGCGCGGCCCGTCGCGGCGTGCCGCAACCCCGCCCGGCTTCCCGCCGGCTTCTCCGTGGAGGTACGGTCCGGCGGCCTGCTGGATGCCGGCTGCCGCCGCAGCGTGGTGAGCGACGTCGGCGTGGTGTGCCACACCGGGACCCGGGGAGGGGACGCGCCCCTGCCGCGTGTGCGCCGCCCGCCGGGGGTCAGGCCGCGGGTGCCGGGCGGGCGGTGCGCCGGGAGCGGAGGAGGCCGGCCTCCGGCCCCGGGGAGGAGGCGATGGCCTCGGCGAGGGCGGCGCCGAGCAGGTCGTCGATGCGGACCCGCCGGTCCGTGCGCGCGGACTCCAGGGCCGCCGTGACCATGGCGAGGCTCATGACGTTGTCGTGGATCTCACCCATGGGCACGGTGCCGGTGCGCAGCGCGTGCACGAACTCGGCCAGGGAGCCGGCCACCCCCCGCTCCACGGCCGGAGCGCCGGCCGCGGCTTCCGCGGGCGCGTCCCCGGGCTCCTCCGTCTCGACGGCCGGGGGATGCCCGCCGTCCCAGGTCGCGGAGCCGTGTTCGCCGCTGAGCCGCCAGGCCCCGTTCCAGGAGGTCTGCAGGCCGGGGCTGCACCAGCTGCCGGTGTAGACGTAGCGGATGCCGCCGGTCATCTCGAAGACGGCGGTGGCGGAGGCGGCCCCGGCGTACCAGCTCCAGGAGGGGTTGTACTCCTCGCAGCGGACCGACACCGGCTCGGCGTCCAGGAGCCAGCGGGCGGTGTCGAACGGGTGTATCGCCATGTCGAGCAGCAGCGGGTGGTCCATGGCGTCGCGGAAGCCACCGAAGCGCGGCGCCCGGAAGAACTCGGTGGTGAGGATGCCGAGCCGGCCCAGCCGGCCGGCCTGCTGCTTGAGGGTGAACAGGTGCGGGTGGTAGCGGCGGGACTGGCTGACCATGAACAGCAGGCCGGCGAGTTCGGCCGCGGCGGCCAGGCGCAGCGCGTCCGGGAGCGTGGCGGCGGCCGGCTTCTCGCCGAGGACGGGCAGGCCGAGCCCGAGGGCCTCCAGGGTGACGGGCAGGTGCGACTCGGGAACGGTCACGTCGATCACGGCGTCGGGCCGGGCCGCCGGGGCGAGCGCGGTCAGGCTCGTCCCGGTCGGCACGCCGGAGGCGCCCGTCTCCTCGACGGCCTTCGCGGCCTCGGCGGCGTCGAGGTCGACGACACCGGCCAGGGCGACATCGGGGGAGGCCAGCACGGCCCGCAGCCAGACCCGTGCCATGGCGCCGGCACCCACCACGACGACCCGGAGCGGTTCCCCGTGGTCCGCCACGGTGGCGAAGGCCCGCCCGCCGCTCATACCCGTCACGCCCGGCCGCCGGCGACGAACCAGCCCGTCTCGCTGTGGATCAGCTTCGGCTTCTCCCGGGCGGCCTCGGGGGCGGGGGCGGCCCAGCGCACGGCGTTGGCGATGACCCGGCGCACATCCGGGTGGTGGTAGACGGGGTAGTCCTGGTCGCCGGGGCTGAAGTAGAAGATCCTGCCCTTGCCGCGGCGGAAGGTGCAGCCGCTGCGGAAGACCTCGCCGCCGCTGAAGGAGCTGAGGAAGACCAGCTCGTCGGGGGCCGGGATGTCGAAGAACTCCCCGTACATCTCCTGCTGTTCGATGACGAGGGGGTGCGGAACCCCGGCGGCGATGGGGTGGGAGGGGGCGACCGTCCAGACCAGTTCCCGGTCGCCCGCGGCGCGCCAGCGCAGGGTGCAGGTGGTGCCCATCATCCGGGTGAAGATCTTCGACCAGTGCGCGGAGTGCAGCACGATCAGGCCCATCCCGGCGAGAACCCGCCGGCGCACCCGCTCCACCACCTCGTCGGAGACCTCGCGGTGCGCCAGATGCCCCCACCAGGTCAGGACGTCCGTCTCGTCGAGCACCGTCTCGGTCAGCCCGTGCTCGGGCTCGTCCAGCGTGGCGGTCCGCAGCAGCACGCTCTCGCCCAGGTGCTCCGTGATGCCCTCGGCGATGGCGCCGTGGATGCCGCGCGGATATCTGGCGGCGACCTCGCCGCGGAGCTGCTCGTGGCGGCCCTCGTTCCAGACCGTGACCCGCAGCGTCCCCGGTGACGAATGTGTCGCTGCCATGTCGAGCCCTCTCCGTCACAGGTCGCCGGTACACGTCGGGGCCACGTTTTCGAAACTTCGATAGGGAAGCTTGGCGCTCCCGGTGAGGGGCGTCAAGAGCTCCGGCGGACACCTCTTCGGCGACCCGCTGATTTGTTCCGGTTTCCTGGTCTTTGCGAAGCTTCGGTGACGCAAGGTGCCGACGTCCTGCGGCAGACGTTAGGAAAGCCCTGTTGGGAGGGCTACAGTATGCGAAAAGTGTCGGGAGAACAGAGAGCGGGACCGTGACCGGTACGAGCACGCAGCGCGCCACGCTCGCCCAGATCGCCGAGACCGCCGGCGTGTCGGTCTCCACCGTGTCCAAGGTCCTGAACGGCCGGGACGACGTCTCGCGGGACACCCGCGCCCGGGTTGACTCCGCGCTGCGCCGCCACCGCTATGTCCGCCGGGGCGCCTCGCTCGACCCGGCCGTCCGCACCGTCGACCTGGTGATGAGCGGGCTCGACGGGTCGTGGCCGGCGAGTGTCGCCAGCGGCATGGAGGCGGCGGCGTACGAGGCCAAGGTGCACGTGGCGATCCATGTGGCGCGGTCGGCCGGCTCCGCCCCCAACGCGGGCAACGGTCACGGGGGACAGGACTGGGTGGACCGCGTCCTGGAGCGCGACTCCGAGGGCGTGGTGCTCGGCCTGGTCGAACCGGCCCCGGGCCAGCTCGCCCGCCTCAGACAGGCCGATGTGCCCTGCGTGGTCATCGATCCGCTCAGCGACCCGCCGCCCGACGTGGTCTCGGTCGGCACCACGAACTGGGCCGGCGCCTACGAGGCGACCACCCATCTGCTGGAGCGCGGGCACCGGCGCATCGCGCTGGTGACCGGCCCGCCGGACCACCTCTACGCGCGGGCCCGCACCGCCGGCTACCACTCGGCCATGGCGGCGGCGGGCCTGGTCCCGGCGTCCGGGCTGATCAGGAACGGCACCTACGACCGGGCCAGCGGCGCGGAACAGGTGCGGGCCCTGCTCGCCCTGCCCGAACCGCCGACGGCGCTGTTCATCTGCTCCGACCACATGGCCATCGGCGGCTACGAGGCCATCTCGGCGGCGGGGCTGCGGGTACCGGACGACATCAGCGTCGTCGGCTTCGACGATCTGCCCGAGGCCCGCTGGGTCTCCCCGGCCCTGACGACCGTGCGCCAGCCGCTCAAGGAGATGGGCGGCAGCGCGCTGCGGACGCTCGTCCGGCTGCTGAACGGTGACGAGCCGGAGAGTCCCCGCATCGAACTGGCCACCACCCTGGTCGTCCGCGACAGCACGGCTCCGCTCCGCTGACCGCCGCCGCCCGCCGGTGACGACCGGCCCGGAGCCTCCCGCCGAGGCCCCGGGCCTTCTCTCTGTGCCCGGTTCCCCGCCGGGGCCCTGCGCCGGATCAGGGCTGTGCGGGTCCGTTCTGTCCTAAGCCTTGACGGTGCGACTGGTGCGTTCCTACCCTCCCGGTTGTTGCGAAACTTTTCGACCGGAGTTCTGGCTGCCCCGCCATCACGAGAGGAGCTGAAGTCCGTGACCTCTGGCCAGCGGCAGGCGATGGTGGTGCGGGGAGGCTGGGACGGCCACCACCCCGAGGAGACCACCGATCTCTTCATCCCCTTCCTCGAACGGCACGGCTTCCGGGTCCTGATCGAGGACTGCCTGGAGGTGTACGAGGAGGAGGAACTCCTCGCGGAGACCGACCTGATCGTGCAGTGCTGGACGGGCGGTGACATCACCCGGCGGGAGGCCGCCGGCCTCATCGCGGCCGTCAGGTCCGGCACCGGCCTGGCCGGCTGGCACGGCGGCATCGTTGACGCCTTCCGCGGCAGCCTGGACTACCAGCTGCTGACGGGCGGCCAGTTCCTCACCACCCCGCCCAACCCGGGCCGCCACCGGGTCCTGCTCTCCGCAGACCATGCCGCCCACCCGGTCATCGCCGGGCTCGGCGACTTCGAGATCGGCACCGAGCCGTACTGGACGCTGAGCGACCCGCTGAACGACGTGCTGGCGACCGTCACCGTCGACGCCGACGAGACCCGGACCCGGCCCGCGGACATCCCCACGGTATGGACCAGGACATGGGGCAAGGGCCGCGTCTTCGTCTCCACGATCGGCCACGGCCCGGACGACTTCCGCATACCCGAGGTGCGCACGCTCACCGAGCGTGGCCTGCTGTGGGCGAGCCGCTGAGGAGCCCCGGCGGCCCGGCACGCCGCACCCGCCCATGACACCGGAAACGGGACATCCGGACCCGTGCCCGGACACCCACGACCACGCATCCGCCCGGACGAGCAGAGCGCACCACCCAGACCACGCAGTGGAGAGCACCTGATGAAAAAGGCAACACGCCATACCCGTCCGCCCTACCGAAGAACGGTGATGCGTCCAGTCGTCGCCGTGCTGGCCGCCCTGGCCGTGCTGCTGGCACCGGGGCTGGCGGCCGCCCATCCCGGACACGGTGAAGAAACGTTTCACGCGCTGGTGTTCAGCAAGACCGCGGCGTTCCGGCACGGCTCCATCGAGTCCGGTGTCGCGGCGATCCAGGCGCTGGGCGCGGAACACGGCTTCGAGGTGACGGCCACCGAGGACGCGGCCGTCTTCAACGACCAGGACCTCGCCCAGTACGAGGTGGTCATCTGGCTGTCGACCACCGGGGATGTGCTCAACGACAGCCAGCAGGCCGCGTTCGAGCGGTACATCCGCGCGGGCGGCGGCTACGCGGGCGTGCACGCCGCCTCCGACACCGAGTACAACTGGCCGTGGTACGGCGAGCTGGTCGGGGCCTACTTCGCCGGCCACCCGGCGCCGCAGCCGGCCACCGTGAAGGTCGAGGACCCCGCGCACCCCTCCACCGCCGGCCTGCCCGTGCTGTGGAACCGCACGGACGAGTGGTACGACTACCGCACCAACCCGCGCGGCAATGTGCACGTTCTGGCGTCCCTCGACGAGGGCAGCTACTCCGGCGGCCAGATGGGCGCCGAACACCCCATCGCCTGGTGCCAGATCTACGACGGCGGCCGCTCCTGGTACACCGGCATGGGACATGACGCCGCGTCCTTCTCCGACCCGCTGTTCCTGGAGCACCTGCTGGGCGGCATCCGCTCGGCCGCCGGAGTGGTGCCGTCCGACTGCGGCGCGTCGCTGACCGAGAGCTTCGAGAAGGTCGTGCTGGACGACAACACCAGCAACCCGATGGAACTGGCCGTCGCCGACGACGGCCGGGTCTTCTACATCGACCGCAACGGCGCGGTGCGTGTGGTGCGCACCGACGGCACGGTCGTCACGGCCGGCACCGTCCCGGTGTACACCGGGCAGGAGTTCGGGCTGCTGGGCCTGGCCCTGGACCCGGACTTCACGGAGAACGGCTGGCTGTACCTGTACTACTCGCCGACCGGCAGCCGGCCGGTGGACCGCGTCTCCCGCTTCACCGTCAACGGTGACAGCCTGAGCCTCACCAGTGAGCAGGTCCTGCTGGAGATCGACGTCCAGCGGCAGGAGTGCTGCCACGCGGGCGGCGCCCTGGAGTTCGACTCCCGCGGCGACCTGTACATCACCACCGGCGACAACACCAACCCGTTCGCCTCCGACGGCTTCACACCGGTGGACGAGCGCCCCGGACGGGCCGCCTGGGACGCCCAGCGCACCTCGGCGAACAGCAACTCGCTCGGCGGCAAGATCCTGCGCATCACCCCGCAGCCGGACGGCGGCTACACCGTCCCCGAGGGCAACCTCTTCGCGCCGGGCACCGCGGACACCCGGCCCGAGATCTACGCCATGGGCTTCCGCAACCCCTTCCGGATCGGCATCGACCCCAGGACCGACCGGCTCTACGTCGCCGACTACGGCCCGGACGCCGGAAGCACCAACCCCGACCGCGGACCCGACGGCCGCGTCGAGTGGAACATCGTCGACGAGCCCGGCTTCTACGGCTGGCCCTACTGCGTCGGCGACAACACCCCGTACATCGACTACGACTTCGCCACCGGCACCTCCGGCCAGGCGTACAACTGCGCCGCGCCGGTCAACGACTCCCCGAACAACACCGGCATCAGAGACCTTCCGCCCGCCATCCCGGCCGAGCTGTGGATGGGCAAGTCCCACACCGGCGTGCCGGAGGTCGGCGGCAGCGGCGCCCCGATGACCAGCGGTGCCTACGCCTACGACCCCGACCTGGAGTCCGGCCGCAAGTGGCCGGCGTACTTCGACGGCAAGGCGGTCCTCGGCGACTGGAACGACGGCCGGATGTTCTCCATCCAGCCCGACGAGGCGCGCACCGGCGTCGCCGACGTCTCCCGGATGCTCCAGGGCATGGACTTCCTCCGTCCGCACGCCCTGCAGTTCGGACCGGACGGCGCGCTCTACGTCATCGAGTGGGGCAGCGGCTTCGGCGGCAACAACGCCGACTCCGGCGTCTACCGGGTCGACTACGTCCAGGGCAACCGCGCCCCCGTCGCCCAGTTCACCGCCAGCCGCACCTCCGGGCCCCTCCCGCTGGAGGTCGAGTTCGACTCCACCGGGTCCCACGACCCCGACGGGCAGCCGGTCACCTACTCCTGGGACTTCGACGGCGACGGCACCCAGGACAGCACCGACCCGTCCCCCGTCCACACCTACACCGAGGCCGGCCGCTTCACCGCGCGGCTGACCGTCACCGACTCCGAAGGCCGCAGCGCCGTGTCCAACCTGGACATCACGGCCGGCAACACCGCTCCGGAGATCGAGGTCACCGCCCCGGTCAACGGCGGGTTCTTCGAGTTCGGCGACACCATCGCCTACGAGGTGTCGGTGACCGACCCCGACGGCGGCCCGGTCGACTGCCAGGATGTCGTCGTGCAGCCGGGCCTCGGCCACGACGAGCACTCCCACGGCTATGAGCAGTACCACGGCTGCTCCGGGAGCTTCCCGCTGCCCGGCGACGAGGGACACATCGGCGCCAACATCTTCGGCACCGTCACCGTCACCTACACCGACCAGGGCAACGGCGACGCGCCCCCGCTGACCAGCCAGGAGGTGCTGGTCCTCCAGCCCAAGCACCGCGAGGCGGAGCACTTCGACACCACCGGCCGGCTGGCCTCCTCCACCGCCGGCGGCGACCCCGGCGTGGTACGGGAGACCACCGGCGACACCGCCGGCGGCGGCCAGAACATCGGCTACATCGAGGACGGCGACTGGTGGGCCTGGAATCCGGCCAACCTGACCGGCATCGAGGAGATCGGGCTGCGCGCCGCCTCCCCGACCGCCGGCGCCACCGTCGAGGTCCGCACCGGCGACCCCGACACCGGCCCCACCGTGGCCACCATCGATGTCGCGGCCACCGGTGACTGGCAGGTCTACGGCGACTTCACCGCACCGGTGAGCGGCGCGAGCGCCACCGTCAGCGGGCCGCTGTACTTCGTCAAGACCACCGGGCAGCTCAACGTCAACTGGGTGGAGTTCACCGGCCGCGGCGTCACCGAGAACCAGCGCCCCCGGGTCGGTGTGACCGCCGACCCGGTCAGCGGCACCGCACCCCTGGAGGTGGACTTCACCGCCGAGGCGACCGACCCCGAGGGCGACGCCCTGGAGTACGCCTGGACCTTCGGAGACGGCTCCACCGCCACCGGCCCGGCCGCCACCCACACCTACACCAGGGCGGGGAACTACACCGCACGCGTCACCGTGACCGACGAACGCGGCGCGCGCTCCTCGCAGAGCGTCGTCATCGACGTCGCCGCACCGAACGACCTCCAGCTCTGCCTGTCCGGCAGATCCGACGGGTTCGACGGCACCGAACTGGACCGCGACCGGTGGACCGACGTGATCCGGGAGAACCAGGACATCGCCGTGCGCGACGGCCACCTGGTCCTGCCGCTGACCGCCACCGACATCTACGGCACCGGCAACTCCGGCACGCCCAACATCGTGCTCCAGGATCTGCCCGACGGCCCCTGGGAGGCCACCGCCCGGGTCACCCTCCCGGCGCGCCTCGCCTACCAGCAGGCCGGCCTCATCGTCTACGGCGACGACGACAACTACGCCAAGATGGTCATCCAGGGCCGCTCCACCGGGGAGCCCTCGGCGGCCAACCGCATCTTCCAGTTCATCCGTGAGGAGGACGGCAGCCCCAACGAGGTCGGCGACAGCAACACCGCTTCGCTCGGGGCCGACTTCCCCGACACCTTCTCGGTCCGCTTCACCAGCGACGGGACCGACCTGCGCGCCTTCTACAGCGCCGACGGCACCACCTTCACCGCCATGCCCCAGACCAAGAGCCTGGCCGGCATCGACAACCCGAGGATCGGACTGTTCGGCCTGACCAACCGGGCCGAGGCGCTGCCCGTGACCGCGCTGGTGGACTGGTTCCACCTCACCCCGGACGACACCGTGACCCGGCCCGAGCCGTCCGACACGTTCGACGGCGACATGCTCGACGGCTGCCGCTGGTCGCACATCGTCCGGCCCGACACCGGCGCGCTGTCCATGGCGGACGGTGCCCTGCGCATCGACACCAGCGACGGCGACATCTACGAAGGAACGGCGACCGACCCGCGCAACTTCGTCCTCCAGCCCGCACCCGAGGGCGACTGGACCATCGAGACCAAGGTGGACGGCTCCGCGTTCGACGAGCGCTACCAGCAGGCCGGCCTCATGGTCTACGCCGACGACACCACCTATGTGAAGCTCGACTATCTGACCACCAACGCCCCCGGCCAGGCCGTCAGCCGCGCGATCGAGCTGCGCGGCGAGGCCGGCGACGTCATCCTGCAGCCCGCTCCCAACGCCAGCCCGGCACCCGCCCAGGGCGTCTGGCACCTGCGGCTGACCAAGAGCGGCGACACCTACACCGGCTCCTACAGCGCGGACGGCGAGAGCTGGACGGAGCTGGCGCCGGTGACCAACCCGGCGCTGGCCGAGGGCACGCCCCGCTTCGGGATCTTCGCCCTCGGCGGCGAGCAGACCGCCGCCAAGCCGGCCCTGTTCGACTACTTCCGCCACAGCCCGGCGGAGGCGGACACCACCCCGCCCACCGTCGCCCTCACCACCGACCCCGCCGCACCCACCGGCGCGGACGGCTGGTGGACCACCCCGGTGACGGTGACCGCGGCCGCCGAGGACGACGGGGACGGCGCGGTGTCCGTCGAGTACCGCGTCAACGGCGGCTCCTGGGCCGGGTACACCGGGCCCCTCACGCTGTCCGCGGACGGTGAGCACACCGTGGAGGTCCGCGCCACCGACGCGGCCGGCAATGTCTCCTCCGTCGTCGCGGGGGAGTACGGGATCGACACCACGGCGCCCGTGGTCACCTTCGACGGGGTGGCGGACGGTGACGCCGTCGGGCTGGGCGACATCATCACGGCGGACGTCCTCGCCGAGGACGCCACCTCCGGCATGGCCGGCGTGGAGATCCTCCTCGACGGCACACCGGTGACCTCACCGGCACGCCTGGACCCCGCCGTCCTCGGGCCGGGCGAGCACGTGCTGGCGGTCACCGCGACCGACGTCGCGGAGAACACCGCCGAGGCCCGGGTGACGTTCCGTGTCGTCGCCGACTACGACGGCGCGATCGCCCTCGTGGAGCGGCTGGCCGGCGAGAGCCGGATCAGTGAGCAGGACGGCGACCGGCTGACCAAGAACCTCTCCGACGCCCGGAAGCACAGCGACCGGGGGAAGGCCGCCCAGGCCGCGAAGAAGCTCGACCGCTTCAGCCGGTACGCCGAGGACCTGGCGGACGAGGAGGTGAGCGAACTGCTGCTGTCCGTGGCGGAGGCGCTCCGCGCGCAGGACTGACGGACACCCGGCCGGACACCACCGGACATCCGCCGCCCGGACATCCGGCCGCCCGGCCGCGGGGACCATGCGGCCCCTGCCGGCGGGATCACCGCCCTCCCCCTGCGTTCCGGCGCGGCGGGGAGGGCGGTGAGCTGCTCCCGCGGCGCGGCGACGGGAGCCGAAAACGGTTTCGGCCGGGCTCCCGCGTTCCGCCGCAGCCCGTCCGGCCACGGGTCAGCGGCGGCGCCCGGCCGGGGTGTCCGGTGCGGAGGGCGGGACGGTGGACTCCCGGACCACCAGCCGTCCCGGCAGCCGGATCACCCCGGAGACCCCCATGCCGTCCAGTGCGTCCAGCAGATGCCGGGCGGCGGTGGCCCCGAGCCGCTGCAGGCCCAGATCGACCGTGGTCAGCGGCGGACGGCTGTCGGCGGAGAAGATCTCCCAGTTGTCGTAGCCGATCACCGCCACGTCGGCGGGCACCCGGCGCCCGCTGTCGTGCAGGGCCTCCAGCACACCGTTGGCGACCTGGTCGCTGCCGCAGAAGATGGCGTCGGTGTCCGGATGAGCGGCCAGCAGCCGCCGGGCCGCCTCCCGCCCCCACTGCCGGGTCCAGCGTCCGAACAGCGGTTTCCCGCCGAGCAGCGGCAGCCCCGCGGCATCCAGCGCCCGGGCCGCGCCCCCGGCGCGCTCCCGTGCGGCCCGGTAGCTCTCCTCGCCGGTGATGTGGGCGATCCTCCGCCGCCCCGCCGTGAGCAGGTGCTCCACCGCCAGCCGGCCGCCGCCGGCGTCGTCGGCGAGTACCGACAGATCGTCGCGGCCGTCCGACTCGGCGTAGGCGTAGACCGTGGGCACCGGGATCTCCGCGCTGAGCGAGGGCAGCACGTCGTTGGTGTCGCCCAGCACGATGAAGCCGTCCACCTGGCGGGTCAGCAGGGTACGGATGTAGTGCTTGCGGCGGGCGGCGTCGCCCCGGGCGTCGCACAGCAGGACGGACATTCCCCGGTGCGCCAGCGTCTCCTCGATGCCCAGCAGCACCGGGATGGCGAACCGGCCGCCCAGCTCGTCGGTGAGCAGTCCCACCGTGCGGGTCCGGCCGGAGAGCAGGGCCTGGGCGAGCGCGTTCGGCCGGAAGGACAGTTCCTCGGCGGCGCGCAGCACGCGCCGACGGGTGTCCGGTGCCACCTCGGTGAGGTTGTTCAGGGCCTTGGAAGCGGTCGCGACCGACACTCCGGCACGCCGGGCGACATCCGTGAGGGTCGCGGCGCGTCTGCGCCCACCAGCCACCTGGCCCCCCTCACATGCGCCGAACCGCCCGGTCGGAAATCCATGATAGATCCGCCCGGCAGACGTCTTGACGGCGAGCGGGCTGCTTCCTATCGTCGCCGAAAAGGTTTTCGGCAGCATCTGCCGGGTCCGTGCACCCGGCGGGGCCGCTGCCGTGCCGCTCCGCTCCGCGCTGTTTTTGTCAGATGCATGACATCCACGTCTGCCGTGCACCGCCCTCGGGCGTGCCGCTGTGCGGGCAGGGGCAGCTCCCGCGGCCCCCCGGGGCCGCCCCGCCCCGCACCGCGCCGGCCCCGGACCAGGAGGCTTCGCATGACCCCGTACCCGAACGTTCCGCATGCCGCGCGCCCGGCGGGCCCCGCCCCGCAGCCCGCCGCCGCACCG
>NZ_WTLH01000055.1 GCF_011421595.1 Streptomyces sp. YIM 98790 | reverse complement strand
AGCGGCAGCACCGCCCCGGCAGACGGAACAGGCCACGCCCCCGCCGGCGCCCGCACCGGCCGCCCCGGCGCGGACGCCGCCGCCCCGCACACCGGCGCCGGAGGCCACCCCCCCGGTCAGCGTCGAGGACGACGTCCCCGAGGACGACGACCCGGATCTCGACGACCGCGCGCTCTCCGGCACCGAGCTGCTCATCGAGGGTCTCGGCGCCACGGTCATCGAGGAGATCCGGCACGAAGGCTGACCGCGGCCGGCGGTGGACGGGCGGGGCCGGCGGGTGAGGCCGTAGGCTCGGGAAGAGGCCCGGGCGGCGACCGCCCGTGCCCGGCGCGGAGGCGCGGCGAAGGCGGGCGGGGCCCCGCATCGGGGCCGGCGCGGACGCGTCGCGAAGTCGTGAAGACGGATACGAGATTCGGTTTTGTCGTCGACTCCCAGGAGGAGCCGTGTTTCCCGGTGGTGGGGCCGATATGCAGCAGCTGCTGCAGCAGGCCCAGAAGATGCAGCAGGACCTGGCCCGGGCACAGCAGGAGCTGGCCGAGACCCCGGTCGAGGGTTCGGCCGGCGGCGGCCTGGTCAAGGCGGTGGTCACCGGTACCGGAGAACTGACCGGCCTGGAGATCGATCCCCGCGCGGTCGACCCGGAGGACACCGAGACCCTGGCGGACCTGGTGCTCGCCGCGGTGCGGGATGCCGTCGCCGGCGCCCAGCAGCTCCAGCAGACCAAGCTGGGCCCGCTCGCCCAGGGCATGGGCGGCTCCCTCCCCGGACTGGGGTTCTAACCAGCGGCTGCGCGCGCCCCACTGGCCGCCGCACCGCCGGACAACTAGCCTCAAACCCAAGGATTTTGTTGACGGAAGGCTCCCCGTGTACGAAGGCGTGGTCCAGGACCTGATCGACGAGCTGGGCAGACTGCCCGGCGTCGGTCCGAAGAGCGCGCAGCGGATCGCCTTCCACATCCTCCAGGCCGACCCGGCCGATGTGCGCCGGCTGGCCCGCGCGCTCAACGAGGTCAAGGAAAAGGTCCGGTTCTGTACCGTCTGCGGCAATATCGCCGAGGACGAGCAGTGCCGCATCTGCCGCGACCCGCGCCGCGACACCGCGGTGATCTGCGTGGTGGAGGAGCCCAAGGACGTGGTCGCCATCGAGCGCACCCGCGAGTTCCGGGGCCACTACCACGTGCTCGGCGGCGCGATCAGCCCGATCGACGGCGTCGGCCCCGATGACCTGCGGATACGGGAGCTGCTGGCCCGGCTCGCGGACGGTACCGTCACCGAGCTCATCCTGGCCACCGACCCCAATCTGGAGGGCGAGGCCACGGCCACCTACCTGGCCCGGATGATCGGGCCGATGGGTCTGAAGGTCACACGGCTGGCCAGCGGGCTGCCGGTCGGGGGAGACTTGGAGTATGCCGACGAGGTGACGCTTGGGCGTGCCTTCGAGGGGAGACGATTGCTCGATGTCTGACGGTGCGGCGACCGGCATGACCGCGGTCCACCAGCCCGGTGAAGCGAAGACGGCTGCGCCGGATCAGGTCCGGGCGGCGGCGGGCGCGGCCGGGACGGCCGGGGCCGACGCCCGGCAGCGTTCCGGTCTGCGCGGCCCCGGACCGGACGATTTCGCCGTCCAGGTCTCGGACCAGATCGAGAGCTTCATGGTCGCGGTGCAGGAGATCGCCAAGGGCGACGATCCGGACAGCGCCGTGCCGTACCTGCTGCTGCAGGTCTCCCAGTTGCTGCTGGCCGGCGGCCGGCTGGGCGCGCACGAGGACATCGTCCCCGAGGAGCGGTACGAGCCCGACACCGGCCCCGAGCCGGACATGGACGAGCTGCGCGAACGTTTGGCCGCGCTGCTGGCGCCGGTCGACGTCTACACCGAGGTCTTCGATCCGTACGTGCCCCGCTCCACGCCTGTGGCCTGCCGGATCTCCGATGATCTGGCCGATGTGGTGACCGATCTGCGGCACGGCATGGCGCACTACCGCGAGGGCCGGATCAGCGAGGCCCTGTGGTGGTGGCAGTTCTCCTATCTCTCCAACTGGGGGCCGACCGCCAGCGCCGCGCTGCGCGCCCTCCAGTCGCTGGTGGCGCATGTCCGGCTGGACACGCCCATGGCGGATCTGGAGGGCCTGGACACCGACAGCGCCGCCGAGGACGGCGATCTGGAGCTGGAGGCCGGCCAGGTGATGGAGGCCGAGATCGCCGCGCCGCTCGGCCTGAAGGCCGACCGCGCCAGGCGTGCCCGCCCTTGAGCCCCTTGAGCCTCTGAGCCGGCGTTTCCCCGTTTCCGCGTTTCCCGGACGCCCGGACCGGATGTCACGTGCCTGACGCCTGACGCCTGACGCCCCGGGCCGTGTGGCGTTCCCGTCCCGGCCGCGGCGGTCCACCCGGCCTCGCGCCCCGTCCGGCGGAGGCGCAAGGCCGGGCAGCGGGCGTCCACGTTCCGTGACCTCCCCTGTAGCACCGCGTGTGTTGCGGTGTGACCTCGGGCACGTTTCCGGCACTTTTCGCTCCGCTCGCGTGTGAGTCCGCGATCCGCGGGCAGGTCTGCCCGCCGAGCGGGAGGCCGTCCGGCCCCTTCCCGGGACGCCCACCGGCGTCTCAGGATGTGGCTGCGCTCATGGGCGGAATTCTCCCGCTGAATAAAATGATTCCGACCGTGCGCCGGAAAGATCCCGGACACGGAAAGACGATTCCTAGAGGAGCGAGCACACGTGGGCCTAGTCGTGCAGAAGTACGGTGGCTCCTCCGTTGCCGATGCCGAGGGCATCAAGCGCGTCGCCAAGCGGATCGTGGAGGCCAAGAAGCAGGGCCACCAGGTGGTGGTCGTGGTCTCGGCGATGGGCGACACCACGGATGAGCTGATCGACCTCGCCCGGGAAGTCACGCCGGTGGCCTCCGGCCGGGAGTTCGACATGCTGCTGACCGCCGGAGAGCGCATCTCCATGGCACTGCTGGCAATGGCGATCAAAACGCTCGGCCACGAGGCACAGTCCTTCACCGGAAGCCAGGCCGGGGTCATCACCGACTCGGTCCACAACAAAGCGCGCATCATCGACGTGACGCCCGGCCGTATCCGGACCGCGGTGGAGGCCGGCAATATCGCCATCGTGGCCGGTTTCCAGGGCGTCTCCCAGGACAGCAAGGACATCACCACCCTGGGCCGGGGCGGTTCGGACACCACCGCGGTGGCGCTGGCCGCCGCGCTGGAGGCCGAGGTCTGCGAGATCTACACGGACGTGGACGGCGTGTTCACCGCCGACCCCCGCGTGGTGCCCAAGGCACGCAAGATCGACTGGATCTCCGCCGAGGACATGCTGGAGCTGGCCAGCTCCGGTTCCAAGGTGCTGCTGCACCGCTGTGTGGAATACGCCCGCCGCTACAACATCCCCATCCATGTCCGGTCCTCCTTCTCCAGCCTGCCGGGCACCTGGGTAAGCAACGAACCGCGAGGAGAGCAGCCGATGGAGCAGGCACTGATCTCGGGTGTCGCGCACGACACCTCCGAGGCCAAGGTCACCATCGTGGGAGTGCCGGACAAGCCGGGCGAGGCCGCCGCCATCTTCCGCGCCATCGCCGATGCCGAGATCAACATCGACATGGTGGTGCAGAACGTGTCGGCCGCCAGCACCGGCCTGACCGACATCTCCTTCACGCTGCCCACCACCGACGGCCCCCGGGCGATCGAGGCGCTGGAGAAGCAGCAGTCCGGCATCGGTTTCGAGGCGCTCCGCTACGACGACCAGATCGCCAAGATCTCCCTGGTCGGCGCGGGCATGAAGACCAACCCCGGCGTCACCGCCACATTCTTCGAGGCGCTGTCCGACGCGGGTGTCAACATCGAGCTGATCTCCACCTCCGAGATCCGCATCTCCGTGGTCACCCGCCAGGACGACGTGCAGGCCGCGGTGCGGGCCGTGCACACCGCTTTCGGGCTGGATTCGGAGAGCGAAGAGGCCGTTGTATACGGCGGAACCGGCCGCTGAGGCCGTTCCGCACCCCGCCGATCAGCACCGATCGGCCCGGGAGTACCGTGTGAATCTTTCGTGATCGAGCTGTAGGTCACGGCAGGTTGCTCGCGGCCAACTCCCCGGGAGAGGATGAACGCTCCCCGCGCGCCGAGACCGCAACCGGGCACCGCGCGGGGAGCGTCTTTCCCTGTTGCCGCGGTGTGTCCCGGGGCACCGGGCGGACGCGCAGGACGAGGGAACGGAAAGCAGGGCGGTACGGATGGTGGCCACGGTCCTGGAGATGAGAAACCCGCCTCCGCCGTACAACCATCGCGGGGGAGAGAGTGTCCAACAGGCGTGGCAGAGGTCCTCGAACTCACAGCGCCGCCGATTCCGGCCCAGCGCCGCCCCGTTGCCGCGGCCCACGCCTGTGCCCGCGCCGGGAGTCTTCCCGTGATCGCTCCGCTTCCCGCCTCCGGAGCATCACGGGTCCGCGCCCGCGGCGAGGACGCGGAAGAAGCGATGGCTGAAGGCACCACTGTCGACCATCTCACCGAGACCTACCAGGAGCACTACCGCTCGCTGCTCGGTCTCGCCGCCCTGCTGCTCGACGACCCGGCCTCCTGCGAGGACGTGGTGCAGGAGGCGTTCATCCGGGTGCACTCCGCCCGCCGCCGGGTGCGCAGCCGGGAGAAGACCCTTGCCTATCTGCGCCAGACAGTGGTGAATCTGTCCCGCTCCACGCTGCGCCGCCGGATACTCGGGCTCAAGCTCCTCACCAAGCCGATGCCGGACATGGCCAGCGCCGAGGAGGGCGCCTACGAGCAGCTGGAGCGCGCCGACCTGATCAAGGCGATGCGCGGGCTGCAGCGCCGCCAGCGCGAGGTGCTGGTGCTGCGCTACTTCGCCGACATGTCCGAGGCCGAAGTGGCCCGTGCCCTGGGCATATCCGCGGGCTCCGTCAAGGCGTACGGCTCCCGTGGCATTGCGGCGCTGCGCGTCGCCATGGAGGCCACGCGATGAATCCCCTGGAGCCGACCGGCCATTCGGGCCGCCGGGACGGCAGCCCCGATGCCTTCGAAGAACCCGGCGCCGGGCCGGACGGCTCGCCCGGTTCCTCGGCGACCTCCGATGCTTCCTCCCGGCCGTCCACCGCCCCCGCCTCACCGCCCCCCGCGCCCGCCTCACCGTCCTCCTCGGGGGCTTCCGGCGCCCCAGCGGCCTCTGATCCTCCCGGGCTCGCCTCCGAAGAAGAGATCCTGCGGATACTGCTGCACGAATCCGTGCGCGGCATCGAGCCCTCCGACGACGCCCTGGAGCGGCTGCGCAGCGCCGTGCCCGGCCGCCGTCGTCAGCGCCGCCAGCTCGCCGTGGTCGGCGGCGTGGCCCTGGCGCTGTTCGCCACCGGCACCCCGCTGGCGCTGAACGTCGCCGCGGACGGCACCTCCACCCCCTCCGTGGAGGCCGGCCACGGCCAGGAGGCCGGCACCGCCGGCGCCGAGGAGGGCGAGGGCGAACCGGGCACCCACACCTCCGGCGGGCTGCCCTCCGGCCCCGGCGCCAGCCCGGCCCCGGAGAACGAGGACGCCGAACCCGCCCCCGAGGAGCCCACGGCCTCCGAGGACCCGTCCCCGGAGATCTCCGAGACCCACGGCGTGTCCACCCCGGCCTGCCTGGCCGGCCAGCTCGGCGAGATCGCCGGCACCCTGCAGGAGCCCAACGACCGCGGCCACGTCTACGGCTCGTTCCGGGTGGCGAATGTGTCGGAGACCGCCTGCGCCGTCACCGGCACCGACGAGCTGGCGGTCGCTCCCACCGGGGACGCCGCCGCGGACGGTCTCCAGGTGGTGTTCCGCACCGACGGCGACCGCGCGACCGAGCTGCCGCTGCCGGAGAGCTGGAAGGAGAGCCTGCTGCTGCTGCCCGGCGAGGCGTACGAGATCCGCTTCGCCTGGGTGCCGCCGCCCGACTCGGCCCGGGGCGGCTGCCCGGCGCAGCCCGAGCCCGATCCGGACCCGACCGCCTCCACGCCGCCGCCGTCCACCGAGCCCGGTCCGGAGGCGAGCTCCTCGCCCGGCGCGTCGTCCGGCGGCACCCAGACCCAGCTCGGGCGGACCACGGAGGAGGAGCAGGACGGCACCACCGGCAGCAGCACCGCCGGCACCGGCACGGAGGCGCCGCAGGAGGAGGCGGACGGCCTGCGGCTGAGCTATGTGCCGGCCGCCGGCACGGAGACCGCCGGAACGGTTGCCGTGCCGGGCGCCTGCACCGGTACCGTCTACCGCACGGGCCTGCTGAAGGTCACCGGGACCACCCCCTGAGCGCGCTGCCCGGCTCGGCTTCCGGCACGGTTCCGGCACGGCCCATGGCCCGGCGCATGGCACGGCCACCGCGCCCGGCCACGCCCTGCCCGGCGGCCGGGAGTGGTTGACGGCCGCACCGTGCCGGGCGGGTACCGTGGGGGCGTGCACCGCTTCCTGCTGACCCCCCGCTGGTGGGCGATCAATGTGTTCGTCGTGCTGGCGGTGCCGTTCTGCCTGGTGCTGGGCACCTGGCAGCTGGGCCGGTTCGAGGACCGGGTGGACAGCCACCGCGCCCAGGAGGAGCGGGCCGTGGAGAGCGAGCAGGCGCGCCCGGCGGAGCTGTCCACGCTGCTGCCGCCGACCACCGAGACCGTCGGGCGGCCGGCCACCGTCACCGGCAGCTACGACGCGGAGCAGCAGCTTCTCGTCCCCGACCGCATCCTGGACGGCGAGCGCGGCTTCTATGTGCTGACCCCGCTGCTGCCCCGGGACGGCGGACCCGCCGTGCCGGTGGTGCGCGGCTGGCTGCCGGGCGACCCCGACCCGGGCGCGGTCCCGCCGCCGCCCGCGGGCACGGTGACCGTGACCGGCGCTCTCCAGGCGGCCGAGTCGCCGCGCGCGGTCAATGCCCGCTCCGGCCTCCCCTCCGGGCAGGTCGCGGTGATCGGCGCCGCCTCGCTGATCAATCTCCTGCCGTACGAGGTGGTCAACGGCTTTGTGACGGAGCGGGAGGCGACCGCTCCGCTGCGCGCGGTGCCGCCGCAGGCGGCCTCCGGCACCGGCCTGGACCTCAAGGCGTTCCAGAATCTCGGCTACACCGCCGAGTGGTTCGTGTTCGCCGCGTTCGTGGTCTTCATGTGGTTCCGGCTCTACCGGCGGGAGATCGAGGCGCGGCGGGACGCCGAGCTCGGCATCGCCCCAGCCGTCCCCGCCGCTTCCGCAGTCCCCGCCGCCCGCGAGGCTTCCGCGCCGGTGGGCAGTACCGCGGGCAGTACCACGGGCAGTACCACGGCGGCGACGCCCGGCGGTTGATCCGTCTCCTCCCGCACCCGGTCCCGCCCGCACCCGGTCTCGCCCGCACCCGGGCGGGCCCGCACCCTCTGGCCCCCCGCACCTGGCACGGGCGGGGCCCGCACCCGGCGCAGCGTGGGCGGCGGCCCCGGCGTCCGCCGAGGCCGGCGCCGGGCGGGAGAGCACCGAGACGCAGAACGCCGGTGTCAGGAGCGGCGGGGGTCGGGAGGCAGATGGCGCAGGGCGAAATCGATCTCCATCCGCACCTGCTTGATCCGCTCCTCCATCACCAGGGAGCCGTGGCCCGCGTCGTAGCGGTAGACCTCGTGGACCGCGCCGCGCTCGGCAAGCCGCCGCACGTAGTTCTCGATCTGCCGCACCGGGCAGCGCGGATCGTTCTCGCCCGCCGAGATGAAGACCGGCACCTTGACCTGGTCCGCGTAGCTCAGCGGCGAGGAGGCCGCGAAGCGCTCCGGCACCTCCTCCGGCGTGCCGCCGAAGAGCGTGCGGTCCAGCGCCTTGAGCGCCTCCATCTCGTCCCCGTACGCGGTGACGTAGTCGGCAACCGGCACCGCCGCCACGCCCACCGTCCACAGCTCCGGCTGCGTGCCCAGGCCCAGCAGGGTGAGATAGCCGCCCCAGGAGGCGCCGGTGAGCACCAGCCGCTCCGGGTCGGCCAGCCCGAACTCCACCGCCCATGCCCGCACCGCGGCGATGTCCTCCAGCTCGATCAGGCCCACCCGGTGCTTGAGCGCGTCCGTCCACTCCCGCCCGTAGCCGGTGGAACCGCGGTAGTTGATCCGCACGACCGCGAAGCCGTGGTCCAGCCAGGCCGCGGGACCGGCGGCGAAGGCGTCGCTGTCGTGCGCCGCCGGCCCCCCGTGGATGTCGAAGACCGTGGGGAAGGGCCCCTCGCCGTCTGCCGGACGCTGCACCAGGGCGTGCACCGGGCCGCCAGGCCCGTCCACCCAGGCGTCCGTCACCGGCAGCGAGGCGGGCGGCCGGGGTCCCGGCGGCACCAGCACGTCCGCCGGCCCGGCGGTGGACCGTACCCGGGGCGGCTCGGCCGCCGAGGACCACAGGTACTCCACGCCGCCGCCGGGGCGGGCGGTGGCGCCGGAGACCGTACCGGCGGGCGTCTCCACGCGGCTCAGCCCGTATCCCTGCTGCCCCTCCGCCGGGGTCAGGTCGAGCCTCCACAGCTCGGTGCGCGCCCGGTAGTCGTGCAGCAGCAGCAGTGCGCTGCCGTCCGGGTACCACTCGGCGTGCACGTCACCCGGCAGGCCGGGGGCCAGATCGAGGGTCTCGCCGGTCAGCGGGTTCCAGATCATCGGCTCCCAGCGGTCCCGGCGCTGGTGACCGAGGAGCAGCCGCGGGTCCCCGGCGACGGGTGCGAAGCCGTGGACGGTCAGGCCCAGTTCCCGGGTGCCGCCGCGGGTGTCGTCCAGTTCGGCGACCGGGGTGCCGTCCAGCCGGAGCACCCGCACCGCCGAGTGCATGGCGTCGCCGTGCTCGGTGTGCTCGACGGCCAGCAGCGAGCCGTCCCGGGAGACCCCGCCGACGCCGGCGGACTGCCGGTGCCGGTAGATCTCCACGTGTCCGGCGCCGGGCCGGGCCACGTGCACGGTGCTGCCGTGCTCATCGGTGATCCGGCCGACCACCACGGTGCCGTCCCGGCCGATGGCCAGGCCGGCGGGGTAGGAGGGCTCCAGGCCGGGCAGGGCGGGCTCGTCCGGGCCGCCGTGGAAGGGCTGCCGCATCCAGATGCCGAACTCGTCGCCGTCGTGGTCGTTGAACCACCACAGCCATTCGCCGTCCGGGGTCAGCGTGCCGTCGACTGTGCCGTTGGGGCGCCGGGTGGCCTGGCGCTGCGTGCCGGTGGCCCGGTCCCAGGCGTAGAGCTCGAAGGTGCCCGAGGCGTTGGAGACGAACAGGCAGCGGTCGGGGGCGTCGGGCGCCCATTCGGGCAGGCCGACGCGGGGCGCGCGGAACCGCTGCTCCCAGGCGGGGAGTGCGGACCAGTCGCGGTCCGGCCGCTCCTGCTCCGTACCGGCACCGGCACCGGCACCGGTACCCGCACCAGGGGCCGCAGCCGTACCAGGGCCCGTGCCCGCACTCGTGCCGCCCTGCGTGTGCTCCGCCATGCCTCTCCCCATCGTCCGTTCCGGACAGTTCCGGACCATTCCGGACCGGTTCCGCTCCGGCCGTGCTCGGGCTTCCCGGACGGTTCCGGCGGTGCTCGCCCCCGGCCCGCGCTCACTCCGCTCCGGCGAGCTCCACCTGGATCTCGACCTCGACCGGCGAGTCCAGCGGCAGCACGGCGACGCCGACCGCGCTGCGGGCATGCACGCCCGCCTCGCCCAGCACCTCGCCCAGCAGTTCGCTGGCCCCGTTGATCACGCCGGGCTGGCCGGTGAAGTCCGGCGCCGAGGCGACGAATCCGACCACCTTGACCACGCGGGCGATCCGGTCCAGATCGCCGGCCACCGACTTCACCGCGGCCAGCGCGTTGAGCGCACAGATCCGGGCCAGCTCCTTGGCCTCCTCGGCGGTGACCTCGGCCCCGACCTTGCCGGTCACCCGGAGCTCGCCGTCCACCATGGGCAGCTGCCCGGAGGTGTGAACGTACGCGCCCGAGCGGACCGCCGGGGTGTAGGCCGCCAGCGGTGCGACCACGGCGGGCAGGACGAGCCCCAGCTCGGCGAGGCGCGCCTCGGCCGCCGAACCCGGGGCGCTCACTGCTTGGGCCTCTTGAAATAGGCCACCAGCTGCTCGGCGCTGGGTCCGGGGACCACCTGGACCAGCTCCCAGCCGTCCTCGCCCCAGGTGTCAAGGATCTGCTTGGTGGCGTGCACCAGCAGCGGTACGGTCGCGTACTCCCACTTCGTCATGGCCCCGACTCTAGCGGCCGGGGTGCGGAGCCGGTCAGGCGGCGCCGCGGGCGGAGCGGTTGCGGGTCCGGTGCTGGAGTTCGAGCTGCGTGGTCCGCTCGTACTCCGCCCGTGCCGTCTCCAGCAGTCTCCGCCAGGAGATCACCGTCGGCCGGCGGCGCAGCAGAGCGCGCCGCTCGCGTTCCGTCATGCCTCCCCAGACTCCGTGCTCCATGCGGCTGTCCAGTGCGTCGGCGAGACATTCGGTCCTGACCGGGCAGCCGGTGCACACCGCTTTCGCCCGATTCTGCGCCGCCCCTTGAACAAACAGTTCGTCCGGATCCGCGGTGCGGCAAGCTGCCTGCGAAATCCAGTCGGTAACCCAGCTCATGCCGGTGCCGTCCTCTCCCGAATCGAGGCTCCCCCACGGCGGCAATGGCATATTCACCCTTGCCAGTTGAGGACGTTACGGAAGGCTGCCGGAGCACAACACCCCCTTGGGGCCTAATCTTGAATGACCCGTTCGGACTATGAGCGAGTACGAGATCACTCGTTCGAGGGAGTTGCCCACCGTGATCACCGCAGGTGCCATCCGGGCATTCCTCGCGATTCGGGCGCGATGTTGCCCAGGTGACAAGGCATGACCCGGGTGACCGTTGCATGGCCCACCCGAGCGATCTCACTCCAACGGGTGACGCCGGACTTGACGAGAAGCCCATTGGTGTGAAGCGGCATCATCAGCGTAGGCGAACACCTGGCCCCCTGTCCGGCGTTTGAACACGTACGCTGGCCCCATGGGTAGGAACCGACCGGGTGGCGGTCTGACCGCGATCCAGCAGTCAGTGAAGTTCATCGGAGTCAGTGTGCTGGCCGGCACCGTGCTGGCCGGGCTCGCGCTGCCGGCCGTGGGCTCGCTCGGCCTGGCCGCCAAGACCACCGTGCAGGAGTTCGACGAGCTGCCGGTCAACCTCACCCGGCCGCCGCTCAGCCAGAAGACCACCATTCTGGACAGCGAGGGCGGCAAGATCGCCGAGGTCTACTCCCGCAACCGCACGGTGATCACCCTGGACGAGATGTCGCCCTACGTGCGGGACGCCATCATCGCCATCGAGGACGCCCGCTTCTACGAGCACGGCGCCATCGACCCCAAGGGTGTGCTGCGCGCGCTCAACCGCAACATCGAGGAGGGCGGCACCACCCAGGGCGCCTCCACCCTCACCCAGCAGTACGTGAAGAACGTCTTCGTGGAGGCGGCCGGCGACGACCCCGAGGCGTTCGCCGAGGCCACCCGGCAGACCGTGGGCCGCAAGATCCGCGAGCTGAAGTACGCCATCCAGCTGGAGAAGGAACTGGGCAAGGACCAGATCCTGGAGAACTACCTCAACATCACCTTCTTCGGCGACGGCGCCTACGGAGTGGAGGCCGCGGCCCAGCGCTACTTCTCCAAGCCCGCGGCCGACCTGGAACTGCACGAGGCCGCGCTGCTGGCCGGCCTGGTCCAGTCGCCCAGCCGGTACAGCCCGATCAACGACCCGGCCGAGGCGCAGAAGCGGCGCAACACGGTCCTGGACCGGATGGCCGAGACCGGCTCCGTCACCAGGGCCGAGGCGGCCGCCGCCAAGAAGCTCGACCTGGGCCTGGACATCAGCCAGCCCAAGAACGGCTGCATCACCGCGGTCCGGGACGCCGGCTTCTTCTGCGACTACGTGCGGCAGGAGTTCCTCAACAGCCCCGTGTTCGGCAAGGACGCGGCCGAGCGCAAGGCCCGCTGGGACCTCGGCGGCCTCACCATCCGCACCACGCTCAGCCCCAAGGCCCAGGACGCCGCGGCCAGGGCCGCCAAGGAGGGCGCCTACCCGGACGACCCGGTCGTCGCCTCCGTCGTCCAGGTCGAACCCGGCACCGGCCACATCCTCTCCATGGCGCAGAGCCGCCCCTACGGCAACGACGCCTCGAAGAACCAGACCGTGCTGAACATGAACGCCTCCAGCGACATGGGCGGCTCCACCTCCGGCTTCCAGCCCGGCTCCACCTTCAAGCCGATCACCGCGGCGGCGGCCCTGGAGAAGGGCATCAGCCCGGCCCAGATGTTCACCACCGACTGGAAGATGAAGGTCGACACCACCAAGTTCTTCACCTGCGAGGGTCTGCCGGCCGGCGATCCGGACGACGGGTGGGAACCGCAGAACGAGCTGGAGTCGGAGAAGGGCACCTGGGACATGTCCGAGGCCCTGGCCCTGTCCATCAACACGTACTTCATCAAGCTGGAGGAGATGGCCGGGCTGTGCGAGACCGCCACCATGGCGGAGAAGATGGGGGTCCGCAAGGGCGCCGGCCAGGAGCCGCTGCTCCAGGTGCCGAGCCTCACCATCGGCGGCCAGGAGACCACGCCGCTGATGATGGCCAACGCCTACGCCACCTTCGCCGCCCACGGCACCTACTGCACGCCGCTCACGATCCTGGAAGTCACCGACGCGGACGGCAAGCAGCTCGCCACCCCGGAGCCGGAGTGCCACCAGGTGATGTCCCCGCACACCGCCGACACCGTCACCATGATGCTCAAGGGCGTGGTGGAGGACGGCACCGGCAGCAAGGTGGGCCTGGGCGACCGGCCCAACGCCGGCAAGACGGGCACCACGGACGAGCGCAAGAACGTGTGGTTCGTCGGCTACACCCCGGACCTGTCCACCGCCGTGCGGGTCGGCGGCGACGCCGAACTGCCCCCGATGGAGAACATCACCATCGGCGGCACCTTCTACGCGCGGGCCAGCGGCGGCGGCGTGGCCGGCCCGATCTGGCGGTCCGCCATGCAGGGAGCACTGGAAGGCACCCCGGCCACCCCGTTCAACGAGGTGGACGTGCCGCGTGGCGACAAGGACAAGGACAAGGACGAGGACGACGACCGCGACGACGATGACGGCCGGCCGGGCCGGCCGGGCGGCAACGACAACGGCGGCTTCCTGACCGGCGGCGACACCGGCTGGGGCGATCTCGGCGGCTGGAACGACATCGGCGGCTGGGGCAACGGCGGAAACTGGGGCGCCAACGGCAACGTCGACGGCAACACGGACGGCAGCACCGAAGGCATCCCGGGCAACACCGTCGGCCCCTGACCGCGGCGCGGGCCCGGTTCCCGGTTCCCCCCGGAAGCGGGGAACCGGCCCGCCGCGTTCACACGTTCACCTCCATGCCGCGGCCCGCCGCCGGTGCCGAAGTGCGCCCGGCGCTCACGCACGGCGCCCTGGTGCCCCCACCCAGGCCCCCGGCCGTCCGCCGTCGCCCCGGCCGTCCGCCGTCGCCTCAGCCCGCCAGGGCCTGCTTGACGGCGGCGGCCACCCGGCCGCCCTCGGCGCGGTCGCCGACCTTCGGCTTGACGATCTTCATCACCGCGCCCATCGCCTTCGGGCCCTCCGCGCCCTGCGCCCGGGCCTCCGCCACCGCCTCGGCGACCACGGCCGCCAGCTCCTCGTCCGAGAGCTGCTGCGGCAGATAGCCCGCCAGCACCTGCCCCTCGGCCTCCTCGCGGTCCGCCTGCTCGTCCCGCCCGGCCTTGCGGAACGCCTCGGCCGCCTCCCGCCGCTTCTTCGCCTCCCGGCCGATCACCTTGATCACCTCGGCGTCGGACAGCTCACGGGCGCTCTTCCCCGCCACCTCCTCGGTGGTGATGGCGGCCAGCGTCATCCGCAAAGTGGCGGACCGCAGCTCGTCGCGCGCCTTGATGGCGGCGGTCAGGTCATCCTGGATCCGGGACTTGATGGTGGTCATGCACACCATTCTGGCAGCCGCCGCCCCGGGAACGCCCCCGGTCATCATCTGCGACGATATTCCCATGCGCGCGCGTTACCGCATTCCCCTGTCCCTCGGCGCGGCAGGCGCCGCGGCCGTCGCCTACGCCTCGCTGGAGGCCCGCTCCTTCCGCCTGCGGCAGGCCGCCGTCCCCGTACTCCCACGCGGCATGCGCCCGCTGCGGATCCTCCACCTCTCCGACATCCACATGGTCTCCGGCCAGCGCAAGAAACAGCGGTGGCTGCGCGAGCTGGCCCGGCTGCGCCCCGACGCCGTGATCAACACCGGCGACAACCTCTCCGACCCGGACGCCGTCCCCGAGGTCCTCGACGCCCTCGAACCCCTCCTCGGCCTCCCCGGCGCCTACGTCTTCGGCTCGAACGACTACTACGCCCCCCGGCTCCGGAACCCCGCCCGCTACCTGCTGGAACGCGCCTCCGGGCGGCACGGCCTGAACGGCAACCGGCCGGCCACCGGCGTGCCCCGCAACCCCTGGTGGCTGCTGCGCGACGCCTTCGACGCCGCCGGCTGGGCCAACCTCACCAACACCCGCGGCCGCCTCAAGCTGCCCTCCGCCGACATCGCCCTCACCGGCCTGGACGATCCGCACATCAAGCGTGACCGGTACGCCGAGGTGGCGGGCGGCCCGGAGGACGGCGCCGACCTCTCCCTCGCCGTGGTCCACGCCCCCTACCTGCGCGTCCTGGACGCCTTCACGGCCGACGGCTACCCGCTCATCCTGGCCGGGCACACCCACGGCGGCCAGCTCTGCCTCCCCTTCTACGGCGCCCTGGTCACCAACTGCGACCTGGACACCGACCGGGTCAAGGGCCTGTCCACCCACGAGGCCGGCGGCCACCGCGCCTACCTGCACGTTTCCGCCGGGTGCGGCGCCAACCGCTACACCCCGTTCCGCTTCGCCTGCCCCCCGGAGGCCACGCTCCTCACCCTCACCCCCCGCCGCTGAGGCCCCCCGGGTCCCGCCCGCCCCGCCTCACCACAACCGGATTTCGCCCCCGCCGCCCCATCGGCTAAAGTAAACGACGCAACACCGGGGTGTGGCGCAGCTTGGCAGCGCGCTTCGTTCGGGACGAAGAGGTCGTGGGTTCAAATCCCGCCACCCCGACAGAGAAACACCAGGGCAGGGTCGGTTTCCCCGCACGGGAGACCGGCCCTGGCCGCGTTTCTGGGGCACTCTGGGTGTCAAATGGATGTGATCTTGAGCGGCGCTCACGCGTCCTTGGCGCGCTGCTGCCCTGCAACACCGGCCCAGCACCGGGACCGCGGAACGCGGGTGCAGCAGGAGGCGGGCGTCCAGCGACGCGGGCCGGCCATCGGTCAGCCGTGGCGGAGGGCCCGGAACCGCGGTGAAATCAGTGGCCGGGGCAGGGCGCCGGGCTGCATGCTCGGGGGATGCGGGAGAAGGAGCCCTACCGGGCGATCCGGGCGCGGTTCAGCGAGGAGACCATCACCGTCTATCAGGCGTACCGGCCGGAGATCGGCCTGCCCGCCGCCCGCACCGGGCAATTCCCCTCGATGTGGCGGCGGGAGCGGATGACCTGGATCAAGCCGTCGTTCCTGTGGATGATGTACCGCTGCGGCTGGGCGGCGAAGCAGGACCAGGAGACGGTGCTCGGGATCGAGATCACCCGGGACGGGTTCGAATGGGCCCTGCGGCACGCCTGCCTGTCGCACCACGACCGCCGCGTGTACCCGGATGAGCACGCATGGAAGCAGGAGCTGGCGCGCTGCCCGGCGCGTGTCCAGTGGGACCCGGAACGCGATCTGTACCTGCGTCCGCTGCCCTACCGCTCGCTCCAGCTCGGCCTCGCCGGTGAGGCCACCCGGCGCTATGCCGACGAGTGGATCGTCGCCATCGAGGACGTGACCCCGCTGGCGAAGGAGATCCGCCGGCAGGTGGCGAAGGGGGAGCCGGAGGCCGCGGAGAAACTGCTGCCGCAGGAACGGCCCTACCCCGCCCAGGATGTCCTGCTGTCGCATCTGCGGTGATGACGCTGCTCCCGGGGGGCGCCGGCCAACGGACAGAAGCCACCGGCCGGTTGCCCACCGCAAGGTCAGCCGTTCGGACGGCGGACCGGGCAGGGGCGTGTGGTGCGCCGGCCGTCTCGTGGACCCGGATCCAGTTCTTCCCGCCCTGACCGCGTCTGTCCGTCATCGGTTCCCTCGTTCCCCGCCCGGGCTCTGCCGTGCCGGGGCGGCCGGGTCGTCCAGCCGTGCGCAGGCCGTGGGCGGCGGTGGGCCGCGGCGGGGGTGAGGGGGGAGGCGGGTGCGGGTCAGAGCCGGGTGGCCGTGCGGATCAGCCGGGCGAGGGCGAGGGAGCGGCTGTGCGCGGGCCAGGCGATGTGGGTGACGACGGGGGGTGCGTCGGTCAGCGGGACGGCCGCGTGTTCGGCCCACAGCCAGGCGCGGGCGGAGTCGGGGTAGACGGCCACGGTCCGTCCGAGGGCGATCAGCTGGGCCAGCTGCGTCTGGTCGTGGATCTCGGGGCCCGGGCCGGGTGGGTAGACGCCGTGGCGGGGCCAGCGCGCGAGGGGGAGATCGGGGATGTCGCCGATGTCTTCCACAGACAGCGTCTTGCGCGCGGCGAGGCGGTGTCCGGCGGGCAGGACGGCGATCTGTCCCTCGGTCATCAGTTCTTCGCTGTCGAATCCGGTGAGGGAGTTGAACGGCGTGTGCAGCAGCGCCACATCGGCGCGGCCGTCGCGCAGCATGGCTTCCTGTTCGCAGGTGCCGCTCGGCAGCAACTCGATCTCGGCGGCGTCGGGCTCGGCCGCGTAGGCGTCGAGGAGTTTGTGCAGGAGTTCGTGGGCCGCGCCGGCCTTCACCGCCAGCACCAGGCGCTCGCGGGGGCCGTCCGGACCGCTGGTGCCGCCGGCGCGGCGGGTGCGGCGAGCGGCGGCGGTGGTCGCGTCGAGGGCTGCCCGGCCCTCGTGCAGCAGCACCTCTCCGGCGCCGGTGAGGGAGACGCCGCGGCGGTTGCGTTGCAGCAGGCAGACGCCGAGGCGCCGCTCAAGCTGCTGGATCGCCCGGGACAGCGGTGGCTGGGCCATGCCGAGGCGCTCGGCGGCGCGGCCGAAGTGCAGTTCCTCGGCGACGGCCACGAAGTACCTCAGCTCACGGGTCTCCAACGGGTCCATGGCGACACCCTACCTCGGTGATACCTGCCGGGTATGACAGCAGGCCGCATCGGTATTGGATGCGCCGGGTGCCCGCGAGTGACCATCGGGAACAGGAACGGAATGAAGATCGCGCCGGTGAACCTCGCGAACGAGAAGTGCCGTTGACGAGTGCGGCATCAGGCGGCACCTGACCCTCCGTCACATCACGCCCACCCAGGAGAGACACAGACATGAACACACCCTCCGCGCCACTGCCCGGCGGCACCTGGACCCTGGGGGATCTGACCGTCACCCGCTTCGGCTACGGCGCCATGCAGCTCGCCGGTCCCGGCGTCATGGGTCCGCCCGCCGACCGCGACGGTGCGCTCGCCGTCCTGCGCGAGGCCGCCGGCCTCGGCATCACGCACATCGACACCGCTGGTGTTTACGGACCGCGCATCACCAACCGGCTGATCCGCGAAGCGCTGCACCCCTACCCCGGGACGCTGCACATCGTGACCAAGGCCGGCGCGGTCCGCGACCGGCAGGGCGGCTGGCCACCGGCCCGGCGGCCCGAAGACCTGCGCCGCGCCGTGCACGAGAACCTCGAGGACCTCGGGCTCGACGCGCTCGACGTGGTCAATCTCCGGCTCGGCGACGCCCAGGGCCCCCGGCCCGGCTCGCTCGCCGAGCCCTTCGAGACCCTCGCCGAACTCCAGCGGCAGGGCCTGATCCGGCACCTCGGAGTGAGCAACGCGACGGCAGAACAGGTCGCCGAGGCGCAGACGATCGCGCCGATCGTGTGCGTGCAGAACATGTACAACCTCGCCCACCGCCACGACGACGAACTGATCGACGACCTCGCCGGCCAGGGCATCGCCTACGTGCCCTTCTTCCCGCTCGGCGGCTTCAGCCCGCTGCAGTCCTCGGTGCTCTCCGCCGTGGCCGCCCGGCTGGAGGCGTCGCCGATGTCGGTCGCCCTGGCCTGGCTGCTGCGCCGTTCACCCAACATCCTGCTCATCCCCGGCACCTCCTCGGTGGCGCACCTGCGCGAGAACGTCACCGGCGCGGGAATCCCGCTCCCGGACGAGGAACTCGCCGAGCTGGACAAGATCGGCCGCTAGCGCGTTGACCGGGAGGCGGGAGGAGAAGCGCCGGGCGCCGGGCGCTCCGCGGTGGGATCTGCGGTGACGCCCGTTGATCCGACAGTTGGGCTTCCGGCGACATCATGGTCTTCGCCCTGGAATGATCCGATCCGTACGGGGGCGACCACCGTGAAGCGTGCATCCCGCTGCGAGACGAACGGCGCCGTCTGGCGCAGCAGCGGCTACAGCAACCAGGCGGGTGGGACTCCTCGCGCGCCTGAGTCTCCCTGCGGCTACTTCGGTTACTGCGTGGGCGGAGCCCACGAAGTAACCGTTCGATTCTGCGGCTCGCGGGTCTCGTTTGCCGTGCGAGAACCGCACGGCAAACGAGACCGGGTACTCCGACGGGTCGGTCCGGATTGCGGGATCGCGGGCTTGGCAGCACGCTTGGTACACCGGAACGAACAGACGGTGTCAATGGAGGTGGGCGGTCAGCAGTCGCCATGGCCGGGTGGCGGTGGAGTCGGTCGGCCCTTCGCCTGGAGGACAGCGAGTATCCACGTGGGACCCCTTCCGTGAAGGATCACTGTGCGCGCCTATCTTGCGATCGCAGCTCTGTCACGTGGTGACCGGGTTTCCCGGCGTGTCCTGGATGCCGCGCGCAGTGCCGCGTTCGAGGCGATTCCCGTGCCGGCGGGGGAAATCCGCACGGCACAGTGGATCTCCGGCGACCGCGGCGTGGCGTTGCTGGCCTGGTCCAACGAACCTGAGCACGGACTCCTCCCGGAGCCGCTGATCAGTTCGGGTACCGGAGCGCTCGGCTACTGCGGCTACCTCGGGAGGCGGGCCCTCGACGAGCGGAATCTGGCCACCACGGAAGACCTGGGCGCGGTGACCGCTTCGCTGGGCGGGTGCTTTTCCGTTTTCCGGGCGCGGGAGAACGGAATCGAAGCGGCCACATCGCTTGCCAGGGTGTGCCCGGTCTATTGCGCGGAAGCCGGGGGGATCTACGTCATGGGAAGCCGGGCTCTGCTGGTGCATCTTGTCGCACGGGCGGCGGTCACCGGGAAGGTGCGGCCGTCGGTCGACTGGGACGTCATGGCTCTGCAGCCGATGGTCCGGCATGGCTTCTTCACCAACGACGAGACGCCGTTCCGCGGCGTGCGGGCACTGCCGGCCGCCGCGGTGCTGACCGCCGGCCGGTCCGCAGGCGTGCGGCTCAGGACGAGCCCCCTGCCCGCCGTCGAGCCCGCGCCGACCAGTGCGAAGCAGGCGCGTGAACGGGTCGAGAGCCTGGCCGACGCGCTGGTCAAGGCCGCGGCCCCGATCGCCCGGCATGGTGAACCGGTCCGGCTGGCACTCTCCGGCGGACGCGACAGCCGGCTCATGGCCGCGGTCCTCAAGGCTGCGAACGTGCCGATCGTGGCGACGACTCACGGGTTCGCGGACGACCCGGATGTCGTGCTCGCCACCCGGATCGCGAAGCGGCTGCGCATCGAGCACCAGGTGTCACTGACCGAGACCGGGGGAAGAAGGGACGCTGTTGTCGTCAGGCATCCCTTCCTGAGGACGTACGACATCATCCGCACATGCGAAGGGATGACATCGGCGTACGAGGACGTCAACCGATGGACCTCTTACGAATTCACGCCGAAAACGTCCGGGTCCGGTGGAGAGACGCTGCGCGGCGGATTTCTCTACAATCAGGACGATACGAGTCCGGAGGGAATTCAGAAACGGCTGAGAACCATCTTCCTGGCAGCCGAGGCATTTGTCACCCGGCAGGCCAATGAACGAGCTCTTGAGGACTACCGGATGTGGTCGGAGCGGGCGCGGGCGGACGGGCCCGGAGTTCTGGACCGGATCTACCTCTTCTACCGGTCCGGCCGCTGGCTGGTAGGTGCGCATACCGCGACCCTGATGACCTCTCCTTACTACCACCCCTTCCTCGACAACCAGGTGGTCCGGGAAGCGCTGGCGCTTCCGGCGGACTGGCGGTGGAGCGAAGAGGTCGTTTTCCGCCTGCTGGAGCTGCTCGCGCCGGAACTCGCGGACATCCGGCCGGAGGGAAAGCGGTGGAGATTCGAGAGGGACCGACCGCGGCATCTGATCGGGTGGCCGGCCTGGTGGCGGCGTTCCGCCCTGGTCCCCGAAGGCCGGACATCGGGCTTCAATTGGCGCAAGTCATTCGATGAGGATTTCCTCGCCCTGCTTCGCGACGAGGTCATGAACGCGCCGCAGGAATTGTTCGACGTCGTCCACCGGCCGAAGATCGAAGAACTCTTCGGCACGGTGCCGAAGAGCTGGACGAACCAGGTGTGGCACGTCTACACCCTCGCCGTGCTGCTGGCGGGCACCTGGCGCGGGGCACCGCCCGATCTTCCTCCGGTGCGCATCCCGATCCCGTGAGCAGTCCGCCGCGAGGCGTCGCCCGGCCGGGTGCGGCCGGGTGCGGCCGGGACGGCACGGTGCGGAGCCGGGCACAGGGCGGGCTGTCAGTGGGCGTCTGTATGTTCGGCCGTGTTCCGCCCTTCTGGTGCGGAAGTCCCCTGGGTGCAGAGGAGATGGCCGTTGTCGGGGTGGGAGAGGTCGAGCACGGCGCGGGTGATGCCGCCCGCGCGGGCCCGGAAGCTTGCCAAGGTGCCGTTCGTCGAGCTGGCCGACGGGCGTCTGCAGGGCGTGGTGTCCAGCGGCTCGGACATCGGGCGGGTCTATGTGTCGTCGGTCGCGGCCGGCAGCTACGCGTTCGCGTGCAGCACCAACAACAACCGGCCCTGCGGGGGCGCGCGGGGCTCGTACTGCAACCACATCCGGGCGCTGATCGACGAGGCGGTGCTCCAGTACGGCGGCCGGCGCGTCGCCCGCTATCTGAAGGTCGAGACGGCGGACGACGAGCCGAATGCGGTGGGCCTCTTCAGCGACATGGTCACCGCGCGTCCGTCGCAGGAGGACGCCGCGGCCGCCGCAACGGTGTTCAGCCGGTTCCTGCGTCACCTGGCCTACCTGGAGTTCGCCCCCGCCACCGGGCCGCTGCCCGAGATGCACTGGTTCCCGCCGACCCGGGCGGTGGCATGATGCGCGCCGATCTGCTCGCCGGGACGGTCGACGGGCTGGACGAAGCCCTGGCCGCCGTCGACGCCTTCGACGAGGTCCTGGTCGGCGGCCTGCTGCGGCCGCAGCCCGCGCAGGCAGCCGGCCTGGCCGGCCTGGCCGACGCCGTCGCGGGGACGCCGCTGGCCGCCAGGGCCGCCGAGGCGGCCGCGAAGGCGGCGGCCGGAGCCGCGGGCGAGGACCACTTCACCGCCCTCGCCGCCGCCCGCGCCGCGCTGCTCGGGTCGGTGCACGACGCGCTGATGGCCCGGGTGGGCGAGGCGACCGGCAGGCCCCGCGGGGAGGCGGGAAGCGGTCCGGTGACGTCCGGCGGGGAGCCGTCGGCGAATCTGCTCACCGCGGCCCGGTCCTGGCTGTCCGATCTGGCGCGCTGCGGATGGCGCGGTATCGACCACGAGGTGGTCGCCGGATCTGCGCAGGTGGTCTCCGCGATGCTTCCCGACCCTGCGCTGCGCCGCCTGGCGACGCTGCTCGACGGCTTCGCCGCCGAGCTCGCCGCCTGCTGCCCGGGAGCCGCCCTGGAGCGGGTCCCGGTGCGCCGCTGGGCCGACCTGTGGTCGCGTGCCATGCTGCTGACGCTGCCGGGGGGCGCGGCCGGCGGGGCGCCCGCCGGTACGGCCACCGGCCGTCTGCTGCCGCTCGGTGTCGATCTCCAGGAACACGCGACCGCCGTGCAGGCACAGGTGCACGCGGTGTTCGAGCCCGCGGACGGCTCCGCCTCCCGCCTGGTGCGGGCGGCGGTGTCGGCGCCGAAGCCGGACACGGTCGTCGGGGCCGGCCTGTGGCAGTTGCTGCGCCCCCGCATGGCGCTGCTGGCGGCCGTCGGCGAGGGCCGGTCCATGGAGCTCACCGGGATGCCGGTCACCGCCGGGGGCGATCTGCTGTGGAGCGATGAGCACGCCCGTGCGGGGGAGCCCGCCGATGCCTTCGCCACCGCCCGGGTGGCGCTGCCCGCCGCCGCCGATCCGGTGACCGCGCCGCTGGACCGGCATCCGGCGTGCATCGCCGTGCCGGTCTTCCTGGAGGGCTATGCCGTCGGGCAGGAGGAGAAGGTGGGGGAGACGCAGGGCGAGAGCGAGAGCGGGGGCGGGGTGACGTTCACCGTCGCCGGACAGCCGCTGTCCGTCGACACCGACCGCATTCCGGTGGCCGGGCCGCTCACCCCGGAGGCCGTCGCGGCGTCCGCGGCCTGCATCGGGCTGCTCCGCTGGGACGACGGGGTGTTCTCCGTGCAGCCGCTGGCGGTGGAGCGGAGCGTGCGGAAGCGGACCGTCGCGGTGCACGCCGGGGCATGGGCCGGGGGCACGGCCGACAAGGCGGGGGCAAAGGCGGAGAAGGCCGCCGCGGCTGCCGTGGCCGTGCTGCGGGAGCGGGCGGGGAGGCTGCTGCGGAAATGACGGAGCGACAGAACACCGGGCAGCCGGCGGCCGGGTCCGGCCCGGGAGCCGCCCCGCACGTCAACCGCCGTCAGGCACTGTACTGGCGGCTGCTCGCCCGCCTCTTCGACCACGACGAGCAGGCCGCGCTGGAGTCGGCGAGCCTGGAGGTGGTGGAGGACATCGGCCTGCCGGCCGCGCTGCTGGATCCGGCGGCCTCCGTCGACTCGATCGTGCAGCGCCACCCGGAACTGGCCGCCGAGTTCGACGGCCTGATGGCCCCCGAGCCGGCCGCCGACGGGGCGCGGGACCGGCCCGCCGAGGTGCGGCGTGCCGCACTCGCGTCGAAACTGCTGCTCAACGTCTTCGCCACCGGCTCCGGGCCGGTCACCGCCGGGCAGCTTGCGCGCTGGCAGTCCGACGCGGGCCGGCTGGAGCGTGCGCTCGGCTTCCGGCCCGGGGAGCTGCGTGCGGGACGGGCCGCGGGCGGCAGCGGTACGGGGCCGGGCGTGAGCCCGGCCGGCACGGGGGGCCGGGCCGGCACGCCGGATCTCGGACGGCTGATCCCGGCCATCGGCCCGGAGCTCGGCGCCATCGAGGCGGGCCTGGTCGAGCGGATGCGGCTGCGCGAGGTGCTGGCCGATCCGGCGCTGGCCGCGCAGCTCACCCCGTCCATGTCGCTGATCGAGCAGCTGCTGCGGGACAAGAACAACCTCTCGGGCGTGGCCCTGGCCAACGCCAAGGCACTGATCCGCCGCTTCGTCGACGAGGTGGCCGAGGTGCTGCGCACCCAGGTGGAGAAGGCCACGACAGGTGCCGTGGACCGTTCCGTGCCGCCCAAACGGGTGTTCCGCAATCTCGATCTCCGCCGCACCGTCTGGAAGAACCTCACCAACTGGAGCCCGGAGGAGGAGCGGCTGTACGTCGACCGCCTCTACTACCGGCACACCGCCCGCAGGACGACGCCGCAGCGGCTGATCGTCGTGGTGGACCAGTCCGGCTCGATGGTCGACTCGATGGTGAACTGCACCATCCTGGCGTCGATCTTCGCGGGGCTGCCGAAGGTGGACGTCCATCTCATCGCCTACGACACGCAGGCGCTCGACCTCACGCCCTGGGTGCACGATCCCTTCGAGACACTGCTGCGCACCAACCTGGGCGGTGGTACCGACGGCACCGTCGCCATGGCGCTGGCCCGGCCCAAGATCGCCGAGCCCCGCAACACCGTCGTGGTGTGGATATCCGACTTCTACGAGTGGCGCACCGATGAGCTCTTCGAGTCCATGGCGGCCATTCACCGCTCGGGAGCGAAGTTCCTGCCGGTCGGCTCGGTGACCAGTTCCGGCCGCGGCAGCGTCAACCCGTGGTTCCGGGAGCGGTTCAAGGACCTCGGCACGCCGGTGATCTCCGGCCACATCCGCCGGCTGGTCCACGAACTCAAGGCGTTCCTCACCTGACATCCCCGCCGTCCCCGCCACACACCTGAGCTCTCCGACCTGAGCTCTCCGACCTGCGCTCTCCGACCTGCGCTCTCCGACCTGCGCTCTCCGACCTGCGCTCTCCGACCTCAGATCCGCCCCGCCTCCGAACCCACCTGGAAAGGCCCGTCATGTCCGACCTGCTGCGCGCTCCCGCCGAGCTCAAGTACGCCGAGGAGCTGGACTGGCTGGAGTCCGTCGACGACAACCCCAAGCCCTTCTCCTGGCGGCTCTCCCCGAAAATGATCAGGCTGTTCATCCTGGGCTCCGAGCGCTCCGACGGCCTGGAGCGGGAGATACCGCAGAAGTGGTTCGGCGACCGCAGCTTCGTGGAGCGCGCCATCGTGACGCTCGCCTCCGACCGCGGCCTGCTGCTGATCGGGGATCCCGGCACCGGCAAGAGCTGGCTGGCCGAGCTGCTGGCCGCGGCGATCTGCCGCAACTCCACCCTGGTGGTGCAGGGCACGGCCGGCACCACCGAGGACCACATCAAATACTCCTGGAACGTGTCCATGGTCATCGCCAAGGGCCAGTCGCGGGAGTCGATGATCCCCTCGCCGATCATGACCGCCATGGAGACCGGCGCGATCGGCCGCTTCGAGGAACTCACCCGCTCCACCAGCGATGTCCAGGACGCGCTGATCTCGATCCTGTCCGAGAAGTACATCTCGGTCCCCGAACTCGACAGCGACGGCAGCGACAACATCGTCTTCGCCAAGCCCGGCTTCTCGGTCATCGCCACCGCCAACAGCCGCGACCGGGGCGTGAACGACCTCTCCTCGGCGCTCAAGCGCCGCTTCAACTTCGTCCGCATCCCCGTGGTGACGAACAAGAAGAGCGAGGCGGAGATCGTCCGCTTCCGCACCGAGGAGCTGCTGCGCCGCCACCAGATCGAGCTGGACGTGCCGCCGACGCTGCTCGACGTGCTGCTGCGGAGCTTCGCCGACCTGCGCGCCTCGGCCGCCGCGGCCGGCAGCGAGGACGAGAAGCTGGAATCCGCGCTCTCCACCGCCGAACAGATCGGTGTGCTGGAGGACGCCATCCTGCACAGCAACTTCTTCGGCGACCGGGCCCTGACCGCCCGGACCCTGGCCTCCTCGCTCGTCGGCTCGCTGGCCCGGCGCGAGCCCGAGGACCTCGCCATCCTCAACAAATACCTGCACGGCGTGGTCGAGCCGCGCAGCAGGGAAGAGGGCGGGTCCTGGCCGGAGTTCCTCGACGGCGGCCGTGACGCCATCGCCACCCTGTCATGAGCGTCCCGTCGATGAACGTACCCGCGACGGGCGGCCCGGCCGCCGCCACTGCCACTTCCCCTGTCACCGCCGCCAGCGGCGGCCGGGAGGGGATCTTCGAACCGCTGCGCGCACAGCTCCGGGAGGCCGCCGAGGCGTTCGCCGGCGGGCCCGACGCCCTGGAGGGCATCCTCCTCGGCATCGTCGACGACGTCGACCGGGCGCTTCGCGAGCCGCTGGAGATCTTCCCCGTCTGCCACCACTCGCCCGCCTCGGCCCTGGCGATGGCCCGCCGCCTGCGCGAGAAGCAGCCGAAGGCCGTCTATCTGGAGCTGTGCGAGGACATGGCACCGCTGCTGACCGAGCTGCGCAACTGCCGGCTCCCGGTCGCGGTGCAGTCCTTCGCCACCGAGACCGACGGCTTCCCGGCCGAATGGTCCCCGCTGTCGGTGGTGGCCCCGATCACCGAGGCGTCGGCCGAGTACCAGGCGATCGCCTACGCGCTGGACACCCCGGGCGTCGACCTGGTCCTGGTGGACCGGTCCTCGGACCATGTCTTCCAGTGGGACGCGCGCCGGGCGGAGACCGCCGGGGCGCGCGCGCCGGGCGGAGCGGAAGCCCCGGACGCGCCGCCCGCCGAGGAGGAGGCCGCCCTGCACGGCGACGCGGTCGGCGTGGAGATCGGCGACCTGCGGCCCCGCTTCGCCGAACTGGAGGAGCACCTGCTGCGCCACGGCAAGGTGCGGCACTGGTCGGAGTGGTGGCACCAGTACGTCGAACTGCCGCTCGGCGACAGCGACCACGACAGCTACCGCCAGGCCATGCTGCTGATCGGCAGCCTCTTCCGCCGCCTGGCGCCCGGTGACCCGCACCGGGTGCGGGTGGACGAGGACCGCGAGCGCTACATGTGGACCAGGATCCGGGAACATCTGGCCGCCACCGGCCTCGATCCCGCGGACTGCCTCTACGTCTGCGGCGCCTTCCACGCGGTCAGCCGCGTCGAGGAGTTCGGCGTGCACGGCAGCGGCACCTTCGAGATCGGCCCGCGTACCGCGACCACGTGGCAGCACGGGCTGATCCCGTCCAGCCATGCGGCCATCGAGGCGCAGTTCGGGCTGGCCGCCGGTTCGGTGTCGATCGCCGCGACGGTCTGGGCGAAGAACCTGCGGCGCACCCGCGTGGAGCCGTACCGGCTGGCGGGGCAGGCCGGAGGGAAGAAGAAGACGAAGAAGGCGGCCCGGAAGCCGGCAGCGGCGCCCGTCCCGGCACCGGCACCGGCACCGGAAGCGGGAGCGGGACCGGGAGCGGCGTCCGCGGCGGGAGAGCCGCCCTCCGACCGGCTGACCGGCTTCCTGCGGCAGCCGCCCGTGCTGGACCGGCTGGACGAGGCGGAGCTGCTCGGCTGGTCGGTGGAGATCGTGCGGGCCGCGCGCCGCAACGGCTACCTCGCCTCCACCGCCGACGCCATCGCCGTGTTCGAGACGTCGATCCTGCTCGCCGGGATGCGCGACCGGGCCAGGCCCACGCCGTACGACTTCCAGGACGCGGCCGTGACCTGCATCGAAAAGGACTCCGTGCCCGGCCGGCGCGATGTGCGCCGGCTGGTGGAGATCATGATGGGCGGCGACCGGACGGGCCAGGTCGGCTATGACGCGCTGCCGCCCCTGGCCCGGGATGTGCACGACCGGCTCGCCCCGCTGGAGCTGAAGCTCGAGCAGCGCGGCGTACGGCGGGCGCTGCTGGACATCGCCGCCCGGCCGGAGCTGGAGCAGTGCTCCGATGTGCTCTGGATTCTCCGGTACCTCATGCCGAAGGGCGCCGCGCGTCCGATCATGGGGGAACGGAAGCTGGGGGAGCGGCCCATCCAGGAGTCGTGGGATCTCGCGCTGGGCACCCACCAGCGGGCGCTGATCGAGCTCGGCTACGAGGGTGTGAGCATCGAGCAGGTGCTTGAGCAGCGGCTGCGCCGCGCAGCATATGCCCCGCGGGCGGATGCGGCCACGGTCCTGGGGGCCGTCGAGGACGCCACGCTGTACCTGCGCAGCCGCCGCCTGGCCGACGAACTCGGCACCCGTGCCCTGGAGGTGCTGTCGGCCGAGCGGAGCGTGGACGGGGCGCCGGAGGTGCTCCGCCGGATCAGGCGGCTGCTGGCGTACTACCGCACCAGCGAACCGGTGCTTCCGCAGTGGATCGAGTCCTTCGTCCGGGCCGGGTACGCGCACTACTGCACCCTGCTGCCGACGGCCTTCACCGATGACGACGCCACGGTGCGCCAGGTGGCGGCGATGCTCGGCTTCCTGTTCAGCATGGAGAGCCTGGCGCTGTCGCTGGGCTGCGACCGGACACAGCTCGAGCTTGCCGTCGCCCAGTCGCATCCGGAGAATCCGTCGAAGACCGCGCTGCTGTGGGCGGCACAGACCCAGCTCGGGGAGCTGTCCCGGGCGGACCTCGGCGCGCGGTGCGAGGAACTGCTCGGCAACCCCCTGGTGGTGCCGGCCTATCCGCACTACCTCAGCGGCTTCCTGCACGCGCTGGAGCCCGCGCCCGGCCTGGCCGACTTCGTGGTGGAAGCGGTGTCGCACGCGTTCGGGCGGCTGCCGGACGAGGTGCTCCTGCCGTGGCTGCCGGTCCTGATCACCACCCTGCGGGCGGGCGGCACCGAACTGGCCCCGCTGCTGATCCGCGAGGCCGGGCGGATCTTCCCCGGCCGGCTGGCGGAGCTGGACGAATGGGTGCCGCCGTGGCAGGCGCGGACAGAGCCGGCGGCCTTGCCGGCGGCACGCCGCGGGGACGGCCGCCGCGGCGCGGCGCTGCTCGCCGCCCACCCCGCGACGTGTGACGCCGTGGCAGACCTGCTGGGCTGCGAAGGGACGTGGGAGACGACGGACCCGGCTCCCGCAGGTGCGGCCCTGGTCCACCGCCACCCGGACACCGCGGCCGCACTGGAGGCACTGCTGGCCCCTTCGTGACGCCGGCCCCGGCCCCGGAGACCCGCCCGGGGGCCGGCAGCCGGGATGCCCGGTTCCTGCTCGGGACGGCGGGACCGGGTGGCTTCCCCGCCACACACCCGGAACAGGCCCAGGCCGGCGAGCCGCGGCTCCGTCACAGAGCGGAGCCCGCCAGGGTTGCGGTGGCCGGGCGGGCGGATTGCCCGTCTTCGCGGCGGTGCGCGGCTGGCCTGGTGTTTGAAAGTCCGGTGAGAGCGAGGGCCGGGGGTGGGGCCGGGGGAGGTGGTAGGACAAGGGGCTGACCGTCCGACGTCTGTTGAAACCATCACGGGGGATGAGCACATGACGCAGCCGCCTCAGCTGCCGCAGCCCGGGCCGTACGGGGGGTATGGCGCGGCGCCGCCGCAGCAGCCGCAGGGGTACGGGCACCCGGCGGGGCCGGGGCCGCAGGGCTACGGGGGGCCCGGGGTGCCGCCGTTCGGGCAGCCCGGACAGGGGAGGGGCAGGAAGGGGAAGGGGAAGGTGGTCGGCATCGTCGTGGCGGTTGTGGTGGCCGTGCTGGCGGCGACCGGGCTCGGGGGCTGGTACTTCCTCTTCCACGACGCGTACAAGGACCAGCCGGTGTACCGGGCGTGGAGCGCGGGGGTGGCGGAGGCCGGCACCGGGGAGCTGCTGTGGCGGACCAGCACCCGGGAGGGAACGCCGGAGAACGAGCCGGTGTGGGGCCGCTGGCTGACCGACACGCATTACGTCATCCGCACTCCGCAGACCGTCGTCTCCTACGACCTGGCCACCGGTGAGCAGGCGTGGGAGTTCCCGCTGGGCGAGGGCCCAGAGCAGTGCCCGTCGTCCCTGGAGCACTCGGAGAACCGGGTGGCGCTGCTGCGCCCCGGCGGGGGTGAGCGGCGGTGCGGCACGCTGACCGTGCTGGACATCGCCGACGGCGAGGAGGTCTTCACCCAGGAGCTGCCGGCCATCGGCGACGACGGCTATCCGGAGATCGTCAACCAGCCGGTGGTCTTCGGCGGCGCGGTCTTCGTCAACACCCGTCACGGCACGCATGTGCTCGATCTGGGGACCGGGGAGCGGCGGAACGAGGTGCCGGACCCGCAGGCCGAGTGCTATGACTTCCGGCACGCGGTGTTCGCAGAGATTCTGCTGGTCAAGCGGGCCTGCGGGGACGACAACCGGAACTATGGGCACGGCGGGGAACTGCGCGCCCTGGACCGGGAGATGAACGAGCTGTGGGCGTGGCCGGTGCCGGAGGAGAACGGCGAGCCGGGCACCCTGCGCCAGGTGGTGTCCGCCGACCCGCTGGTCGTGGAGGTCAGCCACAGCGGGACGTACAAGATCTGGCACGTGGACCCGTCCGACGGTTCCCACACCGAGCTGAGTTCACGGGACCACGGTGACCTGCGCGGGGACAGTCAGACGTACCGGACGCCCTGCACGTCGGACGGCGTCGGGATGCGGGACTGCCAGGCCGTGGCGGTGAGCGACGGCAAGGCCGTGTTCGTGTCGAAGTCCGAGCGGGTCGACGCGACCAGCTGGGAGGCGATGCGCGGCTACCGCGACACCACCGAGTACTACAACCAGCTCGTCGCGGTGGATCTGGCGAGCGGCGAGGAGGTCTGGCGGACCGAGCTGATGGAGGAGCGGTCGCTGGCACTGGTGGAGGCCGACGACGAGCGGATCGTGGCGTACCAGCGGGCGACCCGGCACTACGCGCCGGGCATGGTGGTGTCGGTCGACCCGGCGAGCGGGGAGATCTCGCCGCTGCTGCCGCTGGACGAACGGACCGGCGACGAGCTGAGGGTTCCCGGCCGGGTGGACGGCTACGGCGGGTACACGCCGGGGATGTGGCATCCCGGGGGCTTCTTCCTGCTGTTCAGCCAGGCCCGCCAGCCGGACGGCAACTGGTATCCGGAGACCCAGGTGTTCGGCAAGGCTTCCTGACCCGCCGGGGCCCGCAGCCCGCGCAGTCCGTCCATGCCGTGCAGGCCGCGCATGCCGTGCAGGCGGTGCAGGCTGCGCATGCCGTGCAGGCCGTGCTTCTCGTGATCGCCCCGGGGGGCGGCGGCGCCCGGGGCACAGGGCGTGCACGTCGTCCAGGAAGCCGCAGGTGTCCGGGCGGTGCCGGATCATGCCGCATGGGGCGACGACGAAGGCCGGTTCGGCGTCCCGGACGGGCTCCAGCAGGGCAGGCCGTCCGGTGTCCGGCCAGTCCCGGGCCTGGTGGGGGGACGTGACGGCGAGGGCGACTCCCGTCCGGGCCGCGGCGGCTCGGGGCGGACACCGGCTTCGAAGGGCAAGGCGGGGTCCATGCCCGCCGAGGCGGTGAACAGGCGGTGGTCCCGCAGCCGGGCCCGGGCGGCGGTGCGTTCCCCGGCGGGCTGCGGTTCGGCCGCCAGCTCCGCGGCATAGGCGCGCAGCAGGTCGTGGAGACGGTACCGCTCGCCGGGCAGCGGTTCCACGAGGTGCCCCCGGCTCAGCACCTGAAGCGCGCGGCGGATCTCCGGCAGCCCGTCGTCCGCCGCGGCCGCGACCGTGTGGACGTCCATCTCGGGCCACGGGTGCACCCCCATCAGCCGGAAGACGCGGGCCGCCGCCGCGTCCAGCCGCCGGTGGGACCAGGAGAACACCGCCCGTACGGCCGTGTGCGGGTCGCCGTCGATGTCCAGCACGTCGAGGGCGCCCTGCCGGCCGGCGAGTTCGGCGGCGAGTTCGGCGATGCCCCGGCCCGGCTGGGCCCGGATCAGCTCGGCGGCGATGCGCAGGGCGAGCGGCAGCCGGGCGCAGCGTTCGATCAGGGCGTCGGCCGCCTCGGGTTCGGCGGTGACGCGGTCGCCGAGCAGCTCGCGCAGCAGGCGGCGGGCGTCCTCGGCCGGCGGCCGGCCGAGGCGGAGCCGGTGGGCACCGTCGCGGGCGACGAGGCCGCCGAGCGCGTCCCGGCTGGTGATCACGGTGACGCAGGACGGGCTGCCGGGCAGCAGCGGGCGCACCTGCTCGGCCGTCCCGGCGTTGTCCAGCACGATCAGCATCTGCCGCCGGTCGACCAGGGTGCGGAAGCGGGCCGACCGTTCGGCGAGGTCCTGCGGTATCGCCGCGCTCTCCAGGCCGAGCGCGCGCAGGAAACCGGCGAGCGCGTCGCCCGGCGGGACCGGGCGGTCCGGGCCGAAGCCGCGCAGATCGGTGTAGAGCTGCCCGTCGGGGAAGCGGTCGCGGACCCGGTGCGCCCACCGCACCGCCAGTGCGGTCTTGCCCACCCCGGCCGTGCCGGCGACCAGCGCGACACGGGCAGGGGAATCGGGGGCCAGCAGGCCGTCGAGTTCCGTGAGCTCGGGGCCGCGGCCGGTGAAGCCGTGGACGTCCGCGGGCAGCTGGGCCGGCACGGCGGCGGGCAGCCCCCGGCCGGGCTCGGCCGGCTCCGGCGCCACCGGCTCGTCGGCCAGGATGCGCCGTTCCAGCTCCCGCAGTTCGGGCCCGGGTTCCAGGCCGAGCTCGGCGACCAGGTGCTGCCGCGCCCGCCGGTAGACGGCCAGCGCCTCCCCCTTCCGGCCCGAGCGGTACAGGGCGATCATCAGGAGCTGGTGCAGGCGTTCCCGCAGCGGGTGGGCCCGCACCAGCTCGTCGAGCTCCGCGGTGATCGCCGCGGCCGAACCGCAGGCCACTTCGGCCCGGTACAGCGTTTCCAGGGCGAGGAGCCGGCACTCGGTCAGGCGGCGTGCCCAGTCGGTGAGCAGCGGGAGGTCCAGGTCGGCGAACGGCGTGCCCCGCCACAGGGCGAGCGTGGTGCGCAGCGTCCCGGCGGCCCGCCGAGGGTCCCGCGCGAGCGTCTCCCCGGCCTCGGCGACCCGCGCCGCGAACACCTCCGCGTCCACCTCCCCGGGCGCCACGCGCAGCCGGTAGCCCTCGGGGCCCAGCGACAGCCGGCCGTGAGCGCCGAGCGCGCCGCGCAGCCGGTGCACGTGGAGCTGGAGCCGGTGGACGGCACGGGAGTCCGATGGTGCACCCCAGAGCGCGGCGGTCAGCGCGTCGACCGGGACCTGCCGGCCGGGCTGAGCCAGCAGCACACCCAGCAGGGTGCGCTGGAGCCGCCCGGACACCTCCTGGATGCGGCCGTCCTCCCGCCGGATCTCCATGGGCCCGAGGACCGCGAATTCCATACCGTCCGTCCCCCTGTTTCCCCCGAAACTCGGCCTTCCGCCCCCAGTCTGGCGGTGGGGGTGCGGGCGCCGCCCGGGGATGAGAGCGGGATGAGAGCGGGATGGACATTGTGGCGCCTGCGGCGTCCGGCCGCTTGGATACGATCGCGCGGTGGCCGGCCACGGGGGGCGACGGGGGTCGCCGGGCCGGTGACGTCCTCGCCGGCCCGGCGGGGTGGGGGCCCGCCCGGCCCGGTGCGCGGGCGGAGCGGGCGCAGCGAGGGGAGAACCATGCCGAACGGTGACTATCCGCCGCCCGGTCAGCAGTACCCGCCGTATCCGCCGCAGCAGGGGCCGGGGGGCCGGCCGCCGAATCCGTACGGCGGCGCTCCGCCGCCGCAGGCACCGCAGCCGGGGCCGCCGCAGCAGGCGCCGCAGCAGCCGGGGCCCCCACCC
>NZ_WTLH01000054.1 GCF_011421595.1 Streptomyces sp. YIM 98790 | reverse complement strand
GCGGGCGGTGCGCTGCGCCGGCGGCCGGCCGGCCGGCGGCTGGCCCGCGGCCCGGGGGCCGTCAGCAGGGGGTGCGGAACCGCGGCACCGGGACGTCCGACCAGTCCATGTCCGACGCCAGGTAGAAGCTGGTGTAGGAGGGCTGGTTGTAGGTGGTCTGCTGCCGCGCGGTGTCGACCCGGTACTGCAGGTCGTGCATCAGCGTGTACAGCTTGTGCTCCGTGACCTCCGTGGAGACGTAGATCCGGACGGCGGTGCTGTCCTCGGTGCGCACCAGCATCTCCTCCCGCCAGTCGCCGAAGACGTCCGCCACCAGACCCGGGTTGCCCTTGGTCCAGTTGTTGGTGAGCGTCCCGGTGGCGGTGAGCAGGGTGCCGCGCCGCCAGTCGTCGATGGTCGGGGTCTCCAGCACGGTGGTGGCCGCGCCGTTGACGAGCTGGGTGGTCAGGTCACCGGCCCAGCGGATCGACATGTTGGTGCCGGGGATGTCCGGGCCGATCTGCTCACCGGCGGCCGTCCACAGGCCGGCGCCGTGCGAGCCCCAGACCTCCAGGCCCGGGGTCTCCGGGTCGATGTCGCCGACCATGCCGCGGCCGGTGTCCCGGCCGGTGTAGCCGCCGTGCAGGATCTCGCCGGTGGCGGCGTCGCGCAGGACGTAGCCGTAGGGTGCCCAGCGCGCGCCCTCGTGCACCGTCCAGATCTCCTTGCCCGGGCGCTCCGGGTCGATGTCCGCCACGTGCATGGCATCACCGTGGCCGAGGCGCACCACCTCGCCCGGGACCGCGCTCTCCGGCGGGGCCTCGGCGAAGGAGCTGTAGAGCACGGAGCCGTCGTGGTCCAGGGTGGCGGCGCCGTAGACGATCTCCTGGCGGCCGTCGCCGTCCACGTCCGCGGCGGTCATGGAGTGGAAGCCCTGGGTGGTGAGGGTGCCGTACTCGGGGTCGGTGCCGTCGACCCCGTGCGGGCTGTCGTGGAACGGGTTGGACATCGGGGCGTGCCCGCTGTCCACGTACCAGTCCTTGACCAGCCGCTTGCCGTTCCAGCGGTAGGCGACCAGCGTGGTGCGGGTGTAGTAGCCGCGGGCGAAGACGGCGGAGGGGCGCTTGCCGTCCAGGTAGGCGACGGCGGAGAGGAAGCGGTCCACGCGGTTGCCCGGCTCGATCCGGGACATGGCGTAGTCGCCCCACATCAGGCCGTCGTCCCCGCGGCCGGGGGTGTAGCGGACGGTCTGGAGCTCCTTTCCGGTGGCGCCGTCGAAGACGGTCAGGTACTCCGGACCGCTCAGGATGAAGCCCTCGAAGTCGCGCAGCTGGTTGCGGCTGCTGCGGGCAGGGGCGTAGACGTCGATGAAGTGGTCGGCCAGGGCCTCGGCGTCGGTGCGGGAGAGCGGGTAGCCGTACTGCTCCTCGATGCCGAAGGCGGCCTCCAGGGTGGCGGGCCAGTTGCCGGCCACCACCTCGGGGTGCTCGTGCCAGCCGAGGAACATGCCCACCAGGTGGTCGTAGTAGCCCTCGGCGCTCAGCCGGTAGTCGTCCTGGTGGCTGTAGCCGGCCCTGCGGTCGGACCGGGGCATGGTGATGTAGCGCTCGGACGTCACCTCGCCGTCCGCGTCGTAGCGCACGGTCTTCGTCCCGGGTGCGGTCTTGAACATCATCTCCGAGCGGCCGTCGCCGTCGAAGTCGTAGACCAGGAACTGGGTGTAGTGCGCTCCGGCCCGGATGTTGACGCCCAGGTCGATGCGGTGCAGCAGGGTGCCGTCCAGGCGGTAGGTGTCGATGTAGACATTGCCGGTGTAGCCGACCTGGGAGACGTCCTTGGAGTTGGACGGGTCCCACTTGACGATGTATTCGTACTGGCCGTCGCCGTCCACGTCGCCGACGCTGATGTCGTTGGCCGCATAGGTGTAGCTCTCCCCGGCCGGGGTGACGCCGTCGGCGGGCTTGCTGAGCGGAAGGTCGTAGTAGCCCTCCTCCCAGGCGGAGACGGCGTCGCTGCGACCGCGCTCCTTGCCCTTGACGACCGGGGCGACGCGGTACCGGTCGTCCGCATCGCCGTCCGCGTCGAGGTAGTTGGTGGAATCGGTGACGGTGGCTATGGGGTGGCCGTTGCGGTAGACGCGGAAGTCCGCGCCCGCCATTCCGCTGTCGGTATGGCCGGTGACCTCGTCGCCCAGCAGCCGCCAGCTGAGGAACACGCCCTCGGAGGTGGAGACGGCGACCAGGCCGCGGTCCAGGTGCTCCAGTTGCGGGGCGCTGCCCTTGCCCTGGCCGCCCCGGCCCGCGGTGGTGTCGGCGGCGTGGCTCGTTCCGGCGGTGCCGCCGGCCAGCAGCGCGCCGGCCAGCAGCGCGGCCGGCAGCGTCACCGGCCATCGCCGGGACCGGGCGCGCGACACTGCGTTCTGCCCGTGTGGTGTCATCACGACGTCCTTCCGCTCGCGGCAACGGCCGCCGGCCGTTCCGCGAAGCTGAGTATTGAGTCGTTTCAATGCGAGCGCGACGCTAGATGCAGGCTTGAGACGCGTCAATACTTCGCGTCGTTTCAATGACTGTTCAACGAAAACGCCAGGGGCCGGGGGGTTTCCGCCCGGCCCCTGGCGGTCACTGGAGCAGATCCGCGTACTCGGGATGCTTCGCTATCCAGCCGGCGTAGAACGCGCAGGCGGCGACCACCCTCAGCCCCTGCTCGCGCGCCTCGTCCAGTGAGTGGCGCACCAGCGCCGAGCCGATCCCCCTGCCTCCGTACGCCTCACCGACCTCGGTATGCACAAAAGTGATCACCTCGGGAGTACGGCTGTACACGGCGTAACCGGCCACCTCTTCGGCGCCGTCCAGCCGTGCCTCGTACCGGCTCTCCTCGGGAGCGTCCGACACCTCTACGGCCACAGGGCCTCACCTCCGGGACCATCATGGCGCCGGACGGTGGCGCCGCACGGCCGAACCGGCAAGTCAGCCGCCCGAGTTGCCGCCGACGGCCGCGTCGCCGCCCGCCGATGTCCCGGCCGTGGTCCCCTCGGAGGTGGTCCCCTCGGACGTGGTCGAGGTGGTGACGGAGTACCCGTCCTCGGAGGTGGTCCCCTCGGTGGTGGTGCTCGTGCTGACGGAGTACCCGCCCTCCGAGGTGGTGGAGGTGGTGACGGAGTATCCGCCCTCGGAGGTGGTGGAGGTGGTGACGGAGTATCCGCCCTCGGAGGTGGTTCCCTCGGTGGTGGTGCTCGTGCTGACGGAGTACCCGCCCTCCGAGGTGCCGCCGACCGCGTAACCGCCGGACGAACCCCCGCTGCTCCCGCTGCTGGAGCTGCTGCCGGAACCGCTGACGGCGCTGCCCGGGATCCCGTCGGCGGCACCGCCGATGTCACCGCCGCCGTCGCCGCCGACACTCGGCGTGCCGGTGGTCGCCCAGTCGCTGTAGCAGTAGATCTCGTGCGGCTCCGGGTCCGCTGCCGTGCCGTCGATCCCGTACAGCCAGGTGCCTGCCAGCCCCGGCATGGCCTGGGCCGTGGCGTACAGCGAGGGCGTGGCCGGCGAGCCGTACCACACCGCTCCGCGCAGTGTCTTGTCCTGGCCGCTGCAGCGGTACTGGAGGAACTGCAGCCCGAGGCTGACCTCGTACCGCTGCTGGCCGCTGGCCCCGATCGCGGCCAGCGCCTGGGCCACCCGCGAGGTCGTCACCGGGTCGGGCCCGATGCCGCCCGTGCGGCTCCATTGCACCAGCTGCCCGTACTGGCCGTACGCGTAGGTGCCCTGGGCCAGCAGCCAGTCCAGCGCCAGGTGCGCCTCCGTCGTCCGCCCGGCGGCGATCAGCGCCTGGACGGTCATCGCGGTGGCGTCCGTATCCGGCACGCATGCCGTTCCCGGACGCCGCGTGAAGGCCAGCGGGTAGCCGTTCCCGGGGCAGGGCCGGGCGGCCAGGAAGTCCGCCGCCTGTTCCGGTACCTCACCGGTGCGGGCCAGTGCCAGCACGGCCATCGAATGCGAGATCCGGTCGGCGGTCGTGGGCCGGCCGTGCCGGCCGCCCGGCTCGGTGAACCGGCCGTCCGGCCGCAGCCGGCCGCGCAGCATCGAGGTCAGGTCGTGCCCGCCGAAATCGGCGGCGTCACGGCCCTGGACATCGGCGACCAGCGCCAGCTTGGCGGTGCGCAGGACCCGTGAGGTGCCGTGGCCGTGAGGGCTCAGGTAGTCGTCGGCACGGTCCTCCAGCCAGTCGGTGGCCCGGTCGGCCGCCTCACCGCCGGTACCGGTGGCGGCCAGGCCCAGCACGACATCGGCGGTCAGATCATGGTCCCCGTTGGCGTGCGTGCCGTCCGTGAGCCGGCCGATGGACCAGGTGGCCGCACTGCCCGCGGGGGACCGCAGGGCGTAGTACGACCAGTCCATGGCCTGCGCGTCGGCGGGCAGCGCGGTCACGGCTGTGGCGAGCAGCGCGCCCGGAAGTAACAGCGTCGCGGCGCGCCGGAGGGTGGCAACTCTCATGTGCGGCTTCCGTTCCTCGTCGGACACAGCGGGTCTGGGCGGAGCGGTCGGCCGGGCGCAGGCGGGACCTCCGCCGCTCACCACCCGGTACGGAACGACACGGCAGCGGCGGCTGCACAGCGGCTCCCGGGCAGTATCGGCCCCAAATCCCTTGCCGTCTACACCGGTTACCGCCGTGCCGCTGCCCCCGGCAGTCCCGGCAGGGCAGGCAGCCGTGTCTCCGTGGCCAGTCTCCTCAGCCGTTCCTCGATCGACGAGCGGCACGGCGGTCAAGAGGAGCCGGCCGTTGTGCTGTGTCGTGCTTCCGGTGTGCGACCGGGCTGCTCAGCGGCGGTTCAGAGGAAGGTGCGGCATTCGGCGATGCCTTCGGCGAGGTACCTGTCGGTGAATTCCTTGTGCTCGCCCTGGTAGCCGCGCGGGCTGCATTCGACGACCAGGATCAGGCCGAGGTACATCCGGTACAGGGCCATGCGGTGGTGGTAGGCGCGGTCGAACTTCAGCTCGCCGCCCGCCTCCCGGTAGCCGGCCACCACATCGCTGTCCTCGTCGATGTCGCCGCCGAAGGCCAGGGAGATCAGTTCGGCGACCGGGTCGCCCCAGAAGGCCCGTTCGTGGTCGATCAGGCCGGTGATCCGGGGCTCGTCGGGGTCGATGAAGATGTTGCCGGGCCACAGGTCGAAGTGGATCAGCCGGGGCTCGGTGACCTCCTTCAGGGCGTAGCCGCCGGCGTCCACCAGTTCGCGGATCTCCTCCGGCGCGGCGCCGAGCCGGGAGTCCCACCGCTCGGCGTCGTCCAGCAGCGCCTCGACCATGAGGGAGAAGGCGGTGCGCCAGTCCGGCGCGGAGAGCCCGGCCTCGGGAGCCGGGTAGCCGAACCGTCCGTCCGGGGACTCCATGGTGTGCAGCCGCGCCACCACCCGGCCCAGTTCCCGCCGCAGCGCCGACTCAGTCTCGGGCGCCAGGCCGTCCGCGGCCTTGTCCCAGGGGACGCCGGGCAGCAGTGACATGACGACGAAGCCCGGCCCTTCCAGCAGCACATCGGGGCCCGGGATGCCGCCGTGGGCGCCGGCCCGCCGGTAGACCATGGCCTCCGTCGCCATGATGCCGCGCTCGTAGCGCAGCACGGGGACCTCGGAGGGCGGGGCGATCTTCACCACGGCCGGGCGGCCGTCGTCCAGCACCACCCGGTAGGCGGCGTTGTACCAGCCACCCGTCAGTTCGGCTTCGAGACGGCAGCCGACTCCGGTGGCCTCGCGCAGCAGCGCGTCCAGTTGGTCGGCGGTCAGATGACGCTTGGTGCGGCTCTCCATCCGCGCATCCTAAGGAAGCACGGAGGAGCCGCTCCCGCCGGTTTCTTCCGGAAATCTGCAGCTCGCCACCCCGGCCGCCTTCCCCGGCCCGCCGGGGCCGGGCGCACCGCGTTCGCCGAAGGGATGAACGCCGTTACCGGCCCGGAATGGACTTGTCGTCTGCGAATACCCTGCGGAAGGCTTCCTCGTGCGGAACCCCGGCCGGGACTCCGCGCGCCTGGCGATGACGGTAGGCGGCCAGGGCCTGCCTCTCCTCCAGCTCGATAGCGCCGAGCCGGGCACGGACCGGCACGCTGGAATGTGGCTGCTCCGGCATGCACACCACCCTAGTCTTGTGTCGCCTCCGGGGCGGATATGTACTCCCGCAGGTGGCGGGCGGTCAGGGTGTCGGCGTCCGCGACCAGCTCGGCGGGGGTGCCGGTGAACACCACCCGGCCGCCGTCGTGCCCGGCGCCCGGGCCCATGTCGATGATCCAGTCGGCGTGCGCCATCACCGCCTGGTGGTGCTCGATGACCACCACCGTGTTGCCGTCCTCCACCAGCCGGTCGAGCATGGCCAGCAGCCGGTCCACATCGGCCAGATGGAGACCGGTGGTGGGCTCGTCCAGGATGTAGGTGGCGGACTTCTCGGCCATGTGGATCGCCAGCTTGACCCGCTGCCGCTCCCCGCCGGAGAGGGTGTTCAGCGGCTGGCCGAGCCGCAGATAGCCCAGCCCCACATCGACCAGGCGGTCCAGAATGGCGTGGGCCTGCCCGGAGGGGAAGAACTCGTGCGCCTCGGCCATCGACATGTCCAGCACCTCGGCGATGTTCTTCCCGCGCAGCGTGTAGGACAGCACTTCTGGGGTGAAGCGACGGCCCTCGCACTGCTCGCAGACCGAGGCGACGCCCGCCATCATCGCCAGGTCCGTGTAGACCAGGCCGATGCCGTTGCAGTTCGGGCAGGCACCCTCGGAATTGGCGCTGAACAGCGCCGCCTTGACGCCGTTGGCCTTGGCGAAGGCGGTGCGGATCGGGTTGAGCAGCCCGGTGTAGGTGGCCGGGTTGCTGCGCCGGGAGCCCCGGATCGGGGACTGGTCGGCGACCACCACCCCCTCCTGCCCGGCCAGATAGCCGTGGACCAGGGAGCTCTTGCCGGAGCCGGCCACGCCCGTCACCACGGTGAGCACGCCGAGCGGGATGTCGACCGAGACGTCCTGCAGGTTGTGCCGGGTGGCGCCGGAGACGGAGAGGTGGCCCAGCGGCCGGCGCGGCGCGGTGCGGAGCCCGGCCCGGTGGTCGAGATGGCGGCCGGTGAGCGTCCCCGAGGCGCGCAGCCCGGGGACATCGCCGGTGTAGCAGATCCGGCCGCCCTCCGCGCCGGCGCCGGGGCCCAGATCGACCACATGGTCGGCGATGGCGATCACCTCGGGTTTGTGCTCCACCACCAGGACGGTGTTGCCCTTGTCCCGCAGCCGCCGCAGCAGGCCGTTCATCCGCTGGATGTCGTGCGGGTGCAGGCCGGCGGTGGGCTCGTCGAAGACATACGTGACATCGGTCAGGCTGGAGCCCAGATGGCGGACCATCTTCACCCGCTGTGCCTCGCCGCCGGAGAGCGTGGCCGAGGGGCGGTCCAGGGAGAGATAGCCGAGGCCGATCTCCACCAGGGAATCCAGGGTCTGCCGCAGCGTGGCCAGCAGCGGGGCGACGGACGGCTCCTCGATCTCCCGGACGAATTCCGCCAGATCGCTGATCTGCATGGCCGAGCACTGGGCGATGTTGGTGCCCCTGATGGTGGAGGAGAGCGCGGCCTGGCTGAGCCGGGAGCCGCCGCACTCCGGGCAGGGCGCGAAGACCACCGCGCGGTCCACGAACGCCCGGATGTGGGACTGCATGGACTCGCGGTCCTTGCTGAGGAACAGCCGCTGGACCTTCACCACCAGGCCCTCGTAGGTGAAGGTGTTGGTGCCGACCTTGACCTTCTGCGCCGGGCCGTGCAGGAAGATCTTCCACTCCTCGGGGGTGAAATCCCGCAGCTTCTTGTCCGGATCGTAGAAGCCGGAGCCGGCCATGATCTGCCAGTACCAGGAGCCCACCTGGAAGTTGGGGACGGTGATGGCGCCCTCGTTGAGCGAGAGCTCGCGGTCCACCAGCCCGTCGGTGTCGATGTCGGAGACCTCGCCCAGCCCCTCGCACCGGGAGCACATGCCCTCCGGGCTGTTGAAACTGAAGGCGCTGGAGGTGCCGATGTGCGGGGAGCCCAGCCGGCTGAAGACGATCCGCAGCATGGTGTAGGCGTCGGTGGCGGTGCCGACCGTGGACCGCGAATTGGCGCCCATCCGCTCCTGGTCCACCACGATGGCCGCGCTGAGATTGTGCAGCCCGTTCACATCGGGGCGGCCCAGGCTCGGCATGAAGGACTGGATGAACGCCGTGTACGTCTCATTGATCAGTCGCTGCGACTCGGCGGCGATGGTGCCGAAGACCAGGGAGGACTTCCCGGAGCCGGAGACCCCGGTGAAGACCGTCAGCCGGCGCTTGGGGATGTCCAGCGAGACATCCGCCAGGTTGTTCTCCCGGGCGCCGCGCACCTGGATGACACTGTGCTGGTCGGCGGGGTGCGGCTGGGGGTGCGGGGAGGGCGTCCCGTGCGTCATCGGCGGTCTCCTCGGGTCCGTGCGAAGGCACGAACGAACGTACCCGCCGGCACTGACAGACGGCTGTGCGGGGCGTCAGCGCCGCCCGCGGCGCGGGTCCTCCGGTGCGCCGCCCCGCCCCGGCCCGTCCCCGCCGGACCCGTCCCCGCCGGACCCGTCCCGGCCCGTCTTGTCCCCGCCTGGCTCGTCCCGGCCTGGCTCGTCCCCGCCGGGTTCGGGGCGGCGCAGTTCCAGGTAGTGGGTGTGGGACTGCTGACGCAGTTCGAGGGACTCCCGTACCGAGCCCGCCAGCCCGGTCAGCTCGGCGTGCAGCGAGTCGAGCTGGCGGCGGAGCTGTTCCTCCGGGGACTCGGTGCCCGGCGCCAGCCGCGACCACCACCGGGTGCGCAGATAGCCGTCCACCGCCTCCGGGATGTCCTGGCGGATGGCACTGCCCAGCGCGTGCAGCACCCGCGCATCCCGCGCGGTCTCCTCCGCACCGGTCAGCCCCTCCAGCAGGCCGTCCAGCTCGCCGAGCCGGGTGGTCGCCGGGGCCGGCAGCTCCAGCCCGGCCAGGTAGCCGCGCAGCACGGCCAGATCGGTGCGCAGCGCGGCCAGCAGTTCCCCGGGCGAGGCGAAGCGCGGCGGATCGGGCCGTTCCGGCGGAGCCAGCAGCGCCCCGGCCGCATACAGCGCGGCCACCACGGCCGGCCACCACGGCCCGGTGGCCCCGGCCAGGGCCAGGGCCACCCCGGCCAGGGCGCAGGCGCTGCCGGTGAGGTTCTTGCGGGACTCCAGCCGGCGCAGCAGCCCGTTCACCGGCCGCCGAGCGCCGCCGCCGTTCGCGCCGCCGCCCCCCGTGCCGCGTCCCGTCCCGTCACTGGTAGCCACGGATCTCCCGGAAGGCGTCGTCGAGGGAGCCGTTGACCGCGTCGAAGACCTCCCCGCCGGTCAGCGCGGCAATGCCTGCCAGCTCCGCGGGCGCGGCCTCGCCGAACAGCACGGTGAACACCGGGACGGTCCGCTGCGCCTCCGGCAGGTCCTCGTGGAAGGCGGTGAAGTCCTGTGCGTCCGGGCCGTGGTTGCTCTCGCCGTCGGTCATCAGCACGATCGAGGTGAAGGCATCGTCCGGGGACTCCTCGGCCAGCACGTCGTAGGCCTCCATCAGGCTGCCGTACACATTGGTGTCGGCGACGGTGTAGAGGCCGTCGATGGTCTCCCGGACGGCGGCCAGCGCGGCCTCCGGGTCCGCAGGGTCCACGGTGTGCGTCTCGGTGAAGAGCACCGAGGTGGAGAACGGCATCAGGGTCACCTCCTCGCGTTCCCGGAACGTCTCGCCGGGCGCGGTCCCGCCGGTCTCACTGCCGGTCAGCCGGCGCAGCGCCGACTTCAGCGCGGCCAGCCGCTCGCCCTCCATCGAGCCGGAGACGTCCAGCACATAGACGGTGCGCGAGGGCCGGCGGAGCTCGCTGTCGAACGCCTCCAGCAGACCGTGGGCGACCTCCAGGGAGCCGGGATAGGGCAGTTCGCGGCGGCCCTCGCCCTCGATCGCCTCCGCCGGCGCCACCTCCGGGATCACCGGCCGGCGCAGCGTCTGCTCGGTGAGGGCCCGCTGCGCCTCCTCCCCGCGCAGCCAGCCGGCCAGGGTGCGCAGCGCGTCCCGGGCCTCCGGGGAGGCGGAGGAGAGCGTGGTCAGCGGGTAGCGGGCGGAGACCACGCCGTCGGCGGGCAGCACCACGGCCAGCCCGGCGTCGTGGTCGCGGTTGAGGGAGAGCAGCACCGACTCGTAGTTGATCAGCGCGTCCACATCCGTGCGGCCGGCGAAGGCCTCGGCCAGCCAGCCGGAGGAGCCGGAGGTGAGGCGCTGCCCGGCGAAGAACTCCTGCAGCCGTTCGCGGCCGGTGTCGATGTCCTCGGCGGTCAGCGCGGACTGGGCGCCGGAGAGCGCGGAGGCGACGGAGATCAGCGCGCTGTAGCCGGAGTTGGAACGGACCGGGTCGGTCATGCCGAAGGTCAGCTCCCCGTCGGCGGCGGCCCGGTGCATCTGTTCCCAGGTGACCTGCCCGGCGTCCCAGCCGAGGCGGTCCATGGCCTCCCGCCGGACCCCCAGTGCCACCGGTGAGGTCATCACCGGGGTCTCGGAGACGATCACCTCGGCGGCACCGGGGTGCAGCCGCAGGTAGTCGTTGGTGGCCAGCCAGGCGGCGTCGTAGCCGGCCGCGTTCTCGCCGCCGGAGGCGAGCAGGCGGCTGGCCTCCAGGGTGCCGCTGAAGGTGATCTCGGCGCGGACGCCGGTCTCCTCGGCGGCCCGCTCCAGCAGCGCCCCGGTGTCCTCCAGCTCGCTGCCGGCCAGGATACGGACGGTGATCTCCTCACCGCTGCCGCTGCCGCCGTCACTGCCGCCGCCGCCGTCACTGCCGCCGCCGTCGCTGCCGCCGCCGGTGCAGGCGGTGGTCAGCGCGGTGAACGCGAGCAGCGCGCCGGCCGCCAGCGTCCGCACCGTCCGGGTCATGGGCGGGCCTCCTGTTCCCGGGCCCGCTCGGCCATGTCCCGCAGCACCGGAGAGGTGGGCGAGGGCGCCTGGCGGACCCCGGTCAGATCGTGGTTGAGGTAGCCGGTGAGCCCGGCCGTCGCCGCGGCGAACTCGGCCGTGGAGCCCTGTGGCCGGAAGCCGTGCCGGACCGCCAGGGCGCGCAGCTCCGGGTCGTCGGCCAGCAGATCGCCGAGCCGCCTGCCCGCCTCGGTGAACGGCACCACGGTGTGGTCGCTGGCCACGGTGGTGTCGGGGTAGAGCACCACCAGGTCCTCGGGCGGCTGCTCGCCGTTCAGCAGCAGGGACGCCACCTGCGACTCGTAGACCAGCACCAGCGAGTTGCCGATACCGCTGAGGAAGTCCCGGAACGGGGCGTCGGAGCTGGACTGCTGGGCGCCCTGCACCTGGATCAGGCGGCGCAGCAGCGGAGCGGTGCGCTCGATGGCCTCCGCGCCGTCGGCCACCCGGTCGCCGTCCGCCACATAGGAGGCGGCGGCCAGGTACAGGGCGCCGGAGTTGGAGGCCAGCGGGTCGGTGGTGGAGACGTAGAGCGTGCCGGAGAGTTCGGTGTGCCGCTCGGCACCGGCCAGTTCCTGCCAGGTGCGCCCCTCTTCCACGGCGGCCAGGTAGGGGGCCATGCGCAGCAGCCCGCGGCGCTCGCCGTCGAGTTCGGCCAGCCCGTTGTCCGCCAGCACCCGGGCGGCGGAGGAGCGGGCCATCACCACCAGCGGGGAGTAGAAGGGCCGGGCCGGCAGCTCGGTGTCGCCGACCCGCTGCTGGAGCACGTCGGCCGGCCCCTGGCTGCCGGGGAAGGCGAAGTCGTAGCCGTCGAGGTCGGCCTCCTCCATGGCCCAGGAGCCGACCGGGTCGATCCGCACGGTCAGGCCCCGGTCGGCCAGGACCCGGGTCACCTCCGGATCGGCGAAGAACCCGGACTTCTCGGAGCCCACCATGCCGTACACGGTCGTCGTTGCCGTGCCGCCGTCGTCGTCCGCGCCCGCTTCGCGGAGCAGCACGGCCGTCACGCCGCCGAGCAGCAGCACCGCGAGGACGATACTCAGGATGCGTTTCACACCATCACGGTGGGTGCGGCGGTGAAAGCGCGGCGGTCGCGCAGGTGACCGGAAGGTGACGGCTCGGTCCCGGAACCCCGCCCTCCCCTCCCGGGGCGGCCCGCGGGGGCAACTCCGGGGGCTATTCCGCCACTTCGGCCCGGCGTCCGGCGGACGGCGCGTCCGCCCCGCCCGCTGCGGTGGCCCCGTCCGCCGCGGTGGCCGCGGTGGCAGCGGTGGCCGCGGTGAGCGCGGCCAGGGCCGCGGCGGGGTCGTCGGCGTACCAGCGGACGGTCCGGGCGGTGGCGGTACGGCCCAGCGGGCGGCGGAAGACCACCGGCTCGGTCAGCTCCACGACCAGCGAGGTCTCGCCGGAGATCGCCAGCTCCGCCCGCCCGTCCGCGTCGGTGCGGAGCAGCCCGCGGGCCGAGTGGCGGCGTTCCCGCCGCACCGAGGCGATCCGGCCGGCCGGAATTCTGATGTCGACCAGCGCGCCGTAGCGCAGCCGCAGCGAGCCGTCCGCGCCGACCACGTGCGGGCGCACCGCGCAGGCGGCCTGCAGGCCCAGGATGAACAGGATGCCCCACAGGTCGATCGCCAGCACGATCGCGTGCACCAGCGGCCAGGGGATCAGAAAGGCCAGCGCCACCGTCTCCACCACCGAGACGAACAGCATCACCTGGACCGTGAAGAGCTGTCCGCGGGCGTAGCCGACGGCCGTGTCGCCGGGGCCCACACCGTGCGGACGGCGCAGCACCAGCCGGCGCAGCAGGCTGCTGTAGAGGGTGCATTCGTGGCGTGCCAGCCGCAGCGTGACAGTGGCGGCCCGGGCCGCGGCGCCGCTCACCGGGCCCGCTCGCGTACCAGCGCCACGGCCTGCCGTACCGCCTCGGCCTGGGCCGGTGCGTATGCGGCGAAGAACGCCTCGGCGAAGCCGCCGTCGGTGTCCTCGGGCGCGGCTGCTCCGACCGCCCGGGCCACCTCGTCCGGCACCATGGCGGCGATGGCGCGGGCCAGCTCGCCGACCCGGGGGTCGTCCGGTGCGGCGTCGGCCAGCTCGTCCATCCGCTCGTACACCCGGTAGGCCCGGTGCATCGCCTCGGGGCCGCTGCCCATGGCCTGCCGCAGGCCCGCCAGCCAGCCGCCGGCCTCGGCGGTGGGCGAGGACTCCAGCATGGCCAGCAGTTCCCGCTCCCGGGCGGCCGCGGCCGGTTCGGGCCCGGGCAGCAGCGCGGCCGCCTCGGCCATCTCGGCGAACAGGGCGTTGAGCTCGGGGGAGACCGGGGCCTCGGCGGGCAGCCCGCCGGGGTGGGCGTCGGCCAGCTCGATCAGCTCGGCGATCCGGGCCCGGCGGCGCCGGATGGCGTCCTCCTGGCGGGCCAGCTCGGCGTCCAGCTCGGTCAGCACCTCGTGCAGGTCGGCGCCGGGGGTGCCGTCCTCCAGCACCTCGGCGACCTCGTCCAGGCTCAGGCCCAGTCCGGTCAGGCGCCGGATGCGGCTGAGCCGCACGGCGTCCCTCAGCCCGTACGAGCGGTAGCCGTTGGGCTTGCGCTCGGGCTCCGGCAGCAGGCCGATCCGGTGATAGTGCCGCACGGTCCGGGGCGTCACCCCGGCCATCGCGGCCAGCTCTCCAATCCGCATACGCCCAGTAGAGACGTTGACGTCACGACAAGGTCAAGCGCCGCCGGGCCGTGCGTGCCGGGCCGTGCGTGCCGGACCCGTGCGTGCCGGGTGGCGCGGCCCCGGTGGCCTCAGCGACGCACCGGGGCCGGGTCCTCGGGCGCGTCGTCGTGCGGGGTGCCGGGGACGGGCTCGGTCAGCCAGAGGAATTCCGGGCCGAGCCGGACGAGCTGCCCGGTGCGGACGAAGGCACGCAGGCCGGTGCGGGTGAGCCGCTGCGCCTCCCAGCGGATCACCCCGGGGCCGTCCTGCCGCCCGTACCAGCGGTGGGTGAGCCGGACGCAGGCGGCACCGTGCGGGTCGGGGAACGGAATCCGGTACCGCTCCAGCCCGGCCCACGGAAACCGGCCGGCCAGCCCGGCCAGCTCGGCCGCCACCTCCGCCACCCGTTCCGGCGCCACGCCGTCGTTGCTGCGCACGCAGGCCAGCAGCCGTTCGCCCTCCACCCACCAGGGCGTGGCCCGCGGGTCGAGCGCCGAGGCGCGCACCTCGGGCACGGACAGCAGCAGCCGGGCCGCCTCCCAGTCGTCGGTGAGTGCGCCGCCGCCCCCGTGTGCCTCCCCGGCCGGCCCGTCTCCCTCGTCCGGCGGCTCGTCCTCCCAGGCGGCGGCGGAGGAGACGTAGGGCAGCGCCAGGGGCAGGGCGACGCACCAGACGGTGAGGTAGTCCCGGGCGGCCTCGGCCGCCCGCGCGGCACCGGTGAAGCGGCAGAGCTCCCAGGCGTCGTCCTCGTCGACCAGCGGCAGGTCGAAGACGGTGACCGGGAAGCCACGGACCCGGGTGCGCAGCACGGACAGGGCGGTCAGCCCGGCGGCGTGCCGGGCGAGGGCCGCGGACCAGTCCAGCTCGGCGGCCTCCCGCCGCCACTGCCGCCGGCCGGCGCCGCCTTCCCGGGCCAGCCGCCGCTCGCGCTCGGCGAGATCCTCGGGGACGTCCTGGTCGATCCGGCCGAAGCCGCGGGCCTCCCGGACGGATTCGCGCTGGTAGGTCATGCCGTCGTGGCGGGCCGCGTACTCCTCGCGGGCCCGCCGGGTGCGTTCCCAGCGCTCGGCGCAGGCGGCCCGGTCGCGCTCGGCCCGGTGCAGTCTCCACCGGCCGGCGAGCACGTGCCGGCCGCCGACCGCCGCCAGCCACAGGCCGACGGCCAGCCCGAGCCCGGGCAGCCCGAGGGCCAGCCCGCCCAGCATGAAGACCAGGAGCGAGACGACCGCCAGGCCGCCGTGGGCCAGCGAGCGGCGGCCGGCCGTCAGCCGGGCGGGTAAACCCGACCCCTGGACGGAACCGGAAAAGGGGGTGCGCTGCATGGCGCTCGTCCTCCGTCCGCCCCCCAGGCGAGATGAAGGTGGATCGCGTGAGGCCGTATCTTTCGCCCTCCGGCCCTTCTTGTACAGCTCTCGCACAGCCGCCCGGCTGTCGGAGGGCCCGGGCATCATGGGGGGTATGCCCGAAGGAGACACGGTCTGGCAGGCCGCGCGCCGGCTGCACGACGCGCTGGCCGGGCACCGGCTGGTCCGGTCCGACCTGCGCGTTCCCCGGCTGGCCACGGCCGGGCTGGGCGGGCGCACGGTGCTGGAGGTCACACCGCGCGGCAAGCACCTGCTGGCCCGGCTGGAGGGCGGGCTGACCCTGCATTCGCATCTGCGGATGGATGGCTCCTGGCAGGTGTACCGCTCGGGCGAGCGGTGGCGGGGCGGTCCGGCGCACCAGATCCGGGCGGTGCTGTCCACTGCCGGGCACTGCGCGGTCGGCTACCGGCTGCCCGTGCTGGAGCTGCTGCGCACCCGGGACGAGGCGCGGGCGGTGGGGCATCTGGGGCCGGATCTGCTGGGGGAGGACTGGGACGCGCGGGAGGCGCTGCGGCGGCTGCTGGCCGATCCGGCGCGCCCGCTGGGCGCCGCCCTGCTGGACCAGCGCAATCTGGCGGGGGTGGGCAATGTCTTCATGGCGGAGCTGTGCTTCCTGGCCGGGTCCACGCCGTGGCGGCCGGTGGGGGAGGTGGCCGCGCCGGAGCGGCTGGTGGCCGACGCCAGGCGGCTGCTGGAGGCCAACCGCGACCGCCCCGACCGCACCACCACCACCACCACGGCCGTCACCGTCCCAGTCACCGTCACCGCAGCCCGGGCCCCGGCCCCGGCCCGGGCCCCGGCCCCGGGCGGGCGGCGGGGCGAGCGGCTGTACGTCTACGGCCGGGCCGGCCGTCCCTGCCTGCGCTGCGGCACCCCGGTCCGCTCCGCCATGGCACAGCACGACGGGCGCGGCCGGGAGCGTCCGGTCTACTGGTGCCCGCGCTGCCAGAGCGGCCCGGTGGGCGGCCGGTGAGCCCGGGTGTCCCGGGCCCTCGGCCGCCCCCCGGGCGAGGTCAGCGGACGGTGGTGAGTTCCGCCTCGGCCGGGTGGCCGGCCCCGTCCCCGGCCCCGGCGCCGGCCGCGACCGGGTCCGGCCGCCCCGCCGGGCTCTTGCCGCCGCGCCGGAGCGTCCCGGACAGTGCGATGACCAGGCCCAGCGCGGCGAAGCCGGTGACCGTGTACAGCGCCGGGCCGAAGCCGGCCAGCAGCGCGTCGGCGCCTTCCCGTCCCCGGCCCTCGCCGTTGGCGGTCAGCACCGCGGTGACCACGGCCAGCCCGAGCGCCCCGCCGACCTGTACCGAGGTGTTGAGCAGGCCGCCGGCCAGGCCCTGCTCGTGGTCCGGGACGCCGGCGGTGGCCTGGATGTTGAAGGAGGCGAAGGCCAGCATGAAGCCGATGCCGAGCAGGATCATGCTGGGCAGGGTGCCCGCCGCATAGGGCAGGTCCCTGTCCAGGACGAGGAACAGCACGTAGGCGAGGAGATGCGCCACCACGCCGCCCGCGATGGTGCGCGCGGTGCCGAAGCGGTTGATCAGCGGCTCCATGCGCGGGGAGCCGAAGGCGACGATCAGGGCCGCGGGCAGGAAGCCGAGCGCGGTCTCCAGCGGCGACCAGCCCAGCACCGACTGCAGGTAGAGCATCAGCACGAACTGGAAGCCCAGGTAGCCGCCGAAGAAGACGGCGACGCCGAGGTTGGCGCGGGCCAGCGGGCCGGAGCGGAGGATGCCCAGCCGGATCAGCGGGTGCCGGCTGCGCGCCTCGATCAGCAGGAAGGCGGTGAGCAGGACCGCGGCGGCCAGGAACTGCAGCAGGGTGCGGGGCGCGGACCAGCCGGTCTCGGGTGCCTCCACCACCGTGTAGACCAGGGTGAGCATGGCGGCGACGCCGGTCACCGCGCCGGGGAAGTCGTAGCCGCCCCCGTGCCGCGCGGAGGGCACGTCCCGGGGCAGCAGCCGCTGCGCGGCGACCAGTGCGATCAGGGCTATCGGCACCGGCAGGAAGAAGGTCCAGCGCCAGCCGACGCCGGTCAGCAGCCCGGAGAAGACCAGTCCGGCCGAGTAGCCGCTGGCGCCGAAGACGGCGAAGATGCCCAGCGCCCGGTTGCGGGCGGGCCCCTCGGCGAACGTGGTGGTGATCAGGGAGAGCGCGGCCGGGGCGGTGAAGGCCGCCGCCGCACCCTTGATCAGACGGCTGGCGATCAGCAGGGCACCGTCGTCCACCAGGCCGCCGAGGAGCGAGGCGACGGCGAAGATGCCGACCGCCCAGAGGAAGACGCGGCGGCGTCCGAGCAGGTCGGCGGTGCGTCCGCCGAGCAGCAGCAGGCCGCCGTAGCTGAGGATGTAGCCGCTGACCACCCACTGCAGTGCGCTGGTGGAGAGCCCGAGGTCGTCCTGGATGGAGGGCAGCGCCACCGCCACCATCGACACGTCGAGCGCATCGAGGCCGACAACGAGAGAGACGGTGAGCAGGACGCCCCACAGCCTGGCGTCCCACGAGGTCGAGGTCGTGGATGAACTCATGGGCGAGACACTACATGCGCATGCATCTAATCCCAACGCATTTAATGCGCTCGCATAAAATTCACGCGCATGTTACTCTGCCCGTCGTGAGCGATCTGGACGAAGGCAGGCTGCTGGCGGACTGGCACACGCTGCTGGCCCGTCATGCCGCGGTCTGGAATGCCCTGGAGCGTGAGCTCCAGCAGCGCCACTCCATCGGCGTCAGCGAGTTCGAGGCCCTGGAGAAGCTCGCCGCCTGCGGAAGGGGCAAGTGCCGCGCCGCCGAGCTGGCCGGGGCCGTCCCGCTCAGCCAGAGCGCCGCCTCCCGGCTCACCGCCCGGCTGGAGCGCGCCGGGCTGGTCCAGCGCGCCCTGTGCGAAATGGACCGCCGCGGCATTTTCGTGCTGCTCACCGACAGGGGCCGCCGCCTCTACGAGGAGGCCCGCCCCACGCACCGTTCCGTCCTGGCCCGCACCCTGCACCAGGACTGACCGGCCACGCGGCCCCGGGCGCGGCCGCCCGCGGCCACTGCCCGGAGAACCACTGCCCGGAGAACCACTGCTCGGAGACCCACTGCTCGGAGACCGGCGCATCGCGGCCGGCTCCTCCCCCGGCGGGGCCGGCGCTCCCGGCGGAGCTCCGGGTCAGTTCTTGCGGGCCATGCCGCCAAAGTCGTCGATCGGGCGGGTCTCGTCGGCGGCGAAGAGCTCCGGCCGCCACAGCGCCGTGGAGCCCACCCCCGGATCCAGCAGCTCCAGCCCGTCGAAGAAGCGGGCGACCTGCTCGGGGGTGCGCAGACTGAGCCGGGGCGAGCCGCCGCCGTCGTTCCACTGCCGTACGGCCTCGTCCATCCGGGCACCGCGGACGGCGTTGGTGGGGTGGGAGAGGACGAGATGGCTGCCTGCGGGCAGCGCGTCCATCAGGCGCCGCACGATGTCGTACGCCTGGCCGGTGTCCTCGACGAACTGCATGATGCCCAGCAGCATCAGCGCGACCGGCCGGGTGAAGTCCAGCGTCGCCGCGGCGGCCCGGAGAATGCCCTCCGGATCGCGCACGTCGGCGTCCAGGTAGGCGGTGGCGCCCTCCGGGGCGCTGGAGAGCAGGGCCCGGGCGTGGGCCAGCACCAGCGGGTCGTTGTCGACGTAGACGATCCGGCATTCGGGGGCGATCCGCTGCGCGACCTGATGGGTGTTGTCCACCGTGGGCAGCCCGGTGCCGATGTCCAGGAACTGCCGGATGCCGGCCTCCCCGGCCAGATACCGGACCGCACGGCACAGGAAGTACCGGTTGCCGCGGGCGTTCTCCACGATTTCCGGGAAGTACGCGAGGATCTGCTCGCCCATCGCCCGGTCGGCGGGGTAGTTGTCCTTGCCGCCCAGCCAGTAGTTCCAGATGCGCGCCGAATGCGGCACCGAGGTGTCGATCCCGGAGATCCGCCCGCCGGTGCCGTCCGCATGCTGTGCCATCGCCAGATCCCCCGCCCTGCCGGGTGCCGCTGTCGCCGCCCAACGTAGCGCCGCCCGCCTCCCGCGCGTAACCCCTTCCCGTCCCGCCCGCGCGGGACAGCGCGTCGGCCTTGAGGCGGCCGGCCGGCGTCAGGGGCTGGTGAGGATGACGAGCCGCCCGGTCGCCCGGGTCATCGCGACATAGCGGTCGACCGCTCCTTCGACGCCCTCGCCGAACCCTTGCGGATCGACGAGCACGACCAGGTCGAACTCCAGCCCCTTCGCCAGCTCCGGGGCCAGCGACCGGACACGGGACCTCCCCCGGAACGCGGGATCGCCGATGACGCACGCCATCCCCTCGGCATGGGCGGCGAGCCAGTCGTCGAGGACCGTGTCCAGATCCGCCGCCGATCCGCGGACGACCGGGACCCCGCCCCTGCGGATGGAGACCGGCACATTCGCGTCCGGGAGCACCGCCCGGATGACCGGCTCGGCCTCCGCCATGATCNCCCCGGAACGCGGGATCGCCGATGACGCACGCCATCCCCTCGGCATGGGCGGCGAGCCAGTCGTCGAGGACCGTGTCCAGATCCGCCGCCGATCCGCGGACGACCGGGACCCCGCCCCTGCGGATGGAGACCGGCACATTCGCGTCCGGGAGCACCGCCCGGATGACCGGCTCGGCCTCCGCCATGATCTCTTCCGGCGTCCGGTAGTTGATGCTCAGGGACGCCAGGGTGATCCGGTCCAGCCCCACCCGCTCCAGCCGTTCCCGCCACGACTCCGTGAAACCGCGCCTGGCCTGCGCACGGTCCCCGGCGACGGTGAAGCTCCGGGACGGGCAGCGGAGCAGCAGCATCTGCCACTCGGCGTCGGTCAGTTCCTGCGCCTCGTCCACGACGATGTGCGCGAACGGCCCGGCGAGCCGGTCCGGCTCCGCGGCCGGCGGCGCGTACCCCTCGGCCAGGGTGTCCCGCAGGTCCTGCCCGAGCAGCATGGTCACCGCGCCCTCACCGTCGTCATCGGCCTCCAGCAGGTGCTCGATGACACCGGCCATGCGCGCGCGTTCGGCGGCGACCGAGGCGTCGTGCCGGTGCCTGCGCCGCGACGCCTCCGGGTCGCCGAGCCGCTGCCGCGCCGCGTCCAGGAGCGGCAGGTCGGACACCGTCCAGGCCCGGACGTCCTTGCGCTGCAGCTTCCGGACCTCGTCAGGGCCGAGCCAGGGGGCGCACATCCGCAGGTAGGCGGGCACCGACCACAGGTCCCCGACGAGGTCGGCCGCCTCCAGCAGCGGCCACGCGCGGCCGAAGGCGGCGCGCAGCTCCCTGCTGCGCAGCAGCGACATCCGGAGCGGGCCGGCCGGGGCGTCGTCCCCGTACCTGTCCACCAGCACGGTGAGCAGCTCCTCCCAGATCTGGTCGCGCGCCTCGTTGTGCGGGGCACCGGGTTCCGCCGCCTCGAACGCCACGGCCCAGTCGTCGGCGGTCAGCCGGATGTCGCACCAGTCGGTCTCGACCGTCGTCTCCCCGGCGGGCGGTTCCTCGTAGAACCTGACGGCCGTCTCGATCGCCTTCACCATGTCCGCGGACGACTTCAGCCGGGCCACCTCCGGATCGGTCTCGGCCACGGCCCCGGCTCCCTCGGCGACGAGGTCGCGCAGGGTGCACATCTGCACGCCCTCCTCGCCGAGGCTTGGCAGGACATCCGCCACATAGCCCAGGTACGGCCGGTGCGGGCCGACGACGAGCACGCCGCCCCGGCGGCGACCGAGGCGGGGATCGGAGTGCAGCAGGTAGGCGGCGCGGTGCAGGGCGACGACGGTCTTCCCCGTACCCGGGCCGCCGTCGACCACCAGCGCGCCGCGCGAACCGGCCCGGATGATGGCGTCCTGATCGGCCTGGATGGTGCCCAGCACGTCCCGCATCCGTGCCGACCGGTGACCGCCCAGGCCGGCGATGAAGGCGGACTGGTCGTCGAGCGCGGCATGCCCCTCCAGCCCCTCCGGGGTGAACACCTCGTCCCAGTAGTCGCTGATCCGGCCGCGCGTCCAGCGGTACCTGCGGCGGCTCGCCAGCCCCATCGGGTTGGCGTGGGTCGCTCCGAAGAACGGCTCGGCCGCGGGGGAGCGCCAGTCGAGCAGCAGCCGGCGGCCCGCGCCGTCCGTGAGGCCGAGCCGTCCGATGTACACCGGCTCGGAATCGTCCGCGGGGACCATGCGCCCCAGGCACAGGTCCAGGCCGAACCGGCGCAGCGTGCGCAGGCGGGCGGTCAGCCGGTGGATCTCCGCGTCCCGGTCCATCGCCTGCCGGCCCTTGCCGCCGGGCGCCCTGCGCTCGGCGGCAAGGCGGTCGGACAGCTCGGCGACCGTCTGCTCCAGACACGCCGCGACGGCCGCGAGGTGCTGCTCGTCACGGGCGATCAGCGCCGGACCGGCCTTGTGCGAGAGGCGCTCGGGAAGGTCGAACGCGCTGGTGGTCGTGGCGTTCACGGCATCGGCTCCGATCATGGGTTCGGCTGCGGCCGGGCGCGCCCCGGAGGCCGCGGGAGAACGGGCCCCGCGGCGACCGGGCCCCGGCGGCACGGCCGAAGACCCCGGCACACGCGTCCCGCCGAAGGTTTCCTGTCCCCCCGAGCCCCATACGGCGACAAGCACGCACGTACTGCGCGATCCGCAGATTTCCGCAGGTTCTGGCTCAGGCCGGAGATTCTGCAGCACACCCCGGGTCTTGCCGCAAGGCCCCCGGTGCGCTATAGGTTGAAAGCGGCAAGGAGCAAACGACCTCCTTGCCTTTCNCGGCAAGGAGCAAACGACCTCCTTGCCTTTCTCTTTGCTTCGGCCTTTGCCTTGTGCCGTGGGAACCGCTCAGCGATGAGCCGTGGATGTCATGGTGCTTCCGGCTGCCGCTCCGGGCGGGACGCGGCGGTGCCCGCGCTGCGGATCTCGTCGGCATGCGGGGCCGAGGTGTCCGACGCCTCCCTGGCGGACCGGTGACCCGCCGCGGTGGTGTCCACCGTCAGGTGGAGGCGGGTGCCGGTGCTGCCCGCCCCGGCGGGGTAGCTGCGCTGTTCCGCCCCCCTGAAGTGATGGCGGATGACCTCGGCGACCTCCCGTGCCGCCTCTGCCGAGGCGGCGACGATGCGGACCTCGGCCAGTCCGGGTGCGGGCAGCGAGGAATCCGTCCCGCCCTTGCGGTGTGGTGGGGAATGCACAGGAAGTCCTTCCGTGGGGCGCCTCAGCGCAGACGGCGAGAGCCGCCCGAACGGCGACGGCGGGACAGTCGGGGCTGCCTGGCCGGGCGGCCCGCCGATGAGGCGTTCCGGCGGCGGGCGATGAAGAGAGCGAGGACGATCACTGCCAGTACGACGGCGACCGTGATGACCATGTCCACGGCGATCACTTCCATTGCTCACGGGGAGAGGACCGGACCCGCACGGCAGGCCGGCGTGCGGATCGCCCTCTTCCGACCCTACTGCCGCCGTGAGGTCCGGCGCAGGTTCGCACCGGTCTCCGCGTCCCGGCGGACACCCTGCGGGCCGTACCAGTCCAGGCACATCACGGTGGCGTCGTCGGTGAGACGGCCCTCGGCGGCGTCGGCCACGGCCCCGGCCAGGGCACGGACCGCCTCCCGCGGGTGCAGCTCCCGGGTACCGGCGATGAGCGCGGGCAGATCGACCTCGGTGGCGCTGCGCTCCTGCATCCCGTCGGTCAGCATGATCAGCCGGTCACCCGGCCGCAGCTCCACGTCCTGCACGCGGTAGGCACCCGACGACGCGACGCCGAACGGCAGATCGGCCGCGAGGGCGATCTCCTCCACGGTGCCGCCGCGCAGCCGGAGCGGCCGGGGATGGCCCGCATTGACCAGCTCCGCGCGGCCGGCGCGGAGATCCACACGTATCAGCTGCCCCGTCGCCATGGCGCCCATGCCGTGATCGAGGACGGCCTGGTGGGCCCGCCGGGCCTGTTCGGCCAGACCGGCACCGGCGCGGCGGCCCTCGCGAAGCGCACTCACCAGCAGGGTGGCCAGGAGCGCCGCGGCCACGTTGTGGCCCATGGCATCGGTCACCGAGAGCTGGACGGTGTGGCGGTCCAGGGAATAGTCGAAGGTGTCCCCGCCGATGGTGGCGGCCGGTTCCAGGGCGCCGGCCACGGCGAACTGCGCCGCCTCGCAGCACAGCGCCGAGGGCAGCAGGTGGTACTGGATCTCTGCTGCCAGGCTCACGTCCGTCGTGCGCCGGTTTCTGTGGTAGAGGTCGGTGAAGCGGCCGTCGGTGACGACGACGTAGGCCAGGGCATGGGCGGCGGTCGCCAGTTGCGTCCGCAGCCGGTCGCCGGGGTCGCCGGGCACGGTCACCTCCAGCAGGCCCAGCGGGTCACCGCGGTTGGTGACCGGGAAGATCAGGCGGTGCCCGCCGGGAGCGGGGGCCGGTTCCTGGTGCGGTCGCTGGGTGCGGAACACCTGCTCGTACACGCTGCCCCGCAGCGTGATCGGCTCGGTGCTCCGGCCGCCCTCGCCGACCCGGACCAGTGTCTGGCCCAGGACATCGGTGACCAGGAGGGACGCCGCCGAGACACCGAAGCGCTGCCGCAGCTCCCCGGCGAGAACATCCACGGAGTCGACGGGGGAAGAGGACTCCGCCGCTGCCAGCAGCGCCGCGAACTCGCCTTCGGACTCGGCCACGCCCGGACCTCGCTTTCTCCGCCACGGACGGTGTGCCACAGGTCTCGACAGGACGGTACTGCCGGGACATCCCTCCGGCCGGCGAGACACGCCAGCCCCCGGCCCGGTCCACGACCGGTCCGAGCCCGGAACAGCAGCAGCAGCGGTCCAGGGAGCCGGGCGGAGCATACGAGCACCGCCACCAAGGGCCGGTCTCCGGGGCCGAGCAGCAGCGGGCGCGCCAGACCGTCGACGAGGTTCTCGCCGAGGAGGGACAGTGGCCCGCCGCAAGCCGACCACGGAGGCACGGTTGTTCTCGATTGCGAGGCCTGTCGAAGTCCGCCGATGATCACGAGCCGGTGGTCGCGCTCGTCTCCGGAGCCCGCAAGCGGGGGAGGGAAGCGGTCATCAGTGCCCTCGCCACTGTCGGATCGGTACAGGGCAGGCAGGACCGGGCCCGGGGATTGTGGCCTGAAGGGCTCGAAGCGTGGCAGCTGACACCGGGAGAACGGCGAAGGGGCCGGCCGCGGGGCGGTCGGCCCCTTCGTTTCCGCTGGTCAGCGGCGGCGGCGGAGACGAGATTCGAACGGTGCTGCCCCCGTGGGAGCCGTGGCCGCGGTCCAGGAGGGGTCAGCCCTGCAACTCGGTGTGTTCTTACGTTCTCACGCTGTCGTTTCCGAGCATGGCGGTGAGGTACTTCTGTGCCGAGCAGGCACTGTCAACGGCGTCCGCCCGGGCGTCGGCTGCCGAGGGTCGATGCGACGTGCTGAGGCTGAGCCGGCGGGATGCGCGCCCGGCGCCCGAGCCCGGTCCCGAGGCGCTGTCCTTGCCGTGCTCGCTGAGGCCGTGCCCGGGGAGGTACGACTCGTCGAGTGCGGATGCCGGCCAGGGACGTGTGGCGCTCTTTGTCAAACCTGGCCGTAGAGGGTCGCCAGGTCGATCAGCTGGATTTCGGGGTCGGCTTCCGCCGCGGCGTGTGCCTTGTCGTTGAAACCCGCTCCGCTGAAGCAGACAAGCCGGGTGCCGCTCGTGTCGTAGCGTCCGGTCCGGGCGACGAGGTCGCGGATGTGCCGGAGGCGGTCGATGTGGGCCAGACCCATGGTGTCGTTCCACTTGGCCTCTCCGATGGCCAGGAGCGGCGGTCTGGCGCCGTCGGCGACGCCGATGACCGCCACATCGACCTCATGGCCGATTCGGGCCTTGGGCTCGTGGACCACGCCGTGCCCGACGCGGGCGGGCAGGCCGCCCAGCAGTTCGGGGTCGGCGTGATGGAGGGCCCAGTCGCGGCAGACCTGTTCGAAGTGGGGTCCCAGGACGTTGCTGACGAAGCGCCGACGGCTGGCTTGCCAGACCCGTGGCGCACTGCCGGGGCGTTCGAGCTGGTCCCAGACCGGGCGCATGATCGCGTGGTAGAAGCCGATCAAGGGTTCCGCGATGCGGTACGTGGGCCGGTTGTCGCGGAAGGCGTCGGCGTCCCGGTGCAGCAGCCCGGCGTCTTCGAGGACGTTGATGGGATGCGCGATGTCGGTGGCCTTGCGTTCCAGATAGCCGGCCATGCCTCCGCGTGTGGCGTTGCCGTCGGCGACGGCGGCCAGGACGGACAGGTACAGGGCGGTGTCGCGGAGGTCGGGTTCTTCGGCGAGCAGGTAGCGGGCCTCGCGGAAGAGGGGGGTCTCGGGATTGAGGACGGTGCGCACAACCCAGCCGTCGAAGTCGTCCGGGTCCCGGGGGGTGTCGCCGCGCGCGAACTCCCGCCGGTATGCGGGGGTGCCGCCGACGATCGCGTTCACCTTCATGGCCAGGTGGGGGTCGGTGATGCCCCAGAACTCGGCGGCGAGTCGGTGATCGAGTGGGCGGACGACCAGCTCGAGCCCTGCCCGCCCCCGCAGGGGGGCGTTGCCCGACAACAGCCGGCCCATGAAGGACAGCGCCGAGCCGCACAGCAGCAGCCTGGTGCGTGAGCCGGTGCGCTGGTCACGCAGGGGGCGCAGGGCCTCCTGGATGATCGAGGGCAGTTCCGGGTTGGCCTTGGCAAGGTACGGAAACTCGTCGATCACTACGGGGACGGGCCGCTCGGAGCCGAGGGCGAGCAGCGCGTCGACGGCCTCTGCCCAATTGGCGAAGTGGAACGGGCTGGCGGGGCGGGCGTGGGCGGTCAACGCGGCGCTGATCCGGCGCAGCGACTCGGCGTCGGCGGCTTCGGTCGCTCCGAAATAGAATCCCCCGGCGGCACGGCAGGCAGCGTCGAGAAGGAAGGTCTTGCCCTGGCGGCGACGCCCGGTCACCACTCCGAGGGTCGCGCCCGGCTGCGGGTCGGCGATGAACCGGCTCAGCGCCGACCACTCGTAGTCCCGGTCGAACATCTCGGCGGGCTTGTCCATGCACCACCCCTAGAGGTAGAAGTATGGTTCCCTAAATCGTACCCCTATATAGCCGCGCTGGTGCGGTCCTCGGGCGGAGTCTGAGGGTGGCACCAGAGGGCGAGCCGCTTCGATCGAGCGGGAGGTATGCCCTGAATGTCGGAAATAAGTGAGACCGAAACTGAGACCAGGGCACGCCGAGGACCCCGGCCGCTGAAGCGGTCCGGGGTCCTCGTTTCGCCTGTTCAGGCGGTGGCGGAGGATACGAGATTCGAACTCGTGAGGGNGCGGGAGGTATGCCCTGAATGTCGGAAATAAGTGAGACCGAAACTGAGACCAGGGCACGCCGAGGACCCCGGCCGCTGAAGCGGTCCGGGGTCCTCGTTTCGCCTGTTCAGGCGGTGGCGGAGGATACGAGATTCGAACTCGTGAGGGTGTGAACCCAACACGCTTTCCACCTGTCCGCCCGCCCGTCCGGCGAAGGACGGGGGCGTACTGACCTGCGGCTGAGCAAGCGGCGCCGGGCGTCCCGGACGGCGCTGGATGAGCGTGAATGAGACCAGAACCGAGACCAGGGCGTCGGGTCAGACCTTTCTGACGACGATGGTCTCCGGGACCAGCTTCTCCAGGTCGTCCACGTCGGAGGTAAAGACGGTGACCTGCCCCTTCTGCTGTCGGGCGACGATGGCGAGCACCGCGTCGATCGCGTACTTGTGGCCGTGGAGCTTCGCGTCGGCCAGGAGCCGGCGGGCCTGGCGGGCCTCGTCTTTCCCGATGTCGGCGACCTTGAGCCGGGAGAGCACCCAGTCCCAGCGCTGCTCGGTGGTTCTGCCGTCGTACGCCTCGACCAGCGTCATAGGGGACGTGACCACCTCGGCTTCGCCCCGGGCGGCGAGGTCGAGCCAGGCCATCATCTTCCGGTCGCCACGTACAGCGAGGGACAGGGCCTCGCAGTCGAGTACGAAGACGCGCAATGGCCGCTGCCCGTACGCACCGGCCCGCTTCTTCACGCAGCCTCTCCGGCCTCGTGTTCTCCGGCAGCGCGGCGGCGCTCGTGTTCGGCGTCGAGATCCTTCAGCTCCTCGAACGCAGCCGCGCGCTCGTCCAGGGTGACCGGGCCGTGTTCCTCCTGCAGCCAGTCGACCAGCTCCAGCAGACGGTCCCGGTCGCGCTTGAACCGCAGCGCTTCGGCGACATACGCCGAGAGTCCTCGTTCAGCCGCCTCGGTGCGAATCTCGTCCAGGAGATCCTCGGGGATCGTCACCGTCACTTTCTTGGTAGCCATACAAGAAACCATACTCTTGGTGTATGCGCCCTTACCAGGGGGCGCTGCGATCAGTTCAGATGCGGCAGGCCAATGAGCAATCTGTGAGGCTCTGTCGTCGACGTGATGGAGGCCATGGGGATCGATGGTGCGATCGTGCGGGCTGGCGACCCCTGTGGCGCAGAACCTCCAGCGGCATGCGGTGGCCAAGGGGGGCGTGTTGCGATGTAGGCCGAGCGCCATCCGGATGCTGATCCAGCCCTCCGACTTGCAGTCATGCCGCCTTCGGACTCCGGGGTGCGGCAGCACCAAAACAGAGGCGAGGCCGCCCCTCCGCCGACGCGGAGCAGGGGGCATCCGTGTCCGTGGCGCCGCGACCCTCGCAGTCGGAGGTACCTCACCGGCCGCCCCTGGTATTCAGCATCCCGTACAGAATGTCGCGTATGCCGGAAGTGAATGAGACTCAAAGTGAGACCAGGACACGCCGAGGACCCCGGCCGCTGAAGCGGTCCGGGGTCCTCGTTTCGCCTGTTCAGGCGGTGGCGGAGGATACGAGANCCGTGGCGCCGCGACCCTCGCAGTCGGAGGTACCTCACCGGCCGCCCCTGGTATTCAGCATCCCGTACAGAATGTCGCGTATGCCGGAAGTGAATGAGACTCAAAGTGAGACCAGGACACGCCGAGGACCCCGGCCGCTGAAGCGGTCCGGGGTCCTCGTTTCGCCTGTTCAGGCGGTGGCGGAGGATACGAGATTCGAACTCGTGAGGGGTTGCCCCCAACACGCTTTCCAACTGTCCGCCCACCCGTCCACCCCCGCCCGCGACCGTCCTGACCTGCAAAGGAGCCGCCCCGTCCAGCACCCCCGTACGCCCCCGGACGGCAGTGAATGAGACCAGAACTGAGACCTGAACTCGGGCGCGCGGTTGCTGGCTCTGTGGCCTCTCCGCTTTCGGTGCCGCGCGTGATGGGGGCCATCGCCCCCGATCCCGATCAAGTACCACCTCACACTGATCAGCCAGTCATCCGAGGTCGTGGGCCTGCTTATACTCCCTGATCAGGCTTGCCGGCAGCTTGCCGCGTTCACTCACCGAGCGCCCTTGGGCCTTGGCCCAAGCCCGCACGAGGGAAGCCGTAATGCCACCGGAGCACTGATGCTGCCATGGCGCCGACCCATGCTCTGGCTTGGAGTGGGGCGGCGGGAAAGCGGGTGATCCAGCCCTCGTGGGATCTCCAGCAGAGCGCTCCGCACCGCTCGATTCAATCGCGGCGGCCAGTGCACGCAGTCGGGCGGCGATCAGAGAGGGGGACGCCGTCACGACATGATCGCTGTCCTGCCGCGCCACGCCAGCAACGAAGGGTGTGCCAAGGAAGGTCAGTGCCTCTTCGATCTCGTTTCTCTCAAGGGGGGTCTCAGCCGTTCCCTTGGTTTCCCGCCAGATGTCCCGGATGCCGAGCGCTCCGGAGGAATACTCGATGTCGACTGGATCGTTCCCGCTCTTCCAAAGCGTGTCCAGAACCAGACGCAGGACCTCTTGCCGCCGCTCCGCCTCCTGCCAAGTGCGCTCCAGCGTGTCTGGCTGCCCCACCGTTACCAGTGTCGCGATTTCGCGCGGGGCCAGTGGCGTACGGCCGTGCCGCATTACGGCGCTCGCCAGCTCCCGCGCGGTGAGTAGAGCCACCTTCTCCTTTGCCGCTTCCTGCACAATCCGGCCATCGAACTGGGGTCCGACCAGTACCGTGCCCTGTGCTTGATGGTGCTCACGGTGCTCGCCCAACCGCCAGAACTTAACATCCTGATCAGTCACCAGTCCGGCGCCGTCAGTTTTGGCCTCCACCGCGATGCGTAGCCGGTCTATCGGTGACCGCCACAGCCCGATGATCGCATCGGTCTTCTTGGGCCCACTGTGTGTCTCCACATCGACACCAAGCGCACGGAAGGCTGCGGCGACAGCCCGCTCGAATCGCTGGTAATCGGTGCTGTCAGTGGCTGCCTGCACGACCTCGGACGCCACCGATGCGACGCCGTGCAGACCATTATTGGTCATTGCACACGCCTCTACGTCGGAGTCTCCTCGGACGCTGACTTGATCGGTGCGGACCAAATCGATGGAGTCTGCACGTTCGAGCATCGGCAACGTTCGCGCCAGCGCAGCCCCCAACTCCGTCCTTCGGACGGCTTGTCCGATCCGCTCGGCCAGGCCGGTCTCCAGAAACAGCGCAAGGCGGCGGGTGACGTCATCGCGGACAAGCTGCACGTGGGGGTATCGCTCCGCAAGGACGCGCAGGAGCGCGGACGAGTGCTCCTCTTCTTCCAGTGCGTCGAGAGTCTCCCCTAGCAAGGCGACATGGAGGTGCAGCAGACGGACAAAGTCCAGAGCCTCGTCGCTGGCTAGACAGCTCGCGGCCAGTTCGGTTGCCGCGAACGTATCGGTGCCCACCTGGGTCAGAAGGCCAAACGAGCGCAATGTACCCAGTGTTTGCTCGGCCGAGGATTCCAGAATGCCGAATTCTTCGACGCAGAATTTCTTGAAGTCACTTCGCGTGATGTCCGGCACGGCCGCATTCGCAAGGCGGGCCAACACCTCCACTCGCCCACCACCCGCAACGTATCCCATCGAACGCTTTCGCGATCGCAATGTGGCTTGGTCCACATTGGCGAGGTGAGCGGCCAGTAGGGCCGGTGGCGGAGGCAGGGCAGGCGAAGATGCGGAAGTCCGGCGGCGGTGCGGAAGGTGATCCGGGTGGGCCAGTGTCAGGCGTCCCAGGAACTGCTGTCCGCGTTCGGTGAGGACGACTTTGCCGTTGCTCCAGTAGTCGACGAGCTTGGCTCCTCGCAGCCAGTACACGCGTCGACGGACCTGGTCGAGTGAGCTCCACTTTAGGCCGTATTCTTGGTCCGCAAAGTCGTTCAACTCGTTATGCAGAAGACCATCCCGAAGTCCGACGAGAGCTTCACCAATGAATCTGACATTTGCGTGAATTACGGCGATGAGATAGAGGTCGTCTCCGGATTCGAGGAAATACTTTGCCTCGTCGGAAAGAATCAGGCGTGTAGGACGGCCCTCCCGTGAGAGCAGCCCACAAGCGCCCAGTGCATGCACCACCTTTCGCAGTGGAACTGGGCTGTCGGTGGTGGGCCATGTGAACGGACGGTCGAGCATTCCATCTTTCGCGATGTCTTGCAAAAGCGCGCTGAGATTGCCGATGATCTCTGATGGAGTGCCGGGAACGTAGGGTGAGCTTCCGGCTCGTGCCAGCCAGGGGAGCGGTGTAGGAAAATTTTCAGGGCCTGGTAGCTGGGGTTGGGACATGGGTCTTCCTCGCAATGGATCTTGTCAGGACGCTGATGGGTACGCCGATCATTGCAGTCAGGAAGTGCCCTGGTGCAGCTTTTGGGTGTTCGGTTGAGGCGTTCGAAATGCATCTGGTAGTGGGTTGCCTTGCGGCGCATCGCCGCGTACTCGTGCGGGGCGCCGCATGAAGAAAGTGCCGATGTACGCGCTCGGCCACAGGGCTGTCCATGCAGGTCGGTGCATGAGCGAAGCGCGGCAGTCGGAGGCCGCCGTTGTCAGTGCCAGGTGGATTTCGGTAGCTGGTCAGCGATGGAACGTCTGAAGGACAGCCCGCTGCCTCTCCGCACACCTCGCAGGTCGGCTTTGCTGCCAGCCCTGACTGTCCGGCTGAGGCCCCGGCGCCGGGCCGGAGTTCAGGAGCTCCGCAGATGTTCCAAGACTTCTGGGAAGGACAGGTCGAAGTTGTCCTTGTCCTGGTTCCACCGGGACAGTGTTGAGTTGGCTGCCTTGGCGAGGTCGGAGGGCAGTCCGGCGGCTTTGAGGGAGTCGGCTACCTCTTGCATCTCCGGGGCCCAGCGCCAGGCGCGGGCGGCCACGCTGGGGAGGTAGTCGACGTCGGCGAGGATGGCTGCGGCCATGGTGCGTCCCTCGGCTGTCAGTTCTTCTGTGACGCCGTGTTCCTGGGCGAGAGCGTGGGAGACGGTGGCCAGAGCGCGGGCGGCTTTCTGGTAGCCGGCGAAGGCCATCTTCAGGGCTGAGGCTGAGCCCAGGGGCTTGTTGAGGATCTGTGGCGTGACTTGTGTGCCGGTGAAGAGTGACTCGACCCGGTGGACTGCGGTTGCGGGGCCCGCGAGGTAGAGGCGGGCGGTCTTCGTACCGCGTGGGGGCGGTCCGAAGATGGAGCCGTCCACCGGCACGGCGCCGCAGGTTTCGAGGTGGGCGGCGATGCGCTGCATGCGCTGCGGGCTGATGGCGTTGGCGTCGACGTAGATGCCGTGGAAGTCGTGAGAGGCGACCAGGCCGGCGACGTCTTCGGCTGCCGCGGGTGGGCAGATGGACAGCACGATGTCGCTCTCGGCGAGGGCGGAGGCCAGGTTGGGCGCGGGGGTCAGTCCGGCGGCTTCGGCGCGGGCCTTCGTGCTCGCGCTGCGGCCGGTGAGAACCCACAGCACGCGGGTGCCGATGCGGCGGGCCTGCTCGCCGACGGCCGACCCCATGTCTCCGGGATGGAGCAGCGTCACGGTGGTCACGGTGCTGAGCCTCCGGGGAGAGAGCGGGCGGGCTGCTCATGGTAGGCGGCGATGCTGTCGGACATCGTGAGCCCGAGAGGCGTACGGGCTGCCGGCGTCAGGGCGAGCCGACGGCCGAACTGCTCCAGCCGCCGGCCCACGCTTGCTGTCCTGCGGCGGGCCTCCACGGCCAGGACGACCTGGAGCTGTTCCGCGGCGCCGTCGATCTCGCGCTGCTGGAGCCGGGCATGGGCGAGGTCCATGCGCGCCAGTGACAGCTCGCCGAGGCGACGCTGCTCAGGAGGTGCGGCCTCGTAGGTGTCGATGGCTGCCGCTGCTTCGCGTTCGGCCGAGACGCAGGCGTTGTCCGTGCCGATCCACAGGTGCGTGGTGCTCGCGTAGAGGGACTGCTTGGCGCCGGGGAAGGCCATCATGTTGCCGTCGTCCTCGGGTCCGGCATAGGACTGCCTGTGGCGTTCAGCGGTCTGGAGGTGGGACAGGGCTTCCTCGTGGCGGCCGAGCCTTGCCAGGGCTCGGGCGGAGATGCTGGCCAGACGGATGTGCGCGGTTCCTTCTTCGGGTGTGAACTCCTGCCCTGAAAGCGCCAGGCGGACCGCGTCCTGGGGGCGCTCGTCCCAGTAAGCGATCAGGGCCTGCATGCCCCGGACCCAGGCTCGCAGGCCGTTGTGCCCGGCGAGTTCGCCGCAGAGGAAGGCGGTCCGGGCCTGTGTCTCGGCCGGGCCGTACTGGCCGAGATCGAAGGATGCGTTCGCCAGGATTCCGCACAGCGTTCCGGCGGCCAGGTAGAGCTCCTTGGTGTACTGCGGAGGCTGCCGTCCCTCCAGCAATTCGAAGGCCCGGTTTCGCAGTTCCCGTACTTCCAGGAAGAGGGGCATGATCGGCCGGTTCGGGTACGTGTAGATGATGCGCTGGATGTCCGCACGCAGTTGCTCCAGCGTGTGCGGGCCCACGTTGGATTGCTCGACCCGGGCCACGAATCGTGCGGATTCATGAGCAGCCATCGAAACTGCGTCCTCCATGCCTGGCTGGTAGAAGCCGCTCTGCAACGCGGTTGCCTGTCGGCCGGTTTCGCCGGGGCGGGCTCGTTCGCTGCCATGCTGCGCCGGCTGGAAGAGGTGGCTCACCGGTACCTGGAACTGAGGTGCCTCGAAGTCTCCGGACAGGGACCCAATAGGATGTCCCCCCGAGCACGACGAGAAAGTAAGCACGTGGCACCACCCAGTAGATATTCACCGGAGTTCCGAGAAGAAGCAGTCCATCTGGCTCTCAAGTCGAGCCGGCCGATCGCGCACGTCGCCAGGGAACTCGACA
>NZ_WTLH01000053.1 GCF_011421595.1 Streptomyces sp. YIM 98790 | reverse complement strand
CCGGCGTGCCGGCGCCGCGGCTGCCGGCGGCGCCGCCGGCGGTGGCCCGGCCGGGCGGAGCCGCGGCCGTCCGACCGATTCCGTACCACGACGTACCAAGAGAGTGGCCAGGGTGCAGGAGAAAGACCTGGGCGCCGACCTTCAGTCGGTGCTCATCACCAAGGAAGAGATCGACGCCAAGCTCGCCGAGCTGGCCGCCAAGATCGACGCGGACTACGCGGGCAAGGACCTGCTGCTGGTCGGTGTGCTCAAGGGCGCCATCATGGTGATGGCCGATCTGGCGCGGGCCCTGGCCACGCCGGTCACCATGGACTGGATGGCGATCTCCTCGTACGGCGCGGGCACCCAGTCCTCGGGGGTGGTGCGCATCCTGAAGGACCTGGACACCGACATCAAGGACAAGCATGTCCTGATCGTCGAGGACATCATCGACTCCGGTCTGACGCTGTCCTGGCTGCTGTCCAACCTGGGCTCCCGGGAGCCCGCCTCGCTGGAGATCATGACGCTGCTGCGCAAGCCGGACGCCGCCAAGGTCGACATCGACGTGAAATGGGTCGGCTTCGACATCCCCAACGAGTTCGTGGTCGGCTACGGCCTGGACTACGGCGAGAAGTACCGCAATCTGCCGTTCATCGGGACCCTGGCGCCGCACGTCTACGGTGGCTGATGCCGGCCGCCGTGCCCGCCGCCGGGAGCCCCGGGGGCGGGCACGCCCCGGCACGGCCGGGGCACGAAAAGATACGTGCCCGGAACATCTGGTGGCCCCGAACCGTTTGAGGAGGTCAGGGAAAGCGTGACGGAGGGCTCCGGCGGCCGGAAGGCTGCGCCGGGCAGCGCCGGGCGTCCATGCTGCGGTACCGTCGCGATAAGTCAGCTTGTTCGTCGCCGGGCGCGCACCGGCGAATCGGACACCGACGCACAGCGGCCTCCGTCCGGGGGCTGTGCACACGAGTGGCAGGAGGGACGGGGCCGCGCAGCCTCGTAGACGAGACGTGATGAAGCGCTACTTCCGTGGGCCGGTCATGTGGATCCTGCTGGCCGTGGCCGCTTTGCTCCTGTTCATGATGGTGTTCCGGTCCGGCGAGGGGTACACCAAGGTCGACACCGGGCAGGTCGTCGAGGCCATCCAGAAGAACCAGGTCCAGGCGGCCGAGCTCACCACCGGTGACGAACAGAAGATCAAGATCCAGCTCAAGGAAGGCGAGCGGATCCCCGACGTCGAGTCGGCCAAGGTCGAGGCCAACTACATCGACGACCAGGGCGTGGAGCTGGCCAAGCTCCTGCAGTCGAAGTACCAGAGCGAAGAGAATCTGCTGCCGGACGGCTACACGGTCAGCCCGAAGTCGCAGAACCCGTTCGTGTCGATGGTGCTGTCGATCCTGCCGTTCCTGCTGATCATCGTGCTGTTCCTGTTCCTGCTGAACCAGATGCAGGGCGGCGGTTCGCGGGTGATGAACTTCGGCAAGTCCAAGGCCAAGCTGATCACCAAGGACACCCCGAAGACCACCTTCACCGATGTCGCGGGCGCCGACGAGGCCGTGGAGGAGCTCCACGAGATCAAGGAGTTCCTGCAGGAGCCGGCCAAGTTCCAGGCGGTGGGCGCCAAGATCCCCAAGGGCGTGCTGCTCTACGGCCCGCCCGGCACCGGCAAGACCCTGCTGGCCCGCGCCGTGGCCGGCGAGGCCGGGGTGCCGTTCTACTCCATCTCCGGCTCCGACTTCGTGGAGATGTTCGTCGGTGTCGGCGCCTCCCGGGTGCGCGACCTGTTCGAGCAGGCCAAGGCGAACGCCCCGGCCATCGTCTTCGTGGACGAGATCGACGCGGTCGGCCGCCATCGCGGCGCCGGCATGGGCGGCGGGCACGACGAGCGCGAGCAGACCCTGAACCAGCTTCTGGTCGAGATGGACGGCTTCGACGTCAAGGGCGGCGTGATCCTGATCGCCGCCACCAACCGGCCGGACATCCTGGACCCGGCGCTGCTGCGCCCGGGCCGCTTCGACCGCCAGATCGCGGTGGACCGCCCGGACATGCAGGGCCGGCTGGAGATCCTCAAGGTGCACCAGAAGGGCAAGCCGGTCGCCCCGGACGTGGACCTGGGCGCGGTCGCCCGCCGCACTCCCGGCTTCACCGGCGCCGACCTGTCCAACGTGCTCAACGAGGCGGCGCTGCTGGCCGCCCGCGGCAACGCCAAGCTGATCGACAACAAGTACCTGGACGAGGCGATCGACCGGGTGGTGGCGGGCCCGCAGAAGCGGTCCCGGATCATGTCCGACAAGGAGAAGCTGATCACGGCCTACCACGAGGGCGGCCACGCCCTGGTGGCGGCGGCCTCCCCGAACAGCGACCCGGTGCACAAGGTGACGATCCTCTCCCGGGGCCGTGCCCTGGGCTACACCATGGTGCTGCCGGAGGAGGACAAGTACTCCACCACCCGCAACGAGATGCTGGACCAGCTTGCCTACATGCTGGGCGGCCGGGCGGCCGAGGAGCTCGTCTTCCACGACCCGACCACCGGCGCGGGCAACGACATCGAGAAGGCCACCGCCACCGCGCGCGGCATGGTCACCCAGTACGGCATGTCCGAGCGGCTGGGCGCGATCAAGTTCGGTTCCGACCACTCCGAGCCCTTCCTGGGCAAGGAGATGGGTCACCAGCGCGACTACTCGGAAGAGGTCGCCGGGATCGTGGACGAGGAGGTCAAGCGGCTCATCGAGGCGGCGCACAACGAGGCCTGGGAGATCCTGGTGGAGAACCGGGACGTGCTGGACAACCTGGTGCTGGCGCTGCTGGAGAAGGAGACGCTGGGCAAGGAGGAGCTGGAGGAGATCTTCCGGCCGGTGGTCAAGCGCCCGCCGCGTCCGGCGTGGACCGGCTCGCCGCACCGCACCCCGTCCACCCGCCCGCCGGTCTCGGTGCCGGTCAAGCAGCTGAGCCTGGCCAACGGCAGCGGCGGCACCAACGGCAGCGGCGGCGGTTCCGGGGGCGAGCAGGAGACCAAGCAGCTCAACCCGCCGCTGGGCTCGGTGCCGCCGGGCGCTCCGCTCGGTGAGCTGCCGCCGCGCCCGGACCACCAGCCGCCCGGTTCCTCCGGGCAGAGCTGAGCCGTCCCCGTACCGGCCGGCCCGGAGGACACCCGGCAGAGCGGGGCCTCGCGGGCGGCCGGTACGGGCGGGAATGTCCCTCGCGCCCCTCGGGTTTACCCTGAGGGGCGCGTCTGCGTGCGGGCGAACGCGTGTGCGAGCATGTGGCCGGGTGCGGCGGACCGTGCCCAGGTGCCGCGAACGACGGAACGAGGACTGCATGACCGACCCGGTGACGCTGGACGCCGAGAGCCCGCTCGGGGAGTTCGACGAGAAGCGGGCGGAGAACGCCATCCGCGAGCTGCTGATCGCCGTCGGGGAGGATCCGGACCGCGACGGCCTGCGGGAGACCCCGGCCCGTGTGGCACGGGCCTACAAGGAGATCTTCGCCGGGCTCTGGCAGCGTCCCGAGGACGTCCTGACCACCACCTTCGACCTGGGGCACGACGAGATGGTGCTGGTGAAGGACATCGAGGTGTTCTCCAGCTGCGAGCATCACCTGGTCCCGTTCCACGGCGTCGCCCACGTCGGCTACATCCCGGCCGCCAGCGGCAAGATCACCGGGCTGTCCAAGCTGGCCCGGCTGGTGGACGTCTACGCCCGCCGGCCGCAGGTCCAGGAGCGGCTCACCACCCAGATCGCGGATTCGCTGATGCGCATCCTGGAACCGCGCGGGGTGATCGTGGTGCTGGAGTGCGAGCACATGTGCATGACCATGCGCGGGGTGCGCAAGCCGGGTGCCAAGACCACCACCTCGGCGGTGCGCGGTCAGCTCCGGGACGCGGCGACCCGCGCGGAGGCCATGAGCCTGATCCTGGCCCGCTGAGTCACTCTGCGTAAGCAGTGCCGGTGTGTTCGGAAGATGGTTGCGCCGTCCACATGATGGGAGCGCTCCCAGAATTTTTCCCCACCGGCACGCCTGCTGCCTGCGCCTTTCACCGAACCGCTTCCTTCGTGCAGTAAAGGCGCTGACCGCTGTATTGACAGGGCCATGGCGGCCTGGCTTCATGTGACGGAGTCGAATCGGGCATTCGACCGCGGGGAGAGCCGCGGGAGGGTGGTGTGCCGTCACGTACCGAAAACTGGGAGCGCTCCCAAAATTTCGGTACAGAGTGTTCCGAATCGTGAGCGCTCGGCCGCCCCCTTCCACGGCGAACCCCGGCGCGCCGCCGTGCGCGCGGAGCCGCACCTGCAAGGAAAGGAACGACCCCCAGCATGTCTTCCTTCACCCGGAGACGACACAGGGGCAGACGGCCGCTCGCGGCCGGCCTGCTCATGGGCGCCCTGCTCGCCGTGGGACTGCCGAGCCTGACCGGCTCCGCCGGTGCCGCCCCGGCCGCCGGTGAGGCGGGCCTGGTGCAGGCCGCCGGTGCCGCCGGAACCGACTGGCTGACCACGGACGGCAACAAGATCACCGACCAGGCTGGCAACGAGGTCTGGCTCACCGGAGTCAACTGGTTCGGGTTCAACACCACCGAGCGGTTCTTCCACGGTCTGTGGTCCGCGAACATCGAGGACGTCACGCGCGCGGTCGCCGAGCGGGGCTTCAACATCGTCCGGGTGCCCATCTCCACCCAGCTGCTCAACGAGTGGAAGAACGGCCAGGCCCAGGTGGCCTCCGGGATCAACACCTACGTCAACCCGGAGCTGGAGGGGAAGACCACGCTTGAGGTCTTCGACCACTGGCTGACACTGTGCGAGAAGTACGGCCTGAAGGTCATGCTCGACGTGCACAGCGCGGAAGCCGACAATTCCGGCCACGTGTACCCGATGTGGTACAAGGGCGAGATCACCACCGAGATCTTCTACTCCACCTGGGAGTGGGTCGCCGACCGGTACAAGAACAACGACACCCTGGTCGCCTTCGACATCGAGAACGAGCCGCACGGCAAGGCGAACGAGACCCCGCGCGCCAAGTGGGACGGCTCCACCGACGAGGACAACTGGAAGCACACCTGCGAGACCGCGGGCAAGCGCATCCTCGCCATCAACCCGCACATGCTCATCCTGTGCGAGGGCATCGAGGTCTACCCGCGCGAGGGCGTGAGCTGGACCTCCACCACCCCGACCGACTACTACGGCATGTGGTGGGGCGGCAACCTGCGGGGCGTCAAGGACTACCCGGTCGACCTGGGCGCCGGCCAGGACCAGATCGTCTACTCGCCGCACGACTACGGCCCCTCGGTCTGGCAGCAGCCGTGGTTCGAGGGCGACTGGAACCGCACCACGCTGGAGCGGGACGTCTGGGACCCGAACTGGCTCTACATCCACAAGGAGAACACCGCGCCGCTGCTGATCGGCGAATGGGGCGGACATCTGGACGGCGGCGCCAACGAGAAGTGGATGACGGCGCTGCGCGACATGATGATCGACTACGGCGTCCACCACACCTTCTGGTGCCTCAACCCCAACTCCGGTGACACCGGCGGTCTGCTGGGCTACGACTGGGCGAGCTGGGACGAGCAGAAGTACGGCTTCGTCGAGCCCGCGCTGTGGAGCCAGGGCGGCAAGTTCGTCGGCCTGGACCACGAGGTGCGGCTGGGCGGCGCGAACAGCACCACCGGCCTCAGTCTTAACGAATACCTGGGCCGGCCCGACCCGGACCCCGAGCCCGACCCGGACCCGGAGCCCGACCCGGACCCGGACCCGGACCCCGACCCCGAGCCGGGCGACGCCGCGCTGACCGTCGAGTACCGGAACAACGACGGCTCGGCCACCGACAACGCCATCCGCCCCGGACTGCGGGTGCGCAACACCGGCAACACCCCGGTCGACCTCAGCGAGGTGACCATCCGTTACTGGTTCACCCGGGACGGCGCCGCATCGGTCAACGCCTGGTGCGACTGGGCCGCGGTCGGATGCGCCAACCTCAGCCTGCGGGTGGTCACTCTCCCCGCCGCGGTGGACGGCGCCGACAGCTACCTGGAGATCGGCTTCACCAGCGGCAGTCTGGCGCCGGGCGCCGGCACCGGCGACCTCCAGCTTCGGATGAGCAAGTCCGACTGGTCCGGCCTCGACGAGACGGACGACCACAGCTACGGCACCCAGGCGGCCTACGCCGAGGCCGCGAAGGTCACCGCCTATGTGAGCGGCGCCAAGGTCTGGGGCACCGAGCCCGGCTGACCCGGCGCCGCCCGGAAGACCGGCGGCGTGTCCCGGTGTGCGGGACCCCGGGACACGCCGCCCTCCACCCCCCCGGTCCCGGCTGGCGGGCGGAGCAACGTGACGGCTCCGCCCGGCAGCCGGCCTCACTCCCGCCGCACCCCGCACCCCCCGCACCACCCCCGCGCCATCCCCCGGCACCACCACCGACGCCCCCCACTCACCCCGTAAAGGAGAGGAGTGTCATGTCCGTCCAGCCGATCCGGCAGACCGCTCCCTCACCGGCCGAAGCCGCACCCGACCCCTCGCTCGGCGGCACCGCGCTGAACGGCCCCGCCGCCAAGGCGCTGGCCGCCCTGCGCATCGCCACCGGCCTGGTCTTCTTCTGGGCCTTTCTCGACAAGACCTTCGGACTGGGCTACGCCACCCCGTCCGAACGCGCCTGGATCGAGGGCGCCTCACCCGCCGAGGGATACCTGCGCGGCGTGAGCGCCGGCCCGCTCGAAGCCACCTTCCACTCCTGGGCCGGCGATCTGTGGGCCGACTGGATGTTCATGTTCGGGATGCTCGGCTGCGGCCTGGCCCTGGTCCTGGGCGTGGCGCTGCGGCCGACCGCCGTGGCCGGCAGCGCCATGATGCTGATGCTGTGGCTCAGCCAGTGGCCACCCGCCAAGGAACTGTCCGACGGCTCGCCCAGCATGTCCACCAACCCGCTCATCGACCAGCACGTGGTCTACGCGGCGGTGATGATCGCCGTGGCCGCCTGCGGGGCCGGACGGGTCTGGGGCCTGGAACGTGTCTGGACCCGCCTGCCGTTCGTCGACCGCCGCCCCTGGCTGCACTGAGCGGCGCTCACCAGCTTTCACCCACAGCGCCGATGGTCCGTGACCGCCGCCGGACCTGGCGCGGTGTGTGCCGGAGCTTGCGGGAACCGTTCCGCGAACCGCCGTGAGGCCGACCGTCACGGCACGGCGCTCGCGTGACCCGCAGGACCAGCCGCCCGGCACACACCCCGAGCGGCCCCGGAGACCGCCCCCTCCGGGGCCGCTCCGCTGTCCTCTCCGGCCACCGGATCACCGGCGGGGCCCCGGCCCGCGGCCACGCCCGCCGGTGCCCGGTCACCGGTGCCCGGTCGCCGGTGCCGGGCACGGCGTGGCCATGGCGGAACCGTCCTGAGCGCGGGACCCTGCGATGCCCGGCCCTCAACGAGAGGAGCGGCCGAGCCGGCCGGCCAGCGCGGCCAGCGCCTGCGGGCCCACCAGATCCCCCGGCAGCAGCGGCACCTCGAGCAGCGGTACGTCCGGGACCTGCTGCCGCAGCCGGCCGAGGTGCCCGTCCTCCTGCTCCCGGCGCCGCGCGAGCAGTTCACCGGCGTCCGCCGGGGAACGGCGGTTGGCGACCAGCGCGGCCACGTCGACCCCGAGGCCGGTGAGCTTCTCGTACACCTCCATGGTCTCGGCGATCGGGAGCGGCTCGGCGGTCAGCACGACCACGAATCCGGTCCGCACCGGGTCCGTCACCACCTCGCGCAGCCGGGCGAAGCGGTTGCGCCGGCGCACGAGGATCCGGCGCAGCTCGGCATCGCGGCCGGCCGCCTCGCCGCCGCCGAGACCGAGCAGCGCGGCGCCGAACCGCTCGGACCGGTCGCGGTTGGCGAGCAGCGTCTCGGTCCAGGAGGTGAGCTGCTCGGGCAGTGCGAGCAGTCGCATCGTGTGGCCGGACGGGGCGGTGTCGAACACGACCAGGTCGTACGCCTCCTCGCCGAGCTCCACCGCCTCGGCGATCCGCTCCAGCACCGCCGACTCGTGGGTGCCGGGCGCCTGCCGGGCCAGCTCCAGGTGCCGGGCGGCCGGTGCGCGCATCCGCTCGGGGAGCAGCCGCCGCATCGTCGCGGCGACGGCGGCCAGATGCTGCTCGGCCGTGCGCTCCGGGTCGATCTCCAGCCCATCGACGCAGCCCGCCGCGCCCGTGCCCGTGCCCGCACCCGCCCCTGCCGCCGGAGCGCAGGTCCCGGTGCCGGTGAGGCGGGTGGGCTCGTCACCCACCGGGCGGCCCCACAGGTGGCCGAGGTTGTGGGCGGGATCGGTGGAAACCAGCAGCACGCGGGCGCCTGCCCCGGCACGGCCGAGGGCGAGGGCGGCGGCGATGGACGTCTTGCCGACCCCGCCCTTGCCGCCGACGAAGACGACCCTGCGCGAGGCGATGAGGTCTAGCAGCACCCGACATGCTCCAGTGGCGAGCGGTCCATGCCCATCCGGCGGTGCCAGACGTGGAAGTCCTCGTAGAGGGCGGGCATCAGCTCGGCGGTGTAGTACGCCGCCGGGTCGGGCACGCCCAGTGCCTCGGCGAGGACGACCATCCGGAAGAAGTCGTCCTCCTCGCGCCGGGCGCGGGCGAAGGTACGCCGGTAGGGACCGGCGTAGAACTCCTCCAGCCCGGCCCGGAACGCGGCCCAGCGGGAGGTCGTCACCCCTTCAGCCCGGCTTTCTCCGTGACATCGGCGTCGAGGGCCTCCGGCGGTTCCCTGGACGCCCGCCGCATCGCGACGACCGCCTCGAAGGCGACCCACAGGGCGGCGACGATGATGACGAGGTCGATGACCAGCAGCAGCCAGTCCCGGGCGTCGTAGAAGTCACCGAGCTGCACGATCGCGGCCCAGAACGCCATCACGAACACCACCACCAGCGGCACCAGCGCAGGCACCGGGTTGCGCCGCTTGCGGATCAGCATGACCGCGACGATGGACAGGGTCAGCGAGGCCAGCAGCTGGTTGCTGGTGCCGAACAGCGGCCAGATACGGAGACCGCCGGCGCCCTCGGCACCCTGGCTGAAGGTGAGTCCCATGCCGAAGGCCAGCGCGATGAGCGTGCCGGCACCATTGTTGATCTTCACCTTCGCGGCATCGCCGGCCTCCTGGACGACGAAGCGCAGCAGGCGCACGCCGGTGTCCATGGTGGTGGCGGCGAACAGGATCGCCATGGTGGCCAGCACCGTCGAGCTCAGCGAGACCGGCAGGCCCAGGCCGCTGTGGACGATCTCGCCGCCGCCCGCGACGAACGCCCCGACGCCGCCCTGGCCGAAGGCGCTGTAGACGGACTCCCAGTCGGCCAGGGTGCGGTAGCCGGCCACGGCGGCGATGATCGCGCCGAGCGCGAGCATGCCCTCGCCCACCGCCCCGAAGTATCCGACGAAGCGGGCATCGGTCTCCTTGTCCAGCTGCTTCGAGCTGGTGCCCGAGGAGACCATGCCGTGGAAGCCGGAGATGGCACCGCATGCGATGGTGACGAAGAGCAGCGGCAGGAGATCCGGGGTGCCCGCGGGCACGGCGTCGTTGAAGGCCGGGGCGACGATCGTGGGGGCGCTCAGCGCCACCGAGACGAACAGGATGCCGAGCCCGATGAAGAGCTGGACGCCGTTGATGTAGTCACGCGGCTGGAGCAGCACCCACACGGGCAGCAGGGAGGCGATGCCGGCGTAGACGAAGAGGGCGATGATCCAGAAGGTGGCCGGGGACATGCCCAGAATCGGGTCGGGCAGCTCCACCGGGACGGCGTCGCCGAGGAGGATCAGGCCGTAGAGCGCGGCGACGCCGATCACGGTGACCAGGCCGAGGTTCATCCGGTAGCGGTAGACCGCCTGGCCGACCAGCAGCGCCACCGCGACCGCGCCCCAGGCCGGGATCACCGCCGAGGGGGTGGAGATCAGCAGGTTCTTGATGACCACCGCGAAGGCCGCGATCACCATCAGCAGGAGCAGGAAGATCACCACGAGGAAGAGGTTCGCGCCCCGGCTGCCGATGTAGCGGCCGGAGAGCGAGCCGATGGAGCGGCCCTTGTTGCGCGCCGAGGCCCACAGGGCGCCCAGGTCGTGCATCCCCGCGAAGAAGACCGTGCCGAGAGTGACCCACAGGAACGCGGGCAGCCAGCCCCAGATCACGGCGACCGCGGGGCCGACGATCGGTGCCGCGCCCGCGACCGAGGTGAAGTGGTGACCCCACAGGACGAATCTGTTGGTCGGGACGTAGTCCACGCCGTCCCGCAGTTCGTGCGCGGGCGTCTGGTAGGACGCGTCAAGCTTGTAGACCCGGTTGCCCAGGAATTTCGAGTACAGGAGATATCCGCCCGCGAATATCGCAAGGCCGATCAGGAGCAGCGGAAGCGCGTTCATACGGGATGCCCTCTGGGTTCTGGGGGAGGATGGAGCCGCTGCCCTGCACGAGAGGGGCACCTGGCAGGCAGGCAGCGGTGACAGTGGAGCGCGGCCCTCCACCGTGTCGCAGCCCGTGGTGACCGGCCTCGCCGAGGCGGGGCCGGCGTCCCGGCCGCCCCGGTGGCACAGGTCCCGCCGTGTCCGCCGTGGCCGGAATCACCGCCGGCTCCGCCCTCAATACCAGATCTGCCAACGATCACCGAAGTAAGGTCCGATTCACCGTCCGCATGCTAGGGACCGATGACGCGGATGAGGAGTCCCGGAAACAAGTGACGAAAAACACACCGGGGAAGCGTTTAGGAACAGGGCTGGTCCCGTTCTGTTCCGTTCCGGAGGGATCTGCTCCGATTTCGTGTGGTGCGTTTCCCGCGCGGTGAATGACCTCCCGCTGCGGAACGCCGCTGCGGAACGGGGGTGGCGCCGAGGGCCGTCTGCCTCCGCGTGAGGGGGCCGGCCGCCGGCCGGGCGCCCGGTGGTCCGTCAGGACGCGGCGGAGGCGGGATACGGGCGGGCCGGGACGGGACCGTCCGCAGCGGCCCTGCGGACCTCGTGCTCACCGCGCTTCCGGGCCTCCCCGGCGTCGGCGCCCTCCTCCTCCACCAGCTCCGCGGTGACGATCTCGTCTCCGTCCTCCGCATCGGAGCCGTCCGGCTCCTCACCACCGCCCGGCGGCTGCTGCTGGGCGGCGGCACGCCGGGTACCGCCCGTACCGAAGTAGTCGAAACCTCCGGCGCCACCGCTGCCGCTGCGCTGCGCCGGCGGCTGCACCGCCGGTACCGCGCCCGGCTGCGGGTAGACCGGCTCGCGCCGGCGGCGTGCCTCGTCCTGCCGCGCGGCGTTGACCGGCAGATTGGTCAGCGCCCGGTGGGCCTGGAGATACGTCAGCGGGGTGGGCGCGCCACTGGCCGTACGGTGGTCCGCGGACTGCGCCGGCAGCGCCTTGGTGGGCGCGGCGGCCTCCAGGGCCAGCCGGCGCCGGCTCTCCAGCACATTGGCCCGCTCGTTCTCGGAGTGCGCGTAGCGGCGCAGCAGCTCGGCGTACTCGCTGCGCAGCCGGCCCAGATCGACCCGCTTGGCCTGGAGCTTGTCCTCCAGCAGACCAATCTTTTCCAGTGCCTCGTCCAGCTCGGCCTGCCGCTCCTCGGCCCGCCAGTTGGCGGCCGACCGTTTGGCCCGCTCCTGGGCCACCTGGCGTCCGGCCTCCATGTCCCAGCGGCGCAGCACCACGCCCACCGCGAGGGTGACGGCCGCGCTCAGCACGATGAGCGGGCGCAGCACCCCGGCCTCCTCGACCAGCAGTGCCACGACCGCGCACAGCACGGCGAAGCCCCCCGCCCCGGCCGGTATCGCCCGGCGGTGCAGGGGTGCGTGTCGGTGACGTCCACGAGCCATGGCCAAAAGCTACCGTGGCGCGCGGCACGGACGGGAGGGCGCCTGGCAGATTCACGCATCCTGTGCCCTCCCGGTGATCCGACCGCCCCCGGCACCCCGCACCCCGGCCCGCCGACTGCTGCGGCAGATCGGACATGCCCTCTCCGCAACCCGCGGCTCGGGTGATGCGGCGGCCGCGCTGCCGGTCCTGGCGGCCCAGTGCCGGCACGATGCCGTCACGCACCGCTGCGCGCCGGAAGGCGTCGGGGCCCAGGAGCTGCCGCAGGGTCTGCGTGCCCCAGAAGACCCCGGCCGGCCCGCCGCCCTCGATGAGCACCCCGGAGGCGTCCGTGATCAGGAGGGGACGTGCCATATCCCGATGGCTCTGGCAGACCCGGGATACGGGGAGGGCGTTGATCGTGGTTCGTCATCGTGGTCCCGGCTGGAGAGTGCGGGACGTCGTAGGCCGGCCGACGGCGGCGACTGCGTCCGCCTGCCGTTGGAGTGGGAAAGGGGGGTGAGCAGGAGGGCTCGCACGGTGATCTATACGGCTGGGCTGCCGGCGCCGTTGCAGGACTGGCGGCTGCCGTCCGGTTTTTGGTGCGGCGGTGTCGGTGACCCGACGGGGACGGATGTGTACGTCCCACACTGAGGACACTTGCCCATGTCAGACCTCCTTCGGCACGGCGTGCTCCTGGCCCCTCTGCTGTCCGGCACGGGCGCCGTACACGAAGACGCAGTGGACCTTGGCCTCGCTGTGGAACTCGATTCCGAAGCCGGGGTACTGCGAGGAGGACTCCCGGCCGGAGTAGCCGTATGCCCTGGCAATCTCCGGGCTGCCGGAATTGGTCATGAGGGCGGCCAGGTACCGCTCAACCTCCGGCACGGGCACCGGTCCGCTGCCGATGGAGGGCAGCGGAACCGGGGTCGGTGCCTCCTTCTCCACGGGCTGCTCCGGCGCCGCATAGTCCTCGCCGGGCACCGCCACAGCGGTGATCGCGTGCCAGATCTGCCCGCCGTTCGGCAGGGTCACCTGCACTCCGAAGGGGCGCTTCGTTCCCTCCTGCCAGGGTTCGGCCTGCAGGCCGGCCGCCGTGTACGTGCGGACGGCAAAATCCATGAATCGCTGGGGGCGCACGCTGCTGCTCCTGGCTGTCGGGCGAACGGTGGCGGCCAGTCTACGAAGACGGGGCGGCGGCATGCGCTTTCGGGCGCGGCGTCGGGGAACGGACAGCGGACAGCGGTTGGCATGCGGGTTCCGCGCCGGGGGGCGGCGGAGGGGGCCGCCGCCCCCCGGCGGCGGAGGTGGTCAGGCGGTGGGGGCGGCGAGGAGGAGGGCGTAGCGGGCGGCCGTGTCGGTCCACCATTCGGTGAGGGTGAAGCCGCCGTGGGCGAGTTCGGCGGCGAGGCGGTCGCGGCGGAATTTGACGGAGATCTCGGTGAGGAGTTCCTCGCCCTCGGCGAAGTCGGCGGTGATGCCGGCGGCCGGGAGCTTGACGCTCTGGGCGGTGCGGGAGCGCAGGCGCATTTCCATGCGTTCCTCACGGGGGTTCCAGACGGCGCGGTGTGCGAACGCGTCCGGCTGGAAGTCGGCGCCCAGGCCGTGGTTGAGGACGTGCAGGACGTTGCGGTTGAACGCCGCGGTGATGCCCTGGCTGTCGTCGTAGGCGCGGACGAGGATCTGAGGGTCCTTGACCAGATCGGCGCCGAGAAGGAGGGAGTCGCCCGGGGACATGTGGGCGCGGAGGGCGGTGAAGAAGGCGGCCCGGCGGGGGGCGTCCAGGTTGCCGAGGGTGCTGCCGAGGAACGCCACGAGGACGGGGGCCGGGTCGCGGGGCAGGGCCAGGTCGTGCTCGAAGTCGGCGACCGTGGCGGTGATGCGGAGCGAGGGGTAGGCGGCGCACAGCGCTTCGCCCGCTTCGCGGAGGGGTGCGGGGCTGACGTCCACCGGGGCGTAGCGCTCCAGGGTTCCGGCGGCGGTCAGGGCGTCGAGGAGGACGCGGGTCTTCTCCGATGTGCCGGAGCCCAGTTCGGCGAGGGAGCGGGCGCCGGTGAGCCGGGCGATGTCGGCGGCCCGGTCGTGCAGGATCTCCCGCTCGGCGCGGGTGAGGTAGTACTCCGGGAGCCGGGTGATCTCGTCGAAGAGCGTGCTGCCGCGCTCGTCGTAGAACCACTTGGGCGGCAGGACCTTGGGCGTGGCGGTGAGTCCGGCGCGGGCGTCGGCGCGCAGCTCGCGGTCGAAGTGGTCGGGGGGCAGCCGGTGGTCGAGGGAGAAGCGGCTGGTCACGGACGGACATCCTCTCTGCGGCGGGTGGCTGCTGAGGCGGTTCGGGCGGTCAGTGGCTGCACCTGGGTGCCGGACGGGCCGGCCAGGAGGAGGGACCCCTCCGGCACCTCCTGCCAGCCCTCGGGGGTGTCGGAATCGGGTTCGGAGGCGACGAGGACGGCGTCGCCCGACGGGCCGGTCCCGGTCCGCCACCAGAGGGTGTCGCCGCAGCGGGTGGCGGCGATGGTGCGGCCGTCGGTCAGCAGCAGGTTGAGGCGGGCGTCCGGGCGCACGGCGGCGGTGGCCCGCACGACGGCGGCCAGTGCGTCTCCGGGCGGGGTGCCGTCCCGCAGCAGGCCGAGGGTCATGGCCCACAGGAGGGCGGAGTCGCAGCGGGCCTCCAGGGAGAGCAGGGTGGCCGGGGTCAGGGGCCAGTCGGTGTCGGCGGGGAGTCCGGGCCAGCGGTCCACCGCGCCGTTGTGGCTGAACAGCCAGCGGCCGGCGGCGTAGGGGGCGGCGGCGGCCTCGTCCTGGCTGGTGCCGGGGGTGGCGGAGCGGACGGCGGCCAGCACGGCGCTGCTGTGGACGGCCCGGGCCAGGTCGGGGAGATTGATGTCCGCCCAGATGGGGACGGAGCGGCGGTAGCGGGCCGGGGCCGGGGGCGGCCCGTCCGGGGCGGTGGGGCCAGGGCGGGGGCCGGGATACCAGCCGATGCCGAAGCCGTCGGCGTTGACCGTGCCGTGGCGCTGGCGGCGCGGCGCCCACGACTGCCGGTACAGCCCGTACGGCGGCCCGGTGATCAGCTCGGCCAGACTGCGCGGGGGGCCGAGGTAGGCCAGGTGGCGGCACATGCGTCCTCGCCCTCCCTCAGCCGGCGTCCGCGTCGCGCGCGGTGCGGAAGCCGGCGAAGATCTGGCGGCGGATCGGATAGTCCCAGTTGCGGAAGGTGGACCGGCAGGCCACCGGGGCGACGCCGAACGCGCCGCCGCGCAGCACCTTGTACTCGCTGCCGAAGAAGACCTCGCTGTACTCCCGGTAGGGGAACGCGGCGAAGCCGGGGTAGGGCAGGAAGTCGGAGGAGGTCCACTCCCAGACGTCGCCCAGCAGTTGCCGGGCGCCGGACGGGGCCGCGCCCGCCGGGTAGGAGCCGGCCGGAGCGGGCTGCAGGTGCCGCTGGCCGAGGTTGGCGTGGTCCGGGCCGGGCGGCCGGTCGCCCCAGGGGTAGCGGCGGGAGCGCCCGGTGGCCGGGTCGTGGCGGGCGGCCTTCTCCCACTCGGCCTCGGTGGGCAGCCGCCGCCCCGCCCAGCGGGCGTAGGCGTCCGCCTCGTACCAGCACACGTGGAGCACGGGCTCGTCCGGCGGCAGCGGCTCGGTGCGGCCGAAGCGGCGGCGCAGCCAGTGGGAGGAGGACGAGCCGTCGCGGAGCCAGAACTGGGGGGACTCCAGGCCGGCGCGCTGCCGGTGCGCCCAGCCCTCCGGGTGCCACCAGCGGGGGTCCTGGTAGCCGCCCGCCTCGATGAACTCCAGATAGGCGGCGTTGGTGACGGGGGTGGTGTCCAGCCAGAAGGCGGGGAGTTCGACGGTGTGGGCGGGGCGTTCGTTGTCCAGCGCCCACGGGTCGGTGGAGGTGCCCATGGTGAACGGGCCGCCGGGGATGAGGACTTCCCGGGGCAGGGAGGCGGCATCGGCGGGGGCGGGCGGGGGCCCGGGGGCGTGCAGCACCGGGTCGCCGCTGCGCAGCTGATGGGTGGCGAGCATGGTCTCGTCGTGCTGCTGCTCGTGCTGGGCGATCATGCCGAAGACGAAGGCGTTCGCCAGCAGCGGGTCGGCGCCCGGGCGGCGGGCCGGGCCGTCCGGCCCCTCCGGCCCCTCCGGGCCGTCCGGGCCGGGGCCGGTGGACGCCGGGCCGCCCGGTCCCTCCGGTCCTTCCGGCTCCTCCAGTCCCTCCAGCACCTCCAGGGCCTGGCGGCGGACCTCGGCGCCGTAGCCGCGGGCCTGTTCGGCGGTGAGCAGCGGCAGCCCCGGGCGGGTGGCGCGCGGATGGCGGAAGGCGTCGTAGAGCCCGTCGATGTCCGGGCGGACCCCGGGGCGCCGTCCGGCCTTGCGGACCAGCCAGAAGTCCTCCTGGTTGGCCACGTGCGCCAGATCCCACACCAGGGGCGACATCAGGGGGGAGTGCTGGGCGGCGAGATCGGCCTCGTCGACGCAGTCGGTGAGGGCGGCCGTGCGGCGGCGGGCCAGCTCCAGCTCGGCGCGGGCGTGATCCCGGAGCGAGGAGCCGGGTGCGATGTCGTCGGGCGCGGCGTCGCCGGCGGACGCTGTGCCGCGCGGGGTGCCGGGGTTACGCGTGCCGGTGGTCTCCTGGTGCAGTGTCAAGGCAGAACCTTCCTGCGAGAGCCTGTGCAGTGGGTGATGCGCGGCTGCCGCGCGACGGTGCCGTTGGTGTGTGGTGGACCGTGATGGCCGGGGCGGTGGCCGGTGCTTGCGGGCAGGGGGCGCCGCTCATGCGGGCGGGGCCTGCGGCGAGGCCGGTAACCGACGGCCGGCAGCGCCGAGATGCAGCCGGGACGGCCCGCCGTGCGGCGGGTGGCGGTCCAGCCAGTCGTCGGCCGGGCAGCGGCCACGCTCCGGATACCGTTCGGCGAAGCTGCTCAGCATGCGGCGCAGTTCGGCGGTGTCCGGGTCGCGGGCCAGGGCCAGTTCGGCAGCGGCGAAACAGGCCCGGGCGGCCTTGCCCAGTTCGGGATCGGCCGGGCCGTGCCGGGCGGCACGTGCCCACACCTCGGCGGGCGGCACCGGTCCGCCGCCGGTCAGCGGCTCGGTGGCGTCCGCCGCGGCATCACCGGCGGCCGGATCGTCCAGCAGGGCCGACACCAGGGCCACCGCCACCGCCCAGTCCGGTCCGCGCTGGGCGTCGATCATCCGCAGCTCCAGCCAGCCGCGCGGACGCACCGGCGGGAACAGGGTGGACAGGTGGTAAGCGAGATCCGCGGGGCGGGGCGGTGCCCAGCCGGGCGGCGGGCGGCGCAGCCAGGAACGGAACGTCAGGCCCTCGGGGGCCGACCAGTCGGCCGGTGCCGGGCGCTGCACGCACAGCACCGCGGCGTCCAGCGCGTACCGGGTCCAGGCGGCACGCGGGTCGCCGGGGAGACCGCCGCTTGCCGGCCCCGGCCAGGGCGGGGGGAGAGTGCGGCCCGGATCCAGGCGGGACCAGACCTCCTGCCGGGTGGACCGCCACCCGGTGGGACGGCCGCGGCGCAGCGGGGAGTTGGCGAACGCCGCCACCAGTACGGGCCCCAGCCGGTGGGCCAGCCACCAGCGGTGCCGGTAGCCGGCGGGGCCGTCGGTGTCGTCGCCCGCGTCCACATTGATCTGGACGGAGGCGGTGGCCCGCATCATCAGCCGGCCCCAGGGGCCGGTCCGGTCGAAGAACCGCTCCATGGCCGCGTAGCGCGGATGGTCCACCACCCGCGGGGGGCTGCGGAGCGGATCCAGCCCGATGCCGACGGCGGTCAGGCCCTCCTCGGCCAGCGCGCCGAAGAGCACGGTCTGGTCGGCGGCCGCGGAGCGCACGCACTCCGCGGCGGAGTCCGCCGCGGGGGTGGACAGCTCGATCTGGCCGCCGGGCTCGCGGGTGAGGACACCCCCGCCGGGGAGGGCACCGTGGGCGGCGAGCCGGCCGAGGACCGCGTCCAGCCGGGCGGGGGCCACCTGCGCGGTCGGGGTGCGGCCATCGTGCACCAGCCATTCCAGCTCGATGCCGGTGCGGCCGGGAGGGCCGGTCTTGAAACAGATACCGCCGGTATGGGCGGCCGCCGACTCCTCGGTCAGCGGCGCCTCTTCGTCGAGACTCGGCTGCATGCGCACTCCACTTCTGCTTCCCCGGGTCCGCTGCGGACACGCCCGCCCCGGGCGATCCGTTCTGGCCCGGTCCGGCCCCATCCGGTGCGGCCGGTGCGTCCGGCGGATTCCTGTTCGCCCGTTCTTGTCCGTCCGTCCTGTCCGCTTGTTCCTGCCGCCCGATCCTGGCAGGTACCACTGACAGAACACGGGGGAGCCGCCGTGCACTCCCCGTCCCGCCGGCCGTTTCCGCCACGGGAGGTGCCGGGGCAGGGGTCAGGGGCGGTCGCCGAGGTCGCCGAGGTCGCCGAGGTCGGCAAGGGCGGGTTCGACGGCCCGGTGGAAGGTGGGGTAGGCGTAGATCATGCCGCGCAGCACGGCGACCGGAGTCCGCGCCTGAACGGCGGTCTGGAGACCGTGCAGCATCTCGCCGCCGCACGGCCCGGCCGTGGTGGCGCCCACCAGCACCCCGCGATCCGCGTCCGCGACCAGCTTGACGAACCCGTCGTTGCCGGCCCGGTGGATCCAGCCGCGGGCCGAGGACGGAAGCTTCGCCATACCGGTGCGCACCCGGATGCCCTGCTCCACGGCCTCCCGCTCGGTCAGTCCGGCCGCGCCGACCTCGGGATCGGTGAAGGTGACCCGGGGCAGCGAGCGGTAGTCGGCCTCCGGCCCGTCCCGCCCCAGCACGTCGCGCACCGCGATCGCCGCCTGGTACATGGCCACATGGGTGAACGGGCCGCGGCCGGTGACGTCCCCGATCGCCCAGATGCCGTCCGCGGCCCGCATCCGTCCGTCGGTCTCCAGCGCCCGGGCCTCCGGGTCCAGACCGGCCTGCTCCAGGCCCAGCCCGGCCAGCCGCGGGCGCCGGCCGGTGGCCACCAGCAGGCGGGCGGCCGACAGCACCTCACCGCTCTCCAGATGCATCCGGAAGACGTCACCGTCGTGCTCCACCCGCCGGGCCGTGGCCCCGAGACGGAGGACGATTCCCTCCCGGTCCAGCACGCCGGCCAGCAGCCCGCTCGCTTCCGGCTCCTCCCGGCTCAGCAGCCGGTCCGCCGCCTCGACCACCGTCACCTCGGTGCCGAACCGGGCGTAGACCTGGGCGATTTCCAGGCCGACCGGGCCGCCGCCGAGGACCAGCAGGCTTTCCGGCGCCTCGCGGGCGGCCACCGCCTCCCGGTTGGTCCAGTACCGCACCTCGTCCAGGCCGGGCACGGGCGGGGCCTGCGGGGCCGAGCCGGTGGCGATGACGATTCCGCGCCGGGCGGTGAACTCCTGGCCGCCGACGGCCACCCGGCGCGGGCCGGTCAGCCGGGCCCGGCCGCGCACCAGCCGGCCGCCGCGGTCGATGAAGCGGTCGGCCGCGACCGCGTCGTCCCATTCGTCCGTGGCGTCCTCGCGAATCCGGGCCGCGACGGGGGCCCAGTCGGGTGACACCGTGGTGCTCCCGGCCATGCCCGGCACCCGGCGGGCCTCGGCGAGCAGGCCGGCCGCGCGCACCATCATCTTGGTGGGCACGCAGGCCCAGTAGGCGCATTCGCCGCCGACCAGTTCGGCCTCGGCGGCCACCACCTCCAGCCCGGCCGAGGCAAGCTCCCCGGCGGCGTGCTCGCCGCCCACGCCCATCCCGATCACCACCACGTCGACCTCGGTGGCCGCTGCCGCCTGCGCCATGCGTCCGTCCCTCCGTCCCGGCCGGGGAAGCATCAACGCGTCCATCGTGGGACGGATGCCGCGACGCGGCATCGCGAACCGCCGGATTCGCGCCGCCCGAGGAGCCGGCGGCGGGGCGGGCGGGGCCGGCGGGGCGTGGGCGGGCTCAGGCGGCGGTGGAGAGCGGGCCCTGGTCGTCGTCGCCGCCGGGGAGGCGGCAGACGTGCTGCAGGTACAGCGCGGTGGCGCAGACCGCGGCGCCCGCCAGCACCGCCAGCCCGGCGTACAGCGCCTGCTCGCGGCGGTTGGCCACATCCCAGTAGGTCAGCGCGAGAAACAGCCCCAGGCCGCCGTACAGGCCCGCGGCCAGTGCCGAGACCAGCGCGCTGGCGTGGCCGAAGACGACCGCGCGGGCCGCCAGCAGCGGGTCCACACCACGGGCCCCCGGCCGGCGCTCCCGCTGGGCGCGCAGCCGGGAGCGGAAGGTCAGCGCCACCGCCAGCAGGGCGATGGCGATCAGCGCCAGCACCGCCGGTGCCGATGCGGGCACGGCCGGCAGCGTGCCGCCGCCCTCGTCCCACAGCCAGGACAGGCCGTAGGCGAGCAGCGCCGCGCCGGTGAACAGCGCGAGCAGGATGCGCATCCGCAGAAGAGTCACTGTCCCGGCCCGTGCCCCTCGTCTGTCGTCGTCGCCGGTTGTCACCGCCGGTCGGTCGCCGGTTGCCGTCGTCACCGGTGCGGTCGTCACCGGCCCGGTCGTGGGTCGGTCCGCTCAGTCCGGCAGGACCAGCGTGACACCCTCGCGGCGGTGGACGCCCTGATCGCCGAGCTCCCGCAGCAACTCGGCCACCCGGCCGTGGCCGGGAAGCTCCGCGTCCGGGTCGACATCGTGCCACGGCACCAGCACGAAGGCCCGCTCATGGGCGCGCGGATGCGGCAGCGTGAGACGCGGATCGTCGGAGTGCACGCCCTGGTAGGAGATGAGGTCGATGTCCAGCGTGCGCGGACCCCATCGCTCGTCCCGTACGCGCTCGAACGCCTCCTCGATGGCCTGCGCCCGCTCCAGCAGCGAGGTCGGCGGCAGGGTGGTGCGGACGATCACCACGGCGTTGAAATAGGCCGGCTGGCTGTCCGCCGGAACGCCCCAGGGCGCGGTCTCGTACACCGGGGAGACCGCCTTGACCCGCAGGCCCGGGGTGTCGGCCAGGGCGTCCACCGCGCCCTGGAGGCTGTCCAGCCGGTTGCCCAGGTTGCCGCCGATCGACAGCACGGCGAATTTCGGGTTCTGGAGCGTGCTGTCCGCGGCATCGACCTGCTCCACCACCGAACGGTGGACGGGCTGCACGGTGGGGTCGGGCTTGGATGCGGCATCGGGGCTCATGAGCGGCTCCGCCTGATCGTGATGGTCACGTCGTCAAAGGGCACGGGGATCGGCGCCTGCGGCTTGTGCACGGTCACCTCGACCTCCCGCACGGGTTCGAAGGAGAGGCACCGGTCGGCGATCCGCTGCGCCAGGGTCTCGATCAGCGCGCACGGCTCGCCCGAGATGATCGCCGTGACCTCCTGGGCCAGCACCCCGTAGTGCACCGTGAGGGACAGGTCGTCGCTCTCGGCGGCCGGGCGGGTGTCCACGGACAGCTCCAGGTCGACCACGAAGGTCTGGCCCAGCGCCCGCTCCTCGGGCAGCGCGCCATGGGTGCCTCGGGCACGCAGCCCGCGCAGCGCGATGCGGTCCACGCTGGTCTCACTCCTCGGTGGTGTGCGAGCGGTCGGTCTGTCGGCTGCGGACGGCGAGCGGTGATCGGCGGGCGGTGGACCTCGGAACGGCGGACGGCGCACACCGGAACGGCGGGCGGCAGCGGTGGCCGGCGGGCCGCTCCACGCGGCCTGCCGGATGCCCGGTGCGCCCCGGACGTCCCGGATCCGGCTGTCGGTCTGTCCCTCGGGCCGGTCGGACCGGCGTACTCCGAATCTACCCGGGCCCTCGGACAGCCCTGTCGCACGGGGTGCGGCGCGGCGCCCGCCGGGTGCACACGGGGCGCTCCCCGCGCCCGGGGCCAGGTCCTACCCTTGAGCCATGGACAGCACTCACCCGCCGGTGACCGGCCTGCCGGAGTGGGGCCGCTGCGCCGTGATGGGCGTGGTGAACGTCACCCCCGACTCGTTCTCCGACGGCGGACTGTGGTTCGCCCCCGAGGCGGCGGTCAAGCACGGCCTGGACCTGGTGGCGCAGGGCGCCGATCTGGTGGATGTGGGCGGCGAGTCCACCCGCCCCGGCGCGCTCCGGGTGGATGAGGCCGAGGAACTGCGCCGGGTGGTCCCGGTGGTGCGGGAGCTGTCCGACGCCGGGGTGCTGGTCAGCGTGGACACCATGCGGGCGTCCGTGGCCGAGCGGGCCGTGGCGGCCGGGGCCCGGCTGGTCAACGACGTGAGCGGGGGCCGCGCCGACCCGCGGATGGTGCCGTTCGTGGCGGACGCCGGGGTGCCGTTCGTGGTGATGCACTGGCGCGGCCAGAGCGCCGACATGAACCGGCGCGCGGTGTACGGCGATGTGGTCGGCGAGGTGGTGGACGAGCTGCGCGCCGCCCTGGACGCGGCGGTGGCCGGCGGCATCGACGCGGGCCGCATCATCCTGGACCCGGGGCTGGGCTTCGCCAAGCAGGCGCCGCACGATCTGGCACTGGTGGCCGCGCTGGACCGGCTGCTGGCCGAGCTCTCCCGCCCGATGCTGGTGGCCGCCTCGCGTAAACGGTTCCTCGGGCGGGTACTCGCCGGTCCGGACGGCACTCCGCCGCCCGCCCGGGAGCGGGACGCGGCGACCGCGGCGGTGACGGTGCTGGCCGCGCAGGCAGGCGCCTGGGCGGTGCGGGTGCACGAGGTGCGGCCCAGCGTGGACGCGGTGCGGGTGGTCAGTGCGGTGCGTGACGCCGCGGCGCGCCCCGGAGACGGCGGCACGGGCGGCGGCACGCGCGAGGGCGGCGACAGCGGCGACAGCGGCGACAGCAGCGATGAGGGAGTCGGATGAGTGGGGCGCGAACCGACATCGAGGCGGTGGCCGCAGCCAACACCGCGCTCTACGACGCGCTGGAGCACGGTGATCTGCAGGCTCTGTCGGACTGCTGGCTGGAGGAGGGCAACGGCGGGATCAGCGTGGTCCATCCGGGCTGGCCGGTGCTCAACGGCCGCGCCGAGGTGCTGCGTTCGTACGCCACCATCATGGCGAACCACGAGTACATACAGTTCTTCCTGACCGACGTGGAGATCTCGGTGCTGGGCGACACGGCGCTGGTGACGTGCACCGAGAACATCCTCACCGGCGGGCCCGCGGCGCCGGACGGCTCGGCCGGGCCGCTGGTCGGCGGGGTGGTGGTGGCCACCAACATCTTCCGGCGGGCCGAGCACGGCGGCTGGAAGGTGTGGGCGCATCACGCGTCCCCGGTGCTGGCCGACACCGAGGAGGGGCCGACCGCGCTGGACGACCTGGACGGCGATCTCGACGACCTGGACGACAGGCCGGCCGGCGGCCGGGGCCCGGGCGGCATGGACGGCCTGGACGACCTGGATGTGCTGGAGGTCCTGGACGACCTCGACGGCCCGGACGGTCCCGCGGAGGATTCGGACACGGACGACACGGAGGGCCCCGACCGGCCGCAGCACGGCAACGGCAACGGCAATGGCAACGGCAGTGGGAACGGAAGCGGGGGCGCGGGCGGCGAGGAGGACAGCGGTCCGCCGCCGGCCACCGGCTGAGCAGTGCCACCGGCCCGGCTGAAGAGACCGGGCCGGACCGGTGGCGGGGGCTGCGGACGCCCGGCCCCGGCGCGAACGGGTGGCATTCGCGCCGGGGCCGAGCCGACCGCGTACCCCCTGTTACCCGTGGTCCCCCGGGACCGGGCCGTCCTGTGCACGTGCACGTGCGTCCGGTGGGCCCAGGCTAATCAACGAGGCGTGCGGCCGGGAGGGCGGTCCACTCCTTGCCGCCGGGCTGTAACACTCTGCAGCGTCTGCAAGCGCTTCCTTCACCGAATCGCCGTAAACCACCCCGTCTCGTCACGCGTTCGGAGCCAGGTCGGTGCCCGCGCCCCGGCGGCGCACCGCCACCAGATCGGTGCGCGGCGCCTCGGCCGGACCGTCCGCCTCCGCCTCCGCCTCCGCGTCCGCCTCCGGGGCAGCAGCGCCGGCGCCCCCGCCGGCGCCCGTGGTGCGGTGGCCCGGCAGGGTGGTGCGGCCCGCCTCCTCCACCTCGAATCCGGCGTCCGCGATCATCTCCAGATCCGCCTTGCCCGCCTGGCCCTCACTCGTCAGGTAGTCACCCAGGAAGATCGAGTTGGCCAGGTGCAGGGCCAGCGGCTGGAGGGAACGCAGATGCACTTCCCGGCCGCCCGAGACCCGCACTTCCACATCCGGGCAGACGAACCGCACCATGGCCAGGATGCGCAGGGCCCGGCGCGGCGTCAGATTCCACTCCTTGGCCAGCGGCGTGCCCTCGAACGGGATGAGGAAGTTCACCGGAACGGAGTCCGGGTCCAGCGCGCGCAGCGCGAACACCACGTCGACCAGGTCCTCGTCGCTCTCGCCCATGCCCGCGATCAGCCCGGAGCAGGCCGACAGCCCCGCGCCCTGCGCCTGCCGTACCGTCTCCACCCGGTCGGAGAAGTCGTGGGTGGTGCAGATGTCTCCGTACATCTCCTCCGAGGTGTTGAGGTTGTGGTTGTAGGCGTCGGCGCCGGCCTCCCGCAGCCGCTCCGCCTGCCCCTCGGAGAGCAGACCGAGACAGGCGCACACCTCCACGTCGGCGTTCCGCTCCTTGATCGCGGCGATGGTCTCGGACACCCGGTCCACGTCCCGGTCGGTGGGCCCGCGCCCGCTCGCCACCAGGCAGACGCGCTTGGCGCCGCCCGCCACCCCGGCGCGGGCCGCCTCGGCCGCCTGGTCCGGCTTCAGCCAGGTGTACTTGAGGATGCCCGCCTGCGAGCCCAGCCGCTGCGAGCAGTAGGTGCAGTCCTCTGGGCAGAGCCCGGACTTGAGATTGACCAGGTAGTTCAGCTTCACCCGCCGTCCGAACCAGTGGCGGCGCACCTTGCCGGCCGCGGCCACCACATCGAGCACGTCGTCGTCGGAGGCGGCCAGTACGGCCAGGGCTTCCTCGCGGGTCGGCAGCTCCCGCCGCAGCCCCTTGTCCACCAGCGTGTCCAGCAGGGTGTTCAGGTCCATCCCCCGATCCTGGCCCACGCCCGGCCGGGTGCGGAAGAACACCCGGACGTGACGTCCGCGATGCCTCGCGCGCCCCTCGCGAGCTGGTCGCGCGCCCCTCGCCCGCCCCTCGCGCCCGAGCGAGGGCTCACGCCCCCACGGCCTCACGCCCCCACGGCCTCGCGGGCCTGCCCCGGGTACGCCGCGGGCCGTGCCCGGCGCCGCCGAGGCGGCGCGCCGTGCCCGGTCAGGTCAGCCAGCGGTCGGGCCGCGCGGTGCGCCGCCCCAGCCGGGAACGCTCGGCCTGCGCCGCGACTTCGGCCGCCGCGTACTCCGCGTCCATCTGCCGCGCGCTGGCCGTGCCGTTGGCGCCGTGGTCCACATGGACACCGGCCAGTCCGAGGAACTGCTGCCAGGGCCCGCGGGTCAGCCGCACGCTCTGCACCTTGGCGTGCGGCACCAGGGTGTGCACCCGGCGCAGCCGCCCGTGCCGGGCCACGAAGACCGCCTCGGTCACCCCGTGGCCGTAGCCGCGCCACCACACCGGCACGGCCCACCGGGCGCGGGACGGCGCCGGACGGACCGCCGCCACCGCCGCGTCGATGTCCACCTGCGGCAGCATCCGGCCGAGCAGCGCCACGCACTCGTGGCGGGTGGTCACCGGCAGCAGCAGCCCGCCCTCGTTTCCGGCACCCGCCACCTCCAGCTCCACCCGCACCCAGCCGCGCCGCCGCCACAGCAGCGGCTCCACCAGCCGTACCGACTGCACCCGGCCGGGCGGCACGGTGGCGTGCTCCTTCTGGAGCAGCCCGTGGTCCAGCCGCAGCCCGTCCGGGGACTCGGACACGGTCCAGCCGTACTGGGTGAGGAAGCCGCCGACGCTGCTGCGCCACAGCGCGATCACCATCGGCAGCCCGGTCACCGCCGCGGCGAACACGCTGCCGGTCGCCCACAGCATCAGCGGGATGGCGGCCAGCGCGCCGAGCAGCGCGCCCCAGCCGCTGCCCAGCAGGGCCAGCGCCCAGGCCAGGGTGCGGGTCTCGACCCGGTAGAGCTGCCGGGCGGGGGCCTCGCCGGCGGTGGGCGCGGCCTCCGGGGCGATACCGGCCGCCCGGGCCAGCAGTTCGGCGCGCAGCTCGCGGGCCTCGGCCTCGCCGACGAACGCCAGCTCGTCGTGCTGCCCGGCGCCCACCACGTCCATCTTCAGCTTGGCCACCGCGAACACCCGGGCCAGCAGCGGCTGGGTGATGTCGATGGACTGGATGCGGTCCAGCCGCAGGTGCGCGGTGCGGCGGAAGAACAGGCCGGTGCGGATGCGCAGTTCGGTGTCGGTGATGCGGTAGCGGGTGACCCGCCAGGAGAGGAAGCCGTAGGCGGCGGCCACGGCCAGCACACCGGCGGTCAGGCCCAGCAGCGGGAGGGCGCCCAGCTCGGCGGCGTCCCGCAGGCGTTCGGGGTTCTGCGCCACCAGGGCGCCCAGCCCGGCCAGCGGTGCCCAGGCGCGCCGCCACGGGGTCACCGGATGCAGCCGCCGTCCCTCCGCCGGGAAGCCGCTGCCGCGGCCGGGCCCGCCGCCGCCGCCGCTGCTCTTGTCCGCGCCGATTCCGTTCACCGTGTGACCGCCGAGTTCACAGGCCCGCGGAGCGGGCTTCGCCCAGTTCGGTGAGACGGTCGCGCAGCCGCTCGGCCTCGTCCGGGGCAAGGCCCGGGATGGTCGCGTCGGTGGCCGCCGCCGCGGTGTGCAACTGGAGCCGGGCCAGGGAGAACTTGCGGTCCAGCGGCCCCGAGGTCACCTCCACCAACTGCATCCGGCCGTACGGCACCACGGTGAGCTGCTTCCACATCACGCCGCGGCTGATCAGGAGATCGTCGGCGCGCTCCAGATAGCGCCAGGAGCGGCAGACCCGGCCCAGCACCACCCAGCCCCACACCATCAGCGCCAGCGGCAGCAGGGCGGGCAGCGACCATTCCGGTGCGCCGAGCAGCAGCGGCAGCAGCGCCGCCACCAGGATCACCGGAGCCGTCCACACCACCAGCAGCACCCGCCACAGGGTCAGCAGGCCCGGCTGCACATGCCGCCACTCCCGGGCCCCGCCGGTCTCCCCGGCCTCCCCGGGCGTGGCGCCGTCCGCGCCGCCCGTGCTGCCCGCGCCGCCGTCCGTACCGTCCGCGCCGGCCGGCGCAACCGCTTCCATGTGCCCGAGCTTAGAGCCGCGGGGCGCCGGGCACCGAACCCGGCAGGGGACGGGCGCGTACCCATCGCGGTGCCGAACTGCCACACTGGCCCCCATGGCCAACGGGAACGGAACGACCGCCGCCGGCACCGAGACGACGGTGGGGGTGGGCGGCTCCGCGGTGTCGGTGGGGTCCACCGACATGGTGCTGAACATCGGCCCCCAGCACCCCTCCACGCACGGTGTGCTGCGGCTGCGGCTGGTGCTGGACGGCGAACGGATCTCCCGCGCCGAACCGGTGATCGGCTATATGCACCGCGGTGCGGAGAAACTCTTCGAGGTCCGCGACTACCGGCAGATCATCGTGCTGGCCAACCGGCACGACTGGCTGTCGGCGTTCTCCAGCGAACTGGGCGTGGTGCTGGCGGTGGAGCGCATGCTCGGCATGGAGGTGCCCGAGCGTGCGGTCTGGCTGCGCACCCTGCTGGCCGAGCTGAACCGTGCCCTGAACCATCTGATGTTCCTCGGCTCGTACCCGCTGGAACTGGGCGGCATCACCCCGATCTTCTACGCCTTCACCGAGCGGGAGGATCTCCAGCGGGTGATGGAGGAGGTCTCGGGCGGCCGGATGCACTACATGTTCAACCGGGTCGGCGGCCTGAAGGAGGATCTGCCGGCCGGCTGGACGGAACGGGCCCGGGCCGCGGTGGCGGCGGTGCGCGGCGGGATGGGCCGCTTCGACGATCTTGTGCTGGGCAATGAGGTGTTCCGGGCCCGCACCCGGGGCGTCGGGGTGCTCGACCCGCGGACCGTGCACGCCTACGGGGTGTCCGGGCCGATCGCCCGTGCCAGCGGCGTCGACTTCGACCTGCGCCGGGACGAGCCGTATCTCGCCTACGGCGAGCTGGGCGACACCCTGCGGGTCGCGGTGCGCACCGAGGGCGACTGCCTGGCCCGGTTCGAGGTGCTGCTGGAACAGACCCGGAACGCCCTGGAGCTGGCCGATGCCTGTCTGGACCGGCTGGCCGGGCTGCCGCCGGGGCCGGTCAACCAGCGGCTGCCCAAGGTGCTCAAGGCCCCGGAGGGCGCCACCTACGCGTGGACCGAGAACCCGCTCGGCCTGAACGGCTACTACCTGGTCTCCAAGGGCGAGAAGACGCCCTACCGGATGAAGCTGCGCTCGGCGTCCTTCAACAACATCCAGGCGCTGACCGAACTGCTGCCCGGCACCCTGGTCGCCGACATGGTGGCCATCCTGGGCTCCTTCTTCTTCGTCGTCGGTGACATCGACAAGTAGACAGACAGCACCAGGGGCCGACTCCGGGCAATGCGGGCCGTTGCAGGGCGTTACGGGGCGTTGCGGAGCGTTACGGGGCGGCGCCCGGCTGCGCGGGCTCCGGGCGCCACGCGCCCGGGTCCCGGCGCCGGGACGGGCCGGGACGGGCGGCCGGACGAGCGCGGGTCACGCCCCGGCGCGCAGCGGCAGCGGGATGCCCACCGGCTGCAGCAGCCAGGTGAAGCCGCCCAGCCCTCCCGGATCGGTCAGCTCCGCCGCCTGCCCGGCCAGCGCCAGCGCCCGCACATACCCGGCCGGATCGGCCGAGGCCAGCGCGAGCGGCGGCCGCCGGCCGCTGACCCCGAGCTGCCGCAGCGCCGACCGCTGCGGCAGCAGCACCGCGCCCGGCCCGGCACAGGAGTCCAGCGCCACATGCGCGGTCAGATCACAGCTGCCGTCGGGCACCGGCCGCACCTGGCGGCCGTCCCGGTAGCCGGTGAGGGTGCCCAGCGGCGGACGGGCGTCCCGGCTGTGGGCGTAGTCCACCGCCACCGCCAGACCGGCGGCCAGCCGTCCGGCCGCCGCCGCCCACGCCTCGTCCCGGGTGCGGCCGATCTCCGCCCGCTCGCCCGGCTCGCCGCGCAGCGGCCACCACCGCCGCAGCCACGCCAGGTCGGCCGGGTCCGGCGGCCCGCCCGGCGTCTCCTTCCCGGTCGCCGGGTCCACCAGCACATAGCGCGGCCGGCCGCCGGGGCCGGTCTCCACCACGTCCAGCGGGACGTTGTCCAGCCACTCGTTGGCGAACAGCAGCCCGACGACGCCCTCCGGCACCTCGGAGCACCACTCGATCCGCTCGTCCAGCCCGGCCGGCCGCTCCGCCCGCTCCACCGCGCACAGCCGTACCCGCCGCGCCTCGTCCGGCTCCAGCGCCGCCAGCACCCCGGTCAGCAGCTCCCCCCGCCCGGCGCCCATGTCCACCAGCGCCAGGCCGTCCGCCGGCCGGCCCAGGGCGTCGTCCACCCGGCGCAGCAGCACGGTCACGGCCTGGGCGAACAGCGGCGAGGCATGCACCGCGGTGCGGAAATGCGCACCCGGCGCCTCCCGCAGGAAGAACCCCGGCCCCGCCCCGTACAGGGCCCGCTCGGCGGCCACGCTCCAGCGCACCGGCCGCCCGCTCCGTCCCGCCGCCACCCCGCCACCGTACGCCCCCGGGGCCTCACCCGGAGGCAGCGGGCGTCGCGTCCCCCCAGAGGAGTAGCTGCCCTCCCCAGGTATCGCTCCCCGGACTGACCCGGAACGTCCGCCGTGTCCCTACTCTGAGTCATGTGAACAAGCTTTACGAATTCCTTCGCCGCCACCCGACACTGGTGGACGGCTTCTGGGGATTCATGCTGTTCGCCCTCACGATCGCCTGGCTGGTGGACACGCTGCCGGAGCTCAGTGAGGGGCAGGAGACGGCCGGCGGCCTGACCGCCGTCCTGCTGGGCACGGTGGTCACCCTGCGGCGGCGCCGGCCGGAGCAGATGCTGCTGCTCGCCCTGGCCGTCGGCGTGTTCCAGCTGGTCACCGGCGTCGAGCCCAACCCCGGCAACTTCGCCTTCCTGGTCATCATCTTCACCGTCGCCTCCCGGCAGACCCGCTGGGCCTCCCGGCTGGCCCTGGCCGGCGCCCTGGCGGCCCCCGCGCTGGCCTCGGTGCGCTGGCACGAACCGGACGACTTCCACTCCACCGGCGCGGCGGTCTTCGAGACCGTGCTGATGACGGTCTGCTTCGCGCTGGCCTGGGTGCTGGGCGACTCGCTGCGCACCCGCCGCGCCTACTACGCCGAGCTCGAGGAGCGTGCCACCCGGCTGGAACAGGAGCGCGAGGCCCGCGCCCGGATGGCCGTGGTGGCGGAGCGCGCCCGGATAGCCCGGGAGCTGCACGACGTGGTGGCACACAACGTGTCGGTGATGGTGGTCCAGGCCGACGGCGCCGCATACGTGCTGGACAAGGATGTGGAGCAGGCGCGCAGCGCGCTGCGGACCATCTCCACCACCGGGCGGCAGGCGCTCACCGAGATGCGCCGCCTGCTGGGCGTGCTGCGGGAGAGCAACGCCACGGCCAACGGCACCGCCGGCGCGGCCGTCGGCGAACAGGACTACGTGCCGCAGCCGGGCGTGGAGCAGCTCGGCGAGCTGGTGCAGCGCATCCGTGACACCGGGCTGCCGGTCGACTTCCGCATCGAGGGCTCGCCCCGCCCGCTGCCCAGCGGCGTGGAGCTCACCGCCTACCGGATCGTCCAGGAGGCCCTGACCAACACCCGCAAGCACGCCGGCCCCGAGGCCGGTGCCCGGGTCCGGCTCCGGTACGGCGGCGATACCCTCACCGTGCTGGCGGAGGACGACGGGCGCGGGGCGCGGCCGGTCGGCGCGTACGAGAGCGGCGGAGCCGACGGGCTGGGCCACGGGCTGATCGGCATGCGGGAGCGGGTGGGGATGGTCGGCGGTGAACTGCTGGCCGGGCCGCGCCCCGGCGGCGGCTTCCGGATCAGTGCCACCCTGCCGCTGAAGACCCGTGACTGCCCCGCCTGAGCCGCCGCCGCCCGTTCCGCCGCCGCCGCACGCCTCGCCTGTCCGCGTGACCGAAACCACTCCCAGGACCCCGGGAAGGACACCTCTGATGCCGATCCGCGTCATGCTCGTCGACGACCAGGTGCTGCTGCGCACCGGATTCAAGATGGTGCTCGCCGCCCAGGAGGACATGGAGGTCGTGGCGGAGGCGGGTGACGGCGCCGAGGCGCTGGAGCGGCTGCGCACGACGGCCGTGGACGTGGTGCTGATGGACGTGCGGATGCCGCGGATGGACGGGGTGGAGGCCACCCGCCGCGTCTGCCAGGAGGGGGAGGGCGGGCCGGGCGCGCCCAAGGTGCTCATCCTGACCACCTTCGACCTCGACGAGTACGCCTTTTCCGCGCTCAAGGCGGGTGCGTCGGGCTTCATGCTCAAGGACGTGCCGCCGGACGAGCTGCTCTCCGCGATCCGCTCCGTCTCCAGCGGGGACGCGGTGGTGGCGCCGTCCACCACGCGGCGGCTGCTGGACCGGTTCGCCACCCTGCTGCCGGCCGCGCAGCAGGCCGAGGACCCGCGGCTGAAGCAGCTGACGGACCGGGAGCGGGAGGTGCTGGTGCTGATCGCCCAGGGGCTGTCGAACGGCGAGATCGCCGCGCATCTCTTCGTGTCCGAGGCCACGGTGAAGACGCATGTCGGCCGCATCCTGGCCAAGCTCCAGCTGCGCGACCGGGTGCAGGCGGTCGTCCTCGCCTACGAGACCGGCCTGGTCCAGGCCGGCGGCCACCCCCACTGATCCGCCCGCGGCGGATGCGCCGCTCGCCGGGCCCCCGCCCCGCGCCGGCCCGCCCCGCCCCGGACGGCCCCGCACGTCCTCGGGCGGCACCCGGCGAGCCGGGCCGCGGCCCGCGGCCCCGCCAGGGCTGTCGGGCTCGTCTCATCGGGTGGCGGGAGCGGTGGTGCGCGGGTTGCCCGCGGATAGCATGGGTGTGAACGTCCGGTACCGATGCCCGCTGGGGCCCGCCAGTCCGCCCGGTCTGGCGGAGGACTGGAACGGAACGGAAGGCTGCCGTGAACGCACCGCATCACCCCGGCGGCTCCGGCGCGCCCGGACGCGCCGAGGACCGGCCCGCCCGGCTGTCCGTCGGTGTCGTGGGCGCCGGACGCGTCGGTCCCGCGCTCGCCGCCTCCCTCGCCCTGGCCGGGCACCGCCCGGCCGCCGTCTCCGGCGTCTCCGACGCCTCCCGCCGCCGCGCCGACGCCCTGCTGCCCGGCGTGCCGCTGGTCGACCCGGCCGAGGTGATGGCCCGTGCCGAACTGGTCCTGCTCACCGTCCCCGACGACGTGCTGCCCGGCCTGGTGCGCGGCCTGGCCGGGACCGGCGCGGTCCGCCCCGGCCAGCTGCTGGTGCACACCTCCGGCCGCTACGGCACGGCGGTGCTCGACCCGGCCCGCCGGGCCGGCGGCCTGCCGCTGGCCCTGCACCCCGTGATGACCTTCACCGGCACCTCGGTGGACGTGCAGCGGCTGGCCGGCTGCGCGTTCGGCGTCACCGCGCCCGAGGAGCTGCGGCTGGCCGCCGAGGCGCTGGTGATCGAGATGGGCGGCGAGCCGGAGTGGATCGAGGAGAGCGCCCGCCCCCTCTACCACGCCGCGCTCGCGCTTGGCGCCAACCACCTGGTGACGCTGGTCGCCCAGGCCATGGATCTGCTGCGCACCGCCGGGGTCGGCGCACCGGACCGGATGCTCGGCCCGCTGCTCGGCGCCGCCCTGGACAACGCCCTGCGCTCCGGCGACGCCGCACTCACCGGCCCGGTGGCGCGCGGCGACGCGGGCACCGTGGCGGCGCACGTGGCCGAGCTGCGGGCGCACGCCCCGGACGCCCTGCCCGGCTATCTCGCCATGGCACGGGCCACCGCCGACCGCGCCCTGGACCACGGCACGCTCCGGCCCGAACAGGCCGAGCGCCTCCTGGAAGCCCTGTCGTCGGACGGAGAACCCGCATGAGCGCCCCCAGCCCCGCCCCGAGCGCGCGCCCCGGCCCGGGGGGCCGCCTGCCCGTTCCGGTCACCGCGGAGGGGCTGCACGCCCTGCCGCGTCCCGCCGGCGCCGGGCCGCGGGCCGTGGTGATGACCATGGGCGCGCTGCACGAGGGGCACGCCACGCTGATCCGGGCGGCCCGTGCCCGGGCCGGGCGGGACGGGCAGGTGGTGGTCACCGTGTTCGTCAACCCGCTGCAGTTCGGCGAGGGCGAGGACTTCGACCGCTACCCGCGCACCCTGGACGCCGATCTGGAGGTGGCCGCGGCGGCCGGGGCCGACGCGGTGTTCGCCCCGTCGGCCGCGGAGGTGTACCCGGGCGGGGAGCCGCAGGTGCGGATCAGCGCCGGGCCGATGGGGGAGCGGCTGGAGGGCGCGTCCCGGCCCGGCCACTTCGACGGCATGCTGACCGTGGTCGCCAAGCTGCTCCACCTGACCGCCCCGGACATCGCCCTCTACGGCCAGAAGGACGCCCAGCAGCTGGCGCTGATCCGGCGCATGGTGCGGGACCTGGACTTCCCGGTGGAGATCGTGGGCGTGCCCACCGTCCGCGAGGAGGACGGGCTGGCGCTCTCCAGCCGCAACCGTTACCTCTCCGGCGCCGAGCGCCGCACCGCGCTGGCGCTCTCCCGGGCGCTGTTCGCCGGGCAGGACCGGCTGGCCGCCGAGGCCGCGCTGCACGCCCGGGCACTGGCCGCGCCGGCCGCGCCGGAGCGCGCGGCCGGGCT
>NZ_WTLH01000052.1 GCF_011421595.1 Streptomyces sp. YIM 98790 | reverse complement strand
GACCGCGGCGAGGGCCGGGGCAGCGGCCGGCGACCGTCCCGGCGACCGTCCCGGTGAGGGGGCCGGTGAGGGGGCCGGCGAGCGGGCCGGTGGCCGGGGCGACGGCTGGGCCGGGCTGCCGGAGGGCGGGCTGGTCACCGTCTCCTACGTGCTGGGCGAACTCGCGGAGGAGACCCGGGAGGCGCTGGTGACCCGGGCGGTACGGGCCGCCGGTGCGGACGGGGCCGTGGTGCTGGTCGAGCCGGGCACACCGGACGGCTTCCGGCGGATACTCGCCGCCCGGGACCGGATGACGGCGGAGGGCATGACCGTGCTGGCCCCGTGCCCGCACAGCGCGCGCTGCCCGCTGGGCACCGGCGGCGACTGGTGCCACTTCGCCGCCCGCACCGCCCGCTCCGCCCTGCACCGCCGGATCAAGGGCGCCGAGCTGGCCTGGGAGGACGAGAAGTTCAGCTATGTGGCCGCCGTGGGGCCGGGCCTGGCCGCGGACCGGGCGGGGGACGGCCCCGCCGGCGGGCGGATCGTGCGCCGCCCGCGGCAGCGCAAGGGGCAGGTGCTGCTGGAGCTGTGCACGGCCGGGGAGGGGCTGCGCAGCGCCACCGTGACCCGGCGCGATCCCGAGCGCTACCGCGCGGCCCGCGACGCCGCCTGGGGGGACCCCTGGGCAGACCCCCGGTGAGCCTTCCCGCGGGCCTCCGGGCGGGCCGCCCGGCGGGCCGCCCGGCGGGCCTCCGGGCGGGTCCGAGGGCGCCGGGAACCCGCCGCGGGGAATTCCGCGGTCCGCACGGATGTTGGGGGTGACACCTGCGGCGCGGAAAGGGGAGCCGCGGGCCCCCGGGACCGCAGTGGACCAGGGGGACGGAAGCGAAGGCGGCGCGGCCGGCCCGGCCCCGGCGGGGCCGGGGCCGATTACGCATTCCTCCCCGTCGCAGGGCAGGATGGGCGGAATAATGGCCACCCGGCCAGGAGCCCCTCGGACGAAGTGAGGCGGTAGACGAGCCCATGGAACGCGAGAGCAGATTCCCCCGCTGGATGCGCCGGAAGTCCCGGAGCGCGGCCCGCGCAGACGCCGCCGCCAAGGCCCGCGAGGACCTGCTGCTCGCCACCGCCCGGGAGGGCTTCCCGCTGGCCCCGGCCGCACACCCGCAGGACTACGGCTGTTCCTGCAATCGCATCGGCTGTCCCACGCCCGGCCGCCATCCCCTCTCCTTCGCCTGGCAGAGCCAGGCCACCACCGACCCGGACCAGGTGCTGCGCTGGCTGCGGGCCGATCCCGAGGCCAATTTCGTCACTCCCACCGGCCATGTCCACGACGTGCTGGACGTCCCGCTCGAGGCGGGCACCGCCGCGCTGGAGCGGCTCGCCGCGCAGGGCGCCGAGATCGGCCCGGTCGCGGTCGCCGACCCCGACCGGATGCTGTTCTTCACCAAGACCCGCAACCCCGCCGACGACGACGACGAGTGGTGGCCCTGCGAGCTGGACTGCCACCCGGAGACCATGGACGAGCACCCGGGCCTGCGCTGGCACTGCCGCGCGAGCTACGTGCTGGTCCCCCCCTCCGCCGTCCCGGCGGACGGCGGGGTGCGCTGGCTGCGCGGCCCCGAGTGGCCGCTGCCCGAGCCGCTGACCCTGCTGGAGGCGCTGACCGACGCCTGCGCCGCACACGCCGGGGACGACGAGACCGTCAACGAGGAAGCCGGCGCCTGGCCCGGCTGACACCGGCCCGCGCCCCGCGCGGCACACCGCGTGAGGGCCCTCGCCCGCGGGCCGCGCCGCCGGCCCTTCCGCCCCGCCCGGCCCGGCCCCCGCCCCGTGCGGTCAACCCGGAGCGGAGGTACGGCGTCCGGTAGAGCAGAAGCGGAGCAGCAGCAACCGCCCCAGACCGGGAGGTCCCTTGAGTTCCCACGGCTCCACCCGCCCCCCGTCACGCTCCCTGGTCCGTACCGTCGCCCGTGCGCTGCGCCCGGCCGCCTTCGGCGCCCTGCCGGAGGGCGGGCGCATGGACCGCATCCGCCGTTCCCCGCAGTTCCGGGACGGAGCCTTCCGCAACGACGTGCCCACCGTCATCGGACCCGGCGGCTCCGGCTTCGCCCTCTTCCGCGAGCTGCTGTTCGGCCCCGGCCGCAAGCGCCGCTACCCGGCCTCCGTGCCCCCGACGCACACCGCTGCGCTTCCCGGGGACCCGCCCGCCGGCGGTCTGCGGCTGACCTGGCTGGGCCACGCCACCGTGCTGGCGGAGATCGACGGCCACCGGGTGCTGTTCGACCCGGTGTGGGGGGAGCGGTGCTCGCCGTTCGGCTTCGCCGGACCGCGCCGCGTCCACCCGGTGCCGCTGCCGCTGGAGGCGCTCGGCCCGCTGGACGCGGTGGTGATCTCCCACGACCACTACGACCACCTGGACCTGCCGGCCATCCGGGCGCTGGCGGACAGCGAGGCGGTCTTCGCCGTGCCGCTGGGCGTGGGCGCGCACCTGGAGCACTGGGGCGTCCCGGAATCCCGCATCCACGAGCTGGACTGGCACGAGTCGGTGCGGGTCGGGGAGCTGACCCTGACCGCCACCCCCAGCCGGCACTTCTGCGGGCGCAGCCTGATCCGGCGTTCGCTCACCCTGTGGGCCTCCTGGGCGGTGACCGGGCCGGACAACCGGATCTTCCACAGCGGGGACACCGGCTACTTCCCCGGCTTCGCCGCCATCGGCGCGCGGTACGGGCCGTTCGACGCGACGATGATGCAGATCGGCGCCTACAGCGACTACTGGCCGGACATCCACATGACCCCGGAGGAGGGGCTGCGGGCGCACCGCGACCTGCACGGCGGGGTGCTGCTGCCGATCCACTGGGGCACCTTCAACCTGGCCCTGCACCCGTGGGACGAGCCGGCCGAGCGCACCGCGGACGCCGCCGCGGCCTCCTCGGTGCCGGTGGCGCTGCCGCGGCCGGGGGAGCCGTTCGAGCCGTCGGGGGAGCTGCCCGCGGAACGCTGGTGGCGCCCGCACGCCCGGCCGCCGCGCCGGCGCCCGGCCGCGTCCGGCTCCGCCGGGACACAGACCCGGAGCGGCGCGGGGCCCGGCGGGGCGACCGGGGAGGCGCAGCACCGTGAGCCCTGTGAGCACCGTGAGCACCGTGAGCCCCGTGAGCCGTCCCCGGCGGAGCGCTGAACGCCGGGACCGCCGGCGGGACCGCCGCCGTCACTCAGGGGCGCATCGGGTCGTGTCCGAGCAGCATCAGCCGGTGGCGCCACTCGCGCTCCGGCACGACCTCGCTCGGACCGGCCTCCAGCTCCGTGCGGATGGTGTCGATGACCTGGGACATCACCGTCACATCGGCGTCGGTCAGATCGACCCGGCGCTTCTGCAGAATGGACAGCACCCGGCGGCCCTGCTCACTGCCGGACTGCTCGGGCAGTGCCTCGGTGTCCTCGTCCGCGCTGCTGGTGCGCAGCCAGGCGCGCAGCTCGGCCGAGGTCATGTTGACGAGCTGGTGAAACTCGTCCCAGAGGTGCTGGACTTCCGGGCTGGCGGTGTCGGGCATCGTCGCTCCTCATGGTTCTCGGGGAAGGGGGCACACGGGCGGGCCGTCCCGCTCGCCGCCCCGGCCCGGGTCAGGCCGCGGCGGTGGCGGTCCTGCGGACCTCCTCGGCGGTGCGCTTGTCCAGCGCCACGCGCACCAGCCCCGCGGTCAGCCGGGGCAGCTCGTCCTCGCCCACCAGGCCGGAGAGCTTCTCCGGTGCGGTGGGCAGGCCGATCCGCCGGGCCCCGTCCTGCACCTTCTTGTCCGCGTAGGGCGCGAAGCCGGGCCAGACGCCCTGGGCCTCGCGGAGGAAGATCGCGGCCCCGGCCGGTCCCACCCCGGGCACCTCCTGGAGCCGCCGCTCCACCTCCTCGCGGCTCTGCGCGCCCTCGCGCAGCCGCCGCAGGTCGCCGCCCCAGCGCTCCCGCACCAGTGCGGCGCCCTTGCCGAGCATGGTGGCGGTGGATTCGTCATAGCGCCGGTAGCCGCCGCGGCCGAGCGCGTCGACCCGCTCCTGCCAGTCGGAGCCGGCCATCTTCTCCGGGCTCCGCAGGCCGGCCCGGAACAGTTCGCGGGCCGCGGCCACCGCCGCGTCCGCGCGGATCCGGGCGGACAGCAGGGTGGACAGCACCAGCAGCTGGTAGAGCGGCTGCGGGGTGTCCCGCAGCCGGATTCCGGCCTCGTCGGCGTATGTCCTGCCGCAGCGGTCCAGCAGCACCCGTGTGGTGGTGCGGGTGCGCTCGTCGGCGGGACGGCGTGCCGCGCTCACTGCTCCTCACCGGCCTTCGCTGCTCGGGGCTGGGTCAGTCGGTCTCCGGACGCTGCTCGGCGCGGTCCCCCTTGGGGCCGCGTCCGCGCTCGGTGCGCGGACCGCGGGCGCGCCAGCCCTCCTCCTCGGCCAGGTCTTCCTTGGCCGCCTCGTTGGCGTACTGGTCGGGCACACCGCTGTCCTCGGCTTCCTTGCGTTTGTGGGCGCGCCGGATGTCGTAGCGCTTGCTGCCGGGCTCGGGCATCAAGATCACCTCTCCTGACCCCGGGTTCCCCCGCCCGGAAGCACGAAACCGGGGGTGCGGGAGCACACGGTGATCCCGGAGCGTTACATAACAGGTGTCGTCCAAAACGGTGCCGTGGTTCTAATGTGACCCACGGCACAGATGGCGGCGTGGACGGCGGGGACGGAGGGGCGCATTGATGGCCGTGGAGACCGAGCCGGGTGAGTGTGCGCGTGAGCTGCTCGCGGCCGGCACACTGCCGCCGGGCACGCTGCTGACCGTCGTCTGGCGCGACCGGCACGCCGCACGCGTCGGCCCCTGGTGCGCGCGGGACCTGGACCACCGGGCGCGGGCCCGCTGGCTGTCCGCGGCCGAGGGCGGGCACTGGCGGGAGGGCTATCTGGTCTGGCAGTACGACGGCCAGGTCTACACCGCCCGGGAGCTGCTGGCCGCGGTGGCCCGGGCCGCCGGGCTGGGGGCGTGGCCGGGACCGGCGGGCGGCGGGCGGCTGCGCGCGGGGGACGAGGGGCAGGCCGTGGACGAGGGACGGGCGGCGGTCGAGGACTGGCTCGTGCACTCGGTGAACGGCCGCACCCTGCGCCATCTGTGGACCCACCGCCCGCTGGTGTTCTTCGGCGGGCCCTGGGACGCGCGGGTGATCTTCCGGCCGCGCGCGCAGTGGCCGGTGCCGCACTGCTACCCCGATCCGGCCGGCCGGGTCTCCGCGGTCTGGGGCCCGGCCGAGGCCCGGCCCGGGGACGTGCCGCGCTATGTGCCGGAGTACGGGCCGCTGCGCGGCGATGTGTGCATGCGGTGGACGGTGCCGTCCGCGGCACCGGCGCCGCTGCACGTGCCGGTGCTGGGCCGCAACCCGACCTGCCCCTCCTGCGGCCTCTCCGACACCTGGCGCGACAGCCGCGGCTGGGTCCACTGCCGCCACTGCGGTGCCGTCTCGTACTGAGCCCCGCGCACCGCTTCCGGTGACGGCCCGGGTGCGGCCCGCCGTCCGGCCGCCGGCACGCCCGGGCGGTGGCGGGCAGGCCCGGGCGGTGGCAGGCAGGCCGGGGGGAGAAGCGGGCCGGCGGCAGCGGGGGAACGGCGGCGGGCGACGGGCAGCGCCGCCCCGCCCGCGTCCGGGCGACGGAGCGCGGCGGACCGGCCGTTCCGCGCCGGGGCGGGCGGCCGCCGATATTCCGTTGCGCGGCGCCCCGCCGGACTGCACAGTGCTGGGATGACACCTGACCGGGCGACGACAGCCTGCCGGATACGGCCGTACGAGCAGCGCGACTGGGAGGCGATCGAGCGGATTCACGACGCCGCCCGGCTGGACGAACTGCGGGAGTCGGTCGGCACCGAGGCGTTCCTCTCCCTGGCGGACACCTACCAGGGTGAGGGCCTGTTCGACGGCCGGGTGTGGGTCGCCGAGGACCCCGCGGTCGCGGGTTTCGTGGCGCTGGACGAGGACGAGGTCACCTGGCTCTACGTCGATCCCGCCCGGTACGGCCGGGGCATCGGCACGGCGCTGCTGCGGCACGCCCTCGCCCACGGCGGCCCCCGGGTGGAGACCACGGTGCTGGCCGGCAACCAGCGCGCGCTGGACCTGTACCTGCGGGAAGGCTTCACCCTGGTGGAGACCAAGACCGGCCGCCTGGCGGGCAACGAGAAGTTCGCCGCCACCGGCCACATCCTGGAGCACCGCAAGGCACCGCGGCAGGACGGCCGGGCAGACGGCCCGCACGGTCCCGCCCGTTGAGCGGAACCCGTGGCGGGCGGGGGGTCACGCGCCGGTGGCGGTGAGGGCTCCGGAGATGCGGGAGAGGAGCTCGGCCTCGCCCCTGCCCTCGGCCGGGACCCGGGCGGCGAGAATCGCCATCCGTTCGATGGTGACCGTCTGCCGGGCCTGACCCTCCATCAGCGCCTCGACGTACTCGTCCACCACCGGGGTCTCGCCCTCCGCCCAGGTCTTCTGCTCGTGGTGGTGCATGGTCAGGAACAGCAGCGCGCCGCCGTCCGTGGTGCGCAGCCCGACCGTGGCCAGCGCCGGGTCCTCCGGCGCCAGGTCCTCGTACTGCACGAAGAACGCCGGATCGGTGCTCTCGCCCTCCCGCCGCGCCAGCTCCTCCGAGGTGTAGGCGCCGTCCGCGAACGGGCCCTCGCCGGTGCGCAGGTAGCCGGCGTAGGCGGCGCTGATGCCGGCCGGGTCCACGGCCAGGCCCTCGGCCGCCCCGGCGGCCGGGTCCGGGGCGGGGCCGCCCGCGGTGCGCACCGCCACCGCGTAGCCGTCCTCGTCCTCCTCGAACTCGGGCAGCGACGACTCCGGCATCAGGGTCAGATAGGACGCCTTCCAGTCCTCCTCCAGCGAGCCGCGGGTGAAGACCAGCAGCCAGCGGTTGCCGTCGCCGCGTCCGCTGAGCGTGTCGGCGACGAAGAACTTGGGCCAGCCGGCCAGCCGCGGGATGTGGAAGCGGGTGTCCTCGAAGGCCAGCGGACGGTAGTCGGGGTTGCCCTCCGGGTGGACCTCGTGCCGGGCCCGGTGGCCCGCCCGGTTGATCTGGCCCAGCGCGCCGGTGTCGACGGTCCGGTTGAGCTCCTCGTCATAGACCCGGTTGGCCTCGTTGCTGACCTCGGCGTAGTGCTCCAGGACGGCTTCCGCCTCGGTCTCGGTCAGCGCGGGCACCTCGGCCCGCTCGCCGTGCACCGTCACGCATCCGGCCAGCGACGCGGACAGGGGCAGCGCCAGGGCGACCGCCAGCGCGATGGACGCCGCTCCGGAACGTGCCCTCACCAGCATGGTGGACCCTCCCCGTCGTTCGCGTGCGCGCACAGGGAACGTGTGCGCCAGATGTGTGCCGCGGTGCCAGGGCATCGTATCCGTGTCCCCGTCGGGCTTCCGCATGGGATGATGCCGCGCACCGCGGGGACACCGGCGGACGTCAGGGAGGGCTGTTACGGATGGCGGACACGGAGACACACCGGGAGACGGAATCCGGCGCACGGCCGCACGGCGCAGACGGTGCGGGGCGGACACCGGGGCCGGCGCCGCGGACCTTCCGGGCCGCGCTGGCGGAGCTCAGCGCCGCGCAGAAGACCCCGAAGGGCGTCTCCTACTACACCCGTTACGTCAACCGCAGGCTGGGCCGGGTGCTGGCCGCCGCCGCCTGCCGGGCCGGACTGACGCCCCACCAGGTCACGGTGCTCAGCGCGCTGTGCACCTACGGCGGCATCGCGGCGGTGGCGCTGGTCCGTCCCTCCTGGGCGCTGGCCCCGGCGGTCTGGGCGGCCCTGGTGCTGGGCTTCGCGCTGGACTCGGCGGACGGCCAGCTGGCCCGGCTGCGCCGCGCCTCCAGCGTCTCCGGCGAATGGCTGGACCATGTGGTGGACTGCGGCAAGATGACGCTGCTGCACGCCGCCGTGCTGATCTCCTTCTACCGGTTCTTCGACCTGCCCGGCGAGGGCTGGCTGCTGGTGCCGCTGGCGTTCCAGCTGGCCGCGGTGGTGACCTTCTGCGGCGGGCTGCTGACCGAGAAGCTCAAGCCCCGGCCGGCGGCCGGCGCGGCCGGGCAGCAGCCGGTGCGGCCCTCCCGGGTGCGGGCGGTGGCCCTGCTGCCGGTGGACTACGGTGTGACCTGCGCGGTCTTCCTGCTGCTCGGGAACGAGACCGCGTTCCGCACCGGCTACGCGGCGCTGTGCGCGGTGCATGTCCTGTTCTGCCTGGCCTTCCTGGCCAAGTGGTACCGCGAACTCTCCGTCCCGCCCGCGCCCGCACCCTGAGCCCCTGGCCGGCCCCGGACAGGGGACCGGCCCCGGGGGACGGCGGGCCGGTCCAGGAGGGCGGACCGGCTCAGGACGGCTCGGCGGCGTGGTGCGCGCGGGAGCCCGCGGCGGGACGGGAGAGGGTGTCCAGCACGCCGCGCAGCTGGGTGCTGGAGGTGTGCACCGTGTACGGGAAGTAGACCACCTCCACGCCCAGCTTCCCCATCTGCTCCTCCAGCGCCGTGCCCTTGGGCGTGCCGCGCCAGTCGTCGCCCTTGAACAGGCGGTGGAACCGCAGCTGGTGCCACATCTGCGTCTTGTCCGGCACCATCTCGGCGATGGCGGCGTCCACGTACCTGATGCTGCGCACGATCTCCAGCCGCTCCACCAGCGGGATCACCGGCGGACGGCCCTTGGCGCGCTGCGCCATGTCGTCGGAGACCACCCCGGCGACCAGGTAGTCGCACTGACTGCGGGCGTGCCGCAGGATGTTGAGGTGCCCGATGTGGAAGAGGTCGTAGACCCCGGGCGCGTAACCCACGAGGTGCGGCGGCATGGTGGCGGTGTCCCCCCAGTCGTGTCGTGGTGTGTGTGACGGGCCGGCGAACGGCGTGCCGTGTGGTGCGGCGTGGTGCGGCTCGGTGCGACGTGCTGCCGGGCGGGTGCCGGAGGCGTCCGTGTCTCCCCCACAGGACCCTCCTCGACTCTGCCAAGACCATAGCGCCAACTGCGGTCCGTCACCGGAGGAACGCTTTTCCTGACCGAAACGCTGACACTCCGTTGCGCCCTCCGGTTAGGCTGAAATTTACCCGCTGTCTGGGGAGGCGGCCGGGGGGATTGGAGAACAACGGTGCGCGAGGACCATCGCGGTGAGGGCGTGGAACGCCTGCTGCTCGTGTCTACCAACTACGCTCCCGAGCAGGCCGGCATCGGCCCCTACGCCACCCAGGTCGCCGAGCACTGGGCCGCGGAACGCGGCGCCGAGGTGCACGTGCTGGCCGGAATGCCGCACTACCCCGCCTGGCGCGTGGACCCCGGCTACCGGGGCCTGTGGCGGACCGTCGACCTGCGGTCCGGAGTCCGCGTGCACCGCCGCCGGCACACCGTGCCCGGCCGTCAGACCGCCGCCCGCCGCGCCCTGTACGAACTCTCCATCTTCACCCACGGCACGCTCGCCCCGCCCCGCATGGGCGGCGCCCCGCACGCCGTGCTGGCCCAGATGCCCAGCCTGGCCGGCGGCCTGCTCGCCTCCCGGATCGCCCGCCGCCACCGGGTGCCGTTCGTCCCCGTGGTGCAGGACCTGATGGGCGCCGCCGCCGCGCAGAGCGGCATCGACGGCGGCGGCCGGGCCGCCGCGGCCGCCGCCGCCGTGGAACGCCGGGTGCTGCGCCGGGCCGCCCTGGTCGGCATCATCCACGAGACCTTCCGGGAGCGGGTCCGCTCGCTCGGCGTGCCGGACGACCGGATACGCCTGGTGCCCAACTGGGCCCATGTGGCCCGCCCCGCCGCCGGCCGGGCCGGGACCCGCGCCCGGCTCGGCTGGAAGCCGGGCACCACCGTGCTGCTGCACGCCGGGAACATGGGCCTGAAACAGGGCCTGGAGGTCCTGATCGACACCGCCCGGCTCGCCCCGGAGCTGCACGTGGTGCTGATGGGCGACGGAAACCAGCGCGAGCTGCTCCGGCGCCGCGCCGAGGGCCTGCCCAATGTGGAGTTCCGCCCGCCCGCCGACGCCGCCGACTTCCCCGACGTGCTCGCCGCCGCCGACGCCCTGGTCGTCACCCAGCGGGCCAGCGTGCTCGACATGAGCGTGCCCTCCAAGCTGACGTCGTACTTCACCGCGGGCCGGCCGGTGATCGCCTCGGTCGCCGAAAGCGGCGGCACCGCCGAGGAGATACGCCGCTCGGACGCCGGCTGGGTGGTCCCGCCCGAGGACCCGGCCGCGCTCGCCGCCGCCGCCCGCGAGCTCGCCGCCGATCCCGGGGCGGGCGATGCGATAGGCACCCGGGGTTTCGACTACGCTCGCTCCCACCTCGGACAGCAGGCCGGTCTCGGCCGGATCTCCGCGCTGCTGGACGAGGCGCTGGGCCTCCACGACGGAGGTGGCAAGGCGCGGAAGGGGAGCGGCGGATGAGCTATGGCGGATCCCGGGACGATCTCCGGGCGGACACCCGCGAGATCGCGCGGGCGGACCTCACGCGCGGCCACTTCGGCGCCGGCCCGGCCGCCCCCGCCTCCGGCACGGCGCACGGCGGCTCCCACGCCTTCGACGAACCCGACCTGCTGCGCGAGCAGTTCCGGCAGCTGCTGCGCTACCGGCTGCTGATCACCCTGGGCGTGCTGCTGGGCCTGGCCGGCGGCGGCTATCTGGGCCTGACCGCCGAGGCCACCTACGTGGCCACCGGCGAGGTGGTGGTGCGGGCCCCGGCCCGTGACCCGTTCGACAACGTCACCACCCTGGACCGGGTGGCCATGGGCTCGGAGCGGCGCACCGCGGTCAGCGACACCGTGGCCGACCGGGCCGTCTCCCTGCTCGGCCTGGAAGAGGACGACGCCGACTGGCTCAAGGCCGATCTGCAGGTCACCAACCCGCCCAACACCGAGGTGCTGCGCTTCGCCTACACCGCGGGCGACCCCCGGCTGGCCGCGGAGCGGGCCAACGCGTTCATCGCCGCCTATCTGGGCAACCGGCAGGAGATAGCCGACGGCCAGGTGGAAGCCATGGTCGAACGCTTCAAGAACCAGCGCGACCCGCTGCTGGAACAGCGTGACGCGCTCGACGAGGAGATCAACGACGCCCCGGACGGCAGCCGCGCCTACGACGAGGCGGTGGCCGCACAGTCCCGGCTGTCCACCCAGATCGGCGAGATCAACAACCAGATCACCGCACTGCGTTCGCTGGACACCAGCGGCGGGCGGATCATCACCCGCGCCACCCCGCCCGACAGCCCGGCCGGGCCGGGACTGGTGATGCTGCTGGGGCTGGGCGGCGTGCTCGGGGTCGGCGCCGGTCTGCTGGCCGCCTGGATCCGGCTGGTCTTCGACCCCCGGGTCCGCTCGGCCGGCGACGTGGCCCGGGCACTGCGCGCCCCGGTGCTGGGCGTGCTGCCGCGCGGCGCCCGCCCGGCCCCGGGCCAGCTGCTGGCCGAGGGGCGGCTGGCCGAGGAGATCCGCTCCGTCGCCTTCCGCCTCGCCTACGACGAGACCTTCGCCACCCGGCGGCGGCTGCTGGTCATCGCGCCGCGCGGCTCCATCGAGACGCCGCTGGTCACCTCGGTCAACCTGAGCGCCGCCTTCGCCGAAATGGGCAAGGACGCGCTGCTGATCGAGGCGGACCTGCGCACCCCCAGCCTGACCGACCAGCTTCGGCACGCGGACGGCGTGCGGCCCGGCTGGGCCAGCGCGCCCGGACGCGGCGACGGGGTGTGGCCGACCGGGCTGCGGGTGCCCATCGACGCGGGCGAGTCGGGCGTGTTCGACCTGGTGCCCGGGCTGCGGGTGCGGAACGTGCCGCGCGCGCTCACCTCCCCGGCCGCCAGCCGGCTGATCGAACACGCCGACGCCAAGGGGTCGGTGGTCGTGGTCCTCGCCCCGGCGGTCCTCTCCTACGCCGATGCCATAGCGCTGGTGGACCGGGTGGACGGGGTCCTGGTGGTCTGCGACCCGCGCGAGGTGCGGCGCGACGACCTGGCCCGGGTGCGGGAACTGGTGGTCGGCGCGGGCGGGGTGCTGCTGGGCGCGGTGCTGCACTCCTGGGGCACCGGCAGCGACCAGGACACCGGCCGCGGCGAGCGGCCCGGCGCCGAGCCGCGGGCCGGGGAGGGAACGGCGGCCGCCCCGGCCGAGGACGCCGCCGCCACGACGCTGCCCGCCCGCGAGGCCGTGTCCGCGGCCAAGCCGGTGAAGGCCGCCAAGAGCGGTGCGGCCCGCACCGAGCCCGGCTCCCCGGAACGCGTCTCCGCGGCCTACCGGGACGTCGGCTCCGAGACCCTGGGCCTGCGCATCGTCGACCCGGACGAACTCGAAGAACGCGCCAACCGCCAGTGACCGGCACACCCGGCCCGCCTGCCCCCGAGAACCCCGGCCCGCCGCTCCCGGCCGGCACCCCCGGAACCGCCCCGGCAGCCCCGGCGGGCGGCGGGGGACGCGGCAGAGCGGTGTGGGCGGTGGGAGCCTCGGTCGCGGACCAGGGGGTGGCGGCGCTCACCAACATCGCCGTCGTCGTCTTCGCCGCCCGGCAGGCCACCGCCCGGGACTTCGCCGACTTCGCCGTCGTCTACATGGTCTTCGCCGTGCTGCTCGGCGCGGCCACCGCCTACGTCGGCCAGGCGCTGGTGCTGCGCCGCGGCCCCGACGCGCGGCGGCACTCCCGCACCTCCGCCCTGTTCACCCTCCTCGCCTCGGCGGCGCTCGGCGCCGCGCTCGCCGCGGCGACCGTCCCCGTCGGCGGCGGCATCGCCGCCGGCCTGACCGCCCTCGGACTGGTTCTGCCGGTCGTGCTCACCCAGGACGGCCTGCGCTACGCCTTCTCCGTGCTCGGCCGCCCGCATCTCGCCCTCGCCGCCGACCTGCTGCGCCTGGCCGGTGCCGTCCCCGCGCTCGCCCTCCAGCCCTACGGCAGCGGCCCCGCCCGCCTGGTGCTGGCCTGGGGACTGTCCGCGCTGCCCGCCCTGCTGCTGTCGGCCGTGCTGCTGCTGCGGGTCACCCGCGGCGCCGGCCAGGGCCCGCCGCGTTCACTGCTGTCCCGCGACCACCTCGGCCGCCGCTTCGTGGTGGAGTTCGGCGTCGGCAACGCCGGCACCCAGCTCGCCGTGATCGCCCTGGGCAGCCTCGCCAATCCCCTGGCCGTGGGCGCGCTGCGCGGCGCCAGTACCCTGTTCGGTCCCATGAACGTGCTGTTCAACGCCGCCAACGGATTCGGCCCGCCGCTGCTCGGCCGGCTCCGCCCGGGCCGCGCCCAGGCGCGGGCCACCGCCGCCGCGGCCGGCCTGCTGGCGCTGCTGGCCGCCGCCTGGGCCACCACCCTGGCCCTGCTGCCGGACACCGCGGGCCGCCAGCTCCTCGGCGACACCTGGAGCGCCGCCGCCGGCCTGCTGCCCGCCACCGGCAGCCAGTACGCGGCCATGGCGGCCGGGGTCTGCGGCATGGTCACGCTGCGCGTGCTGGCGCCCAGAACCACCCTGCCGCTCCAGCTGGTCTTCTCCCTGATCTCCATCTGCCTGCTCTTCGGCGGCTACGCCCTCGGCGGGGTGCTGGGCGCCGCCTGGGGCCTGTGCATCGGCTCGGCGGCCAAGGCCGCCGCCGTCTGGCTGCGCGTCCGCCGCGTGCTGCGCGGCGGCCCGGAGAGGGAGCGCGGCTCATGAACCCCAGCCCCCGCTCCTGGGCCCTGATCGTGCTGGTCGTCGGCGCCCTCCTCGGCCTGCTGCTGCTCGCCGAGTCCTGCGAGGGCCGCGACACCCCGGCCCCCCGCGGCCCCGGCGACCGGTTCGACGCCCGTGTCTGACCCGCCGACGCCCCCGCGCCCCGGGGCCCGTTCCGCACCCGCACCGGGACGCGCCGGCCGCCGGGCGCCGGGGTGTGCCCGAAACCGGGCGGAACCGTGCAGGAATGTTGGCGGGATTGCCCTCTGCCGTGTGGCGGGGCGACTAGACTCCCGGGTCTGGCCGGTGAACGGCGGGCAACGGGCAGGGGAGAGCCCGGCGCGGTGCCGCAGCAGTCGCAGGGGGTGGTGAGTCGGTGGCGCTGGAGGTGGACGGGCGACCGCGCATCCGGTCCCCCCGGCCCGGCGTCCACGGGGTGCCGGGCGGCCCCGGGCGGGCCAAGCTGTCCCGGGCCACGGCCGTACCGCTGATCCTCGGACTGGTGGCCGCCCTGCCGCTGGTGGTGGCCGCCCAGCCCGGCGACGGCGACCGCGACACCGCCTTCCTGCTCCAGTTCGCGGTGGCCGCCTACTCCGGCGCCCGGCTGTGCGCCATGGTGCTCTCCGGCCGGCGCCGCCTGGTGCAGGGGTCGTTCTGGCTGTTCTGCTACATCGCCATGGGCATCGCGCCGCTGGCGCAGAGCGTGCTCGGCCGGGAACCGACCCCCGTGCTCGGCCCGCGCGGCGACACCATCCTGGCCACCGCGCTGGTGCTGGTGGGACTGGTCGCCTTCGACGTGGGTGTGCTGCTGGCCCGTCACCGGCCCGCGCTGCGCACCCGTGCCCGCCCCCCGGCCCGGGTGCATCGCCGCCGGCTGTGGCTGCTGGTGGTCTTCTCGCTGCTGGGCAGCGCGGTGTTCATCCTGCAACTCGGCGGCCCGGAGGTGTTCTTCTCCAGCCGTCAGGAGATCAGCGAGAGCCTGGACGAGGCCACCGCCGGACAGGCCGACCAGGAGAGCGGCGAGGCCGGCAACGCCCTGCTGCGCGGCTTCGGCACCGTGCCCGTCCTGCTGTCGCTGCTGCTGCTGACCCGCTGGCTGGTCACCTCCCGCCGCGCCCGGCGCCGCCCGCTGGTGCCGCTGGTCTGGGTGCTGGTGCTGGCGGTCAACGTCATCGTCAACAACCCGGTCTCGAACCCGCGGTACTGGTTCCTGACGGTGCTGTTCTCGCTGCTGTTCACGGTGTTCCCGCGCAGCCCGGTGATGTACCGGACCGCGCTGGGCCTGGGGGTGATCGTCGCGCTGCTGGTCTTCCCGTTCGCGGACAAGTTCCGCTACGCCGACGACCCGGTCAACAAGGTGGGCAACGACTCCTTCCTGGAGCCGCTGGCGGACAAGGACTACGACCAGGTCGGCATGTTCGCCAACCACATCACCTACGCGGACGACGGCCACGGCCACAGCTTCGGCCGCCAGATGATGGGCAACGCGCTGTTCTTCGTGCCGCGCGCGCTGTGGGAGGACAAGCCCATCGACACCGGCGTCATGGTCGGCGAGTGGATGGGCACCAACAACACCAACCTCTCCTCACCGCTGTGGGCCGAACTCTGGCTCGACTTCGGCCCGCTGGGCATGACGGCCGGCTTCGTGGCGGTCGGCTACGCGGCGGCCCGCGCCGACCGCAGATATGTGCGCCGCACCCTGGACGACCCCTCGCCCGGCAACGTCTTCGCGGTCGTCGTCCCGCTGGTGGCCGGCTACGGCTTCATCCTGCTGCGCGGACCGCTGCTCCAGGCCACCGGCCGCATCTTCATCGCCGTGCTCTGCCTGGCGCTGATCACCACCTTCCGCAACGCCCGGCAGCTCGACTGAGCCGGCCCGTATCCCAAGACAAGGAGTCGCGCGATGACCGTGGTGCATCGGGTACGCAACGCCGTACGCCGGCTGGGCATCGACATCACCCGGTACCCCTCCGGCTGGTCCGGTCCGCAGCTTGTGCAGCTTCTCGACGCCCACGGCATCACCGTGGTGCTGGACGTGGGTGCCAACGAGGGCGAGTACGGCGCGATGCTGCGCCGGCACGGCTACCGGGGCCGGATCGTCTCCTTCGAACCGCTCTCCGGGCCCGGCCGCGCGCTGCGCCGCCGGGCGGACGCCGACCCGCGGTGGACCATGACGGCCTGCGCCCTGGGCGAGGAGTCCGGCGAGATCACCATCAACGTCTCCGGCAACCGCGGGGCCAGCAGCTCGGTGCTGCCCATGCTGGACCGGCACGCCGACGCCGCCCCGCACGCGCGTTACATCGGCACCGAGACGGTCGCGCTGCGCCGCCTGGACGAGGTGTGGGACGACGCGGTGGGAACCGGCGACCGGGTCTTCCTCAAGATCGACGTGCAGGGCTACGAGGCGCAGGTGCTGCGCGGCGCGGGCGCCCGCGCCAAGGAGTGCCACGGGCTCCAGATCGAGACCTCCTTCGTCCCGCTCTACGAGGGGTCGATGCTGCTGCCGGAGACGCTGCGGGTGGCCCAGGAGGACCTCGGACTGACCCTGATGGCCGTCGTCCCCGGCTATGTCGACCCGGGCACCGGCCAGATGCTGCAGAGCGATCTGGTGCTGTTCCGCGCCGCCGGAACCGCTGCCGGAACCGCTGCCGGGAACACCGGCGAGAGCTGAGAGGGAGGGGGAGCGGGGTGCGTGTGCTGCATGTGGTCACCCACCACTCGCCGGACAACGTGTTCGGCGGGCCGACCCGGGTGGCGGTCAATCTCTGCCGGGGCCTGCGCGCCCGCGGCGACCGGGCGAGCCTGCTGACCATCGGCGAGGGCTTCGACGGCCCGCTGCCGGAGGAGGTGGACGGCGTGCCGGCCAAGGTGTTCCGGGCCCGGCGGCTGATCCCCGGCTTCGGCTTCAGCGGCGTCACCTCGCCCGCGCTGCTGGCCCGGGCCGGCTCCTACGTCCGGTCCGCCGACATCCTGCACCTCCACCTCGCCCGGGACCTGGTCACCTTCCCGGTGGCGCTGCGTGCCCTGGCCGCCCGCCGCCCGGTGGTCCTGCAGACCCACGGCATGATCGACCCCACCCGGGTGCCGGCCGCCCGCATCGCCGACGCGCTCGGCGTCAAGCGGGTGCTGCGCCGGGCCGACGCCCTGCTCTATCTCACCGAGGCGGAGCGCGACGGCGTGGCCGCGGTGACCGGGCCGGACTCCCTGGCCCCCGCCCACCGGCTGGTCAACGGCGTGCCCGCGCAGCAGGCCAGGCCGCCCCGGGCCGGCGACCCGCCCACCGTGCTGTTCGCGGCCCGGCTCGATCCGCGCAAGCGCCCGGCGGACTTCGTGGCCGCCATGCCCACCGTGCTGAAGGAGCACCCCCGGGCCCGCTTCGTCATGGCCGGCGCCGACCCGGACGGCATGGCCCCGGGCCTGCTGGCCCAGGCCGCCCGGCTGGGCGTGGCGGACGCCCTGGAGTACCTGGGGGCGCTGGACCACGCGGACGTGCTGGAGCGGATGCGGCGCAGCGACGTCTACGTCCTGCCCTCGGTCTACGAGCCGTTCGCCATGTCCGCCCTGGAAGCCCTGTCGGTGGGTCTGCCCGCGGTCCTGACCCGCTCCGGCGGGGTCTCCGCCGACGTGGTCGAGGCGGGCGCCGGCCGGGCCGTGCCCAACGGGGAGGAGGACGACCCGGCTGCCAACGGTGAGCGCCTGGGCCGCGCCGTTCTGGAACTGCTGGAACCGGAGGAGCACCGCCGGGCTTCGGAGGCCGCCTGGCGGCTGATCCGGGACCGGTTCACCCTCGACACCGTCGTCGACCGTCTCCGCACCCTCTACACCGGCATCCTGGCCGGGCGGAACGGCGGCCCGGGGCCCGGCTACCGGACTTGACGGGGTGAGGCCGGGGCGTTCGCCTGACGTGCGGGGGCGTTGCTGTGCAGGTCCTTGAGCGTCAGGTATGCGCAGGGCGGCGGCGACCGCCACGGCGGTACGGGTGCGGTTCACGGCGCACACCGTGCCGTGTGAACGGCCCGGGTGTCCCGGTGTGCCGGGACTGTGATGGCCGCGTCCCGAGGGGGCGGCCCCGGGCGGGGCCGCGAGCCCGGCTCAGGGGACCAGCACGATCCTGCCGAAGACCGTGCCCGCGTCCATCTCGTGGTGGGCCAGCGCTGCCTGGTCCAGCGGCAGCGTCTGGTGCACGACCGTGCGCAGGTCCCCGTGTGCGGCATCGGCGAACTGGGAGGACCGCACGGCCTGCCGCTCGGGGCCGGGCACGGTGTCGAGGCTGAAGGTGGCGAACGTCAGCGACCTGCGGAAGGCGTCCATCAGCCGCATGCCGAAGTCCGCCGGCGGCTGCCCGCCGGCCACGCCGGCTGCCACGAACCGTCCGTTGGAGTTCAGCCTGTCCAGGAAAAGGGGAAGCCGGGGACCCCCCACGACATCGATCACCACATCGAAGCCGGAGGGTGCGTCCGGGCCGCCCTCGCCGGAGCGGTCCAGGACATGGGTGGCGCCCAGGTCCCGCAGGCGGGCGCCGCGCTGTGCCGATGAGGTGGTGACGGCCACCGCGCCCGCGCCGCCCCTGGCGGCGAGCTGGACCGCCGTGATCCCGATGCTGCCCGCCGCACCGCGCACGAGCACCGTCTCGCCGGGCGCGAAACGGGCGCGGTCCAGGGCGAAGTGGGCGACCACGCCGGAGCCGCCGAGAGTCACCGCGTCGGCGCCGGTCAGGCCGTCGGGCAGGGCAAGGACGTCCCCGACCGCGGCGACGGCCTGCTCGGCGTAACCACCGGACAGGCCGGTGAACGCCCACACCCGCCGCCCCGTCCACGAGGCGTCCACACCCTGCCCCACCGCGGTGACGCTTCCCGCGACCTCGCTGCCGAGGAGATGGCCCGCCCGGAATCCGTGGGCGGCGAGCGTTCCCCGGCGGATCACGGCGTCCACGCCGCCCACCCCGATGGCCTCCGTGGCGATCCGCACCTGTCCGGGCGCGGGATCGGGCACGGGCAGGTCGACCACCTCCAGGCCGCCGGGGTCTCCGAACGTCCTGATCACAACGGCTTTCATCTCGGCTCCTCGGTGCGGCGGACCGGCGCGGCGGACGGGCGGGGCGCACCTGTGACGGCCGCCCTGGGACGGGCTGGGCATCACCGGCAGGGCGCCCCCCACCGCCATCGGACCGTAACGGACGCACCCGTCCGTTTGGCTAAAGTGAGAGGTGATGACCGGACAGTTGCCTCACACCGCGCGCTCCGACGCCCGCGAGAACCGGGCCCGTATCCTGGACGCCGCCTGTGCGGTGTTCGGCGAGGAGGGCCTGAGCGCGCCCATGCGGGAGGTCGCCCGGCACGCGGGCGTCGGCCCCGCCACGCTGTACCGGCACTTCCCCACCAAACGCGCCCTGATCGCGGAGACGTTCGCCGTGCAGCGGCGGGCCTGCCACGCCATCGTCCGCGACGCCCTTGCGGACGCGGACCCCTGGCGCGGCTTCCGCAACCTGGTCGAGCGAGTCTGCGAACTGCACGCCCGCAGCCGGGGGTTCGCCGACGCTTTCCTGGCGGCCCTCCCCGAGGCCACGGACTTCGCCGCCGACCGGGAGCGGATGCTGCGCGGGGTCGCCGAATTGGCCCGCCGCGCCCAGGAGACCGGCTGGCTGCGCCCCGGCTTCGTCGTCGACGACCTGATCCTGATGCTCATGGCCCACCGGGGCGTCCAGGACGCGCCGCGTGCCGCCCGGCTCGCGGCCTCCCGCCGCTTCGCCGCCTACGTGACCGAGGCGTTCCGCGCCGCTCCTGGGACGGGAACGCCCGCGCCCCTGCCGCCGGCTCCCCGCCTGCGGTTCGCGCGCGCGCCCGGCACGCCGTGAACCCGCCACCGGGGGGTCGGTGCCGTGGGGGCGGCGGACGGTGTCCGCCGCCCCCACGGGTGTGTGGTGCGGGTATCCGTGGTGCGGAGGTTACGCGGCGGCCTCGTCGACGAGATCCTGGTACTCGGGACACAGGTGCTCGACCGCGTCCTCCGCGTTGGCGATCTCGCCGTCGCGGATGGCGTCCACGGCACCGGCCCGGTCGTGCCGGGCGAGGTAGCCGATCTTGTCGCAGGACTCCTGGCCGAGCTGGAGGATGGCCTCGGGATCGGCGCCTTCCGGCACCTTCTCCTCCAGGTACTTCTCCTCCTCCGCCGAGTGGTCCGGCTTCCCGGTGCCGCCGCTGGAGTCGTCCGTGGACTCCTCCTCGGCGCCGCCCGTGGACGTGCCGCCGGACCCCGAGGAGCCCGAGGAGCCCGAGGAGGAGTCCCCGGAGCTCCCGGCGTCCCCGGCCCCGGCGTCCCCGGCCGCGCCTTCCCCGGCGTCGTCCTCCCCGGCCGGTTCCTCCGTGGCGTCGCCGCCGGCGGCGGAAGACCCGCTTCCGCCGCCGGCGTTGCCGTCCTTGCCGTCGTCACCGCCGCCGCTGCTGCATCCCGCCGCCAGGACGGCGGTCAGCAGCAGCGACAGCGGGACGAGACGTGCCCGTCCGCGCCGCAGGCGCATCAGGGCGCTCCGAAGGTGAGGAGCAGCGTGGGACGGCTGGCCTCGCTGGAGACCTCCGAGGACCAGAACCACACGTTGTCCGTGCCCTCGCTGATCACCGCCAGGTCCACCGTGCCCCCGAGGGAGCCGGAGAGCCCCGACGCGTCGAGCGAGGCGGAGTAGACGGTGTCCGGGGAGGTGGCACCCGTGAGGGTGCCCAGGACCGTCCCGGTGTCCAGCGTGGGCCGGGTGCTGTAGGTGGTCCCGCCCTCGGTCCAGGCCCCGGTGATCGGCACCACCATGTGGTCGTCGGCGGAGCCGGCGTAGGACTGGGTGTTGGTGCGGATCCGCAGCGCGGCGGCCTTCAGCACCGTCCCGGCCGGGGCCTCGGGCAGGTCGAACTGCAGGTAGGACTGGTACGCCAGGCTGCCGCGCGAGGCCAGCGAGGTGCTGGACCCGTAGTTGCTGCTCGGCGCGCCCTCGTTGACGTACGTGTCGGCGGTGGGCCGCACCTCGGTCACCGTGTCCGCGGGGGCACTGGCCGCGGCGTAGTGCGCGGCGACGCGCGCCGCGGACAGGGTGTGGTGGTAGATGGCGGTCTCGTCCATCTGGCCCTGGAAGCCGTCCGAGGACGGCCGGGTGGGCCAGTTGCTGAGGTTGTCCGCGCCGGTGCGCCAGTAGCCCAGGAAGTTCTGGTTGCTGGTGTACAGGCTGTTGGACGCGACGAGGGTGCCGTCCACGTACATGCGCAGGCCCTGGCCGGAGCCGCCCTGGGTGACCACCACGTGGTGCCACTGGCCGTCGTTGTAGGCGGCCGGGCTGGTGATGGTGCGGGTGCCGCCGGCGTACACGCCGGCCGTCAGCCGGCCGTCGTTGCGCATGTAGAGGTGCTTGTCGTAGCTCCGGCTGGTGCGCCAGATCTCGCGGCCGAAGCCGAAGAGCTTGCCTCCTTCGGTGGTCGTGGTCTTGAACCAGGTCTCGCCGGACCACTGGCTCGGGGCCGGGAAGGACTGGTCGCTGTAGGTGTAGGTGGTGATGCCGCCGGTGTAGCCGATACCGCGGGCGCCCGGCCCGTCGACCGCCGGGGGAGTGATGCCGCGGCTCGGGTTGCCCCGGTGCACGCCGCTGTGGTTGTTCCCCGAGGAGTCGGAGGCGTAGAAGCCCTGGGTCTCGTCGTACCGCCAGTACAGCTCCGGGTTGTCCGCCAGTACGGCGTCGGCGTACGGCTCGGCGCTGGTGGCGGCCGTGACCGTGGCCGGCAGCGACTGGGCACTGACGTTGCCCGCCGCGTCGGTCGCGGTCACCCGGTAGGTGTAGGACTGGCCCGCCGTCACACTGGTGTCGGTGAAGGACAACTGCGGCCGCTTCCACGGCACGGAGTAGCCCTGCACCGTGTGGACCGGGCCGGAGGTGCCGTCCCGGTAGACGCGGTAGGTCAGCAGGTCGTCGTCCAGGTCGAGGCTGGAGCGCCAGTTGACGGTGACCTCACCGGGGGTGAGGCTGGTCGCCTGGACCTCCGGCCGCTCCGGGGCGCCGGTGTCCTGGGCGTCGCCCGCCGCGAAACGGGTCAGGCCCCACTGGGTGCTGCCGTTCACGGAGGTGAACTCGCCGCCCACCCACAGGTAGTCGGTGCCGCTGGGGTGGTCGGTGACCGGTTCCAGCACCCGCGGGCCGATCTGCTCCCCGAGACCGTCATTGGTGTCGGGGTACCAGCCGTGCAGCTCACCCGTGGTGACCGACTGGCCGAACAGGTGGAACCGCGGCCCGTCCGGGAAGTAGCCCATGCTGGAGCAGTCGTGGGCGTGGTGACCGCTGTACACCACACCCTCGTAGACGGTCACGTCCTGGGTGGCTCCCAGGCAGGTGTCCCGCCACCGCTGGTCCCAGGTGCCCAGGTCGTGTGCGGTACGGCCGTCGAAGACGCCGCCGCCCGTTCCCTCGCTGGCGGTGTAGATGCCCGTCTCGTCGATGTAGACGGACTTCACCACCGACCGGGTCGGGAAGTACCCGTCGGGGTAGTTGCGGACATTGGCGCCCGTGGTGGCGTCCACCACGGCAAGGGCGTGCGTGTTCTGCCCGTTGATCGTGAAGAAGTCGCCGCCCAGGACGACGTGCCCGCCGTCCGGGGTGACGTCCAGGCCGCGGCCGGGCTCGTCGGCGTCGGCCGTCCAGCCCAGCAGTGTCCCGGAGGTGTTCACCGCGGCGAACCGCTCACGGGTCTGACCCGCCACCGAGGTGAAGTCACCGCCCATGTACAGGGCGGTGTCGGTGGCGGCCAGCGCGCGCACGGTGGCGTTGACCGCCACCGGGAAGGACTTGCGCGCACAGGTCGCCGTGTCGAAGGCGGCGATGCTGGACGCGCCGACGCCGTTGACGGCACCGAAGTAACCGCCCACGTACAGCGTCGACTTGTCCGGGGAGACCGTCATGGCCCGCACGGTCGCCCCGCCGCCGCTGAGGGTGAAGCCCAGGTCGCATCCGGAAATGGGCGCGCCCGTGGCGGCGTCCAGCGCCACGAAGTTGTCCACCGGAGTCTCCTGGGTGCCCGGCGCCGCGCCCGGCGGCCGGACGGTGCTGAACGTTCCCCCCACGAAGACCACGCCGTTCGCCTGGGCCATGGCCCAGACGATGCCGTTGGTCTGCCACGTCGGCAGTGCGTCCGCCGTCATCCCGACCGGCGGAGTCAGTGCCTCGGCGGGCGGTGCGGTGACACCGTCCGTGCCCGCCAGGGCGACTGCGGCAAGCCCGAAGACGGTGGCCGCGGCCCCCAGTTTTCTTCGAGCTGCTGTCGAGCGGCTCGTTCTCATGTGCTTCCCCCACTAAGGGTTGACGCCCCGGGGAACAGCCCGGGGCCGCATGGGTGATCTCGCTGTTCCTGAGTCGTTCCGCCGCTTCCTTGCGGCGCTGGTCAGCGGAACCTTAGAGCCGCGGAGGCCGTCGCGTCCCGCAAATAGGTAAAACTGTCGACGACTTGTCGAAGAAGTCGTGTGGAGAAGATGAAGTTCCTGTTGATTCACGTGGTCCCGGCGGTGCGGGAGAGAGACCGGGCCGGTCCCCGCGCCGGAGGGGCGGCGCCGGGGACCGGCCCGGTTCCGTCAGGTGCGGGGGATCAGCGGTCCACCCGCACCCGGGCGCCGGAGAGTTCGGCCTCCAGGGTCTCGATGTCCGCCCGGACCATGAGCTCGGCCAGCTCCCGCCATCCGGTGACGGGCTGCCAGCCGAGCTTCTCCCGGGCCTTGCCGGCGTCCCCGATGAGGGCATCGACCTCGCTGGGGCGCTCGTACTTGGGGTCGTAGCGGACGTAGTCGGCCCACTCCAGACCGGCGGCGGCGAAGGCCGCTTCGAGGAACTGCCGCACGGTGGCGGACTCGCCGGTGGCGACCACATAGTCGTCCGGCTGATCCTGCTGGAGCATCAGCCACATCGCCTCCACGTACTCCGGGGCATAGCCCCAGTCCCGCACCGCGTCCAGATTGCCCAGGTAGAGCTTCTTCTGGAGACCGGCGTGGATGCGGGCCACCGCGCGGGTGATCTTGCGGGTCACGAAGGTCTCCCCGCGGCGGGGCGACTCGTGGTTGAACAGGATGCCATTGGAGGCGTGCAGTCCGTACGCCTCGCGGTAGTTGACGGTGGTCCAGTAGGCGAAGACCTTGGCACAGCCGTACGGGCTGCGCGGATGGAAGGGCGTCCGCTCGTTCTGCGGCGGCGGGGCCGCGCCGAACATCTCGGAGGAGGACGCCTGGTAGACCCGGGTCTCGATGCCGCTGGCGCGGACCGCCTCCAGCAGCCGCAGGGCGCCCAGCCCGGTCACGTCGCCGGTGTACAGCGGGGCGTCGAAGGACACCCGGACGTGCGACTGGGCGCCCAGGTTGTACACCTCGTCGGGCTTGATGTCGCGGAGCAGGTTCACCAGGGCCACACCGTCGGAGAGGTCCGCGTGGTGAAGTTCCAGCGCGCGGCCGAACTCCTGCGGCTCCTGGTAGATGTGGTCGATGCGCTCGGTGTTGAAGGAGGACGAGCGGCGCAGCAGGCCGTGCACCGTGTAGCCCTTTGCCAGCAGCAGTTCGGCGAGATACGAACCGTCCTGCCCGGTCACTCCGGAGATCAGTGCGGTCTTGCTCATCGGGTCAGCACTCCCTGGGCCGGCGTCATGGAGACGGAAGCGGACTGAAGGAACGAACAGTGAAGAACGTGACACATTGGTCGATACAGTGTGTGGTGCAGGCAGGTGGGCGGATGCCGGCCGGAATGGCCGGAACAACAAGGGAGGAAGCGGGAGATACCTCTCACGGGCCGCGGCTGCGGCTGGCACAATCCGCAGCATGACGTCTGATGCTGCCCCGTCCCCGTCCCCGTCCACAGCCCCGCCCGCGGCCCCGGTGCCGTCCGCCTCCCGCGAGCTGCTGCCGCCCGCCGCCCGGGTGTTCGTCGCCGGGCACCGCGGCCTGGTCGGCTCGGCCGTCGCCCGCCATCTGGCGGCCGAGGGCTACCACGTCCTCACCCGTACCCGCGGCGAACTCGATCTGCGGGACGCCGGGCGCACCGCCGGCTTTCTGCGCGCCGAACGCCCCGACGCGGTGGTGCTGGCCGCGGCCAAGGTCGGCGGCATCATGGCCAACAGCACCTTTCCGGTGCCGTTTCTGGAGGACAACCTCCGCATCCAGCTCAGCGTCATCGCCGGGGCGCACGCCGCGGACATCGACCGGCTGCTCTTCCTGGGCTCCTCGTGCATCTACCCCAAGCACGCGGCGCAGCCGATCCGCGAGGAGGCCCTGCTCACCGGGCCGCTGGAGCCCACCAACGAGCCCTATGCGCTGGCCAAGATCGCCGGCATCTGCCAGGTGCAGTCCTACCGGAGGCAGTTCGGCCGCCGCTACATCGCGGCCATGCCGACCAACCTCTACGGCCCCGGCGACAACTTCGACCCCGAGACCTCCCATGTGCTGCCCGCCCTGATCCGCCGCTTCCACGAGGCCAAGGAGGCCGGCCGGGAGGAGGTGCTGCTGTGGGGCAGCGGCACCCCACGCCGCGAGTTCCTGCACAGCGACGACCTGGCCCGCGCCTGCCTGCTGCTGCTGCGTTCCTACGACGACGAGGTGCCCGTCAACGTCGGCTGCGGGCAGGACCTCTCCATCGCCGAGCTGGCCGTGCTGATCGCGGACGCGGTCGGCTACCGGGGCCGCATCGGCTGGGACACCTCGAAGCCGGACGGCACGCCGCGGAAGCTGCTGGATGTGACCCGGCTGGAGAAGCTGGGCTTCGTGCCCCGGATGCCGCTGGAGAGGGGCATCCGGGAAACGTATCGGTGGTGGCTGCACTCGGGCTCCTAGCCGCTCGCCGGCCCGGCGGGCCGGCGAGGCATCGGAACGACAGGGGACCAGACGGCAGAGGGACGACGGAGCGGCAGAGGGACGGAGCGGCAGGGGGACGGGCCGGGGACGGCGGCCGCGACACGCGGCCGTCCCGCTGTGGATGACGGAGAAGAGGGCCGGCGGGGGATGAACGGTTCCCCCGCCGGCCGTCTCGCACCCCGGGCGCCACGGCGTTCAGGACGTGTCAGTACGCTCCGCGTGCCTCCACCACCGCGCGGAAGGTGCGGGAGAGCACATCCAGATCCTCGGTGACCGACCAGTTGTCCGCGTAGGACACATCGAGCGCGACGCTCTCGTCCCACGACAGATCCGACCGGCCGCCGACCTGCCAGGGCCCGGTCAGACCGGGCTTGACCTGGAGCCGGCGGCGCTCCACGGGCGAGTAGCGCGCCACTTCCTCCGGCAGTGCCGGCCGCGGCCCCACCAGGGACATCTGCCCCAGCAGGACATTGAGCAGCTGCGGCAGCTCATCCAGCGAACTGCGCCGCAGCAGCCGCCCCACGCGGGTGACGCGGGGATCGCTGCGCAGCTTGAACAGCGGCCCGCCGCCGCTCTCGTTGGCCGGCTCCAGCTGCGTGCGCAGCCGGTCCGCGTCCGGGACCATGGTCCGGAACTTCCACATGGTGAAGGGCATGCCGTGATGACCGATCCGGGTCTGCCGGTAGAAGGCCGGACCCCTGGAGTCCAGCCGCACCGCCAGCGCCAGCACGGCGAACAGCGGGGCCAGCAGCAGCAGGCCCAGGGCCGCACCGGCGCGGTCCATGACCTCCTTCAGCACCACCTGCGGCCCGCGGCGCGTGGGCGGCGCCACATGCAGCAGGGCCAGCCCGGCGACGCTGGAGACCCGTACCCGGCGCAGCGCGGTCTCGGACAGGCCGGTGGTGACCACCAGCGGCATGCCCGCGTCGTGCAGCGCCCAGGCCAGCCGGCGCAGCCGGTCCCCGGTCATGGCCGCGCCGGGGGCGACCAGGACCTGATCGGCCTCCGTGCGGCGGGCGGCCCACAGGACGTTCTCGCCGTCCCCGGCCGGGCCGAGCCCGGAGGGATCGGGGAAGGACATCGGCCGTGCGGCGAGCCGTCCGGCCTCGGGGACGCCGCCGGTCAGCGGCTCCGTGCCCACGGGGACCGCGCCGACCACCACATACGGATGGTCGGTACGGGCCGCCAGCTGGGCGGCGACGGTGTCGGCGAGGCCGGGCTCGCCGACGATGAGCACCCGCTGCACAGCCTGCGCCTGGTGCCGGGCGGCGGTCAGATGGGTGTGCAGCAGTGCGCCGGTGACCGCGGTGATGAACAGCGCGGGCACCAGCGCGGACAGTGCGGTGACGACCGGGGCCGACTCGCCGGTGAGCACCCGCAGCACGGCCAGTGCCCCGAGCAGCAGGCACCAGTCGTGCAGCGAGGCGAGCAGCCCACGGGACTCCGCCAGCGTTCTCCGGCTGTACCGCAGATGGCCCGTTCTGACGCTCAGCCAGGTGGCGGTGGCGACCAGTGAGGCGATCAGGGTGTGCGGCTGGCGGTGGAGCGAATAGACGGTCAGGAACGGAAGCAGTACGCCACAGGCGTCGGTCGCCAGCGTGACCGTGAGGTACCAGCCGGCCTTGTCCGCGGTGCGAACCTGGTGGCGTACGGGCGCATGGCGAGGAACTGTTTCAGGGCTGGTGATGCCCGGATACCGCATGAACCCCCCTACAAGGTGACGGTGAGGGTGGCTCGTCCGCCTCTCCCCTTGGCGGGGCGAGCACCGCAGCAGCGTAGGGGATCTAACTGCCGTTTGTCTGAGGTTTGTTGAAACTTTGCTTGTGTGTCCCGATTCTGTGTGCATTTTCAGACCCGATGGCGCGGGCGCCGCACAGGCAGTATGAGCGGAGCCCCGGTCTCCGGATGGCCGAAAACCTCCACCGGATGCCGGTACACGGTGCTCAGCAGCCCGGCGGTCAGTACCTCCTCCGGAGGGCCGTCGGCCAGCACCCGTCCGCAGGCCAGTACCGCCGCCCGGTCCGCGTACGCCGCCGCCAGACCCAGATCGTGCACCACGGCCACCACCGCGTCCCCGGCGGCGGCCCGCTCCCGGCACAGCCGCAGCACCAGTTCCTGATGGCGCAGGTCCAGAGCGGCCGTCGGCTCGTCCAGCATAAGCAAGCGGGTGTCCTGGGCAAGAACCCGGGCGAGCGCGACCCGGGCCCGCTCACCGCCGGAGAGCGCGGAGAACGGCCGGCCGGCGAATCCGGAGACCTCGGCCGCCGCCATGGCCGCCGCCACCGCCTCGTCGTCCCGCCGCTCGGCCGCGGTGCCCGCCCAGGGGGCGCGGCCCATGCGCACCACCTCGGCGACCGTGAACGGAAAGGACAGGAACGGGGTCTGCGGCAGCACCGCCCGGTGCAGGGCGAGCTCCCGGACCGTCCAGTCGCCCGCCGGACGGCCGGCGATCCGCACCCGGCCGGCGTCCGGCCGGATGTCCGCGGCCAGCACCGACAACAGGGTCGACTTGCCCGCCCCGTTGGGGCCGGCCAGGGCCAGCAGCTCGCCCGGGCGCACCGACAGGTCCACACCGTCGAGCACGGTCCGGCCGCCCAGCCGTACCGTCACCCCGTGCGCCTCGGCCGGTGCCGCCCCGGGGACGGGCCCGGCCGTCCCGCGGCGCCGCGCCCGTCCCCGCAGGATTCCCGTCTTCACACTTTCTCCCTTCACGCCTCCTCGGGCACTGCCTCCCNACACTTTCTCCCTTCACGCCTCCTCGGGCACTGCCTCCCCGGGCACTGCCTCCTCGGGCACTGCCTCCTCGGGCACTGCCTCCTCGGGCACTGCGCAACGCCGTTGCGCGGCTTCTCCGGCTCACGCCCAGCCGCCCTGCCGCCGCCGGGTGCGGCGCAGCAGCCAGAAGAAGAACGGGCTGCCGAGCAGCGCGGTCAGCACCCCCAGCGGCAGTTCCGCCGGAGCGGCCGCGGTGCGCGCCGTCAGATCGGCGGCCAGCAGCACCAGCGCCCCCGCCAGCGCACTTCCCGGCACCAGGAACCGGTGGCCGGGGCCGGCCGCCATCCGCAGCAGATGCGGCACCAGCAGACCGACGAAGGTGATGATGCCCGCCACCGCCACCGCGGCGGCGGTCAGCAGCGCCACCACCACGATCAGGGTGATGCGCAGCCGCTCCACGTCCACGCCCAGGTGCCGGGCCGGGCGTTCGCCCAGAGCCAGCAGGTCCAGGCGGCGCGCGTACCAGGGCGCCACCAGCAGCCCGGCCGCCGCGCAGGGCAGCACGGCCAGCACCTTGGGCCAGGTGGCCTGGGCCAGCGACCCCAGCTGCCAGAAGGTGATCTCGGTGATCCGGGCGTTGTCGGCGGCGAAGACGGCCAGGCCGATCAGTGCCCCGGCAAAGGCGTTGACGGCCACCCCGGTCAGGATCAGCGTCACCACCTCGGTGCGCCCGCCGGAGCGGGAGAGCACATAGACCGCGGCCACCGTGGCCAGTCCGGCGAGGAACGCGCACACGGTGACGGTCCAGGTGCCGAACAGGGTGAGCCCGAGCGCGATGGCGCCCACCGCCCCGACCGCCGCCCCCGCGGAGATGCCGATCACCCCGGGCTCCGCCAGCGGGTTGCCGAACACGCCCTGCATCAGCGCCCCGGCGCAGCCGAGCGAGGCGCCGACCAGCAGCGCCAGCACCACCCGGGGCAGCCGGACGTCCCACAGCACGCTCTCCGGGACCCGCTCCAGCGCATGCCCGCCCAGCCCGGCCCGGTGTGCGGCGGAGGCCAGGATGTCGGCCGGGGACATCGGGTAGGCCCCGGTGCCGGCGGCCACCAGCGTCAGCACGGCCAGCGCCGCCGCCATCACCGCCACCAGCACCGCCCCGCGCCGGACGCCGGTGCCCCCGCGCAGCGCCGCGTCGGCCGGTCCCCGCGGGAGCGGCCGTGCCGGTTCCGCGGCCGGTCCGCCCGGCCGCTCCGGCTCCTCGGTGCCCGGTGCGACGGGGGAGCGTCTCGCGGCCCCGGCCGGGCTCACCGGTCGCCCTCGGTGCCGTGGATCTGGGCGACCAGCAGGGCCAGTACCCGGTCGGTGCGCGGGCCGTAGCCGAGCAGCATGCCGTCCTCCACCACCGCGATCCGGCGGTCCGTCCCCGCCGGGGTCTGGGCGATGCCCGGGATCTCCAGCAGGCCGTCCACTCCGCCCACCGACTCAAGTCCCTTGCGCATCACCAGGATCACGTCCGGCGCGGCGGCGGCCAGCGCCTCGCTGGTGAGCGGGGTGAAGTCCTTCTCCAGGCCGGATTCCGCACCCGCGTCCCTCCCGCCCGCCGCCTCGATCAGCGAGACCGCGCCCGACTCCGCGCCGCCCAGCAGGTAGACGGAGGCCGAGCCGCGCAGGTAGAGGAACGCCACCCGGGGGCGCTCGCCGGTCTCCGGCACGCCCCGGCGGGCGGCCTCGATCCGCTCCGCCGTGCGGGCCACAAGCTCCTCACCGGCCTCCGGCACGCCCAGGGCACGCGCCACCGCCCGGATCCTGCCGTCCACATCGCCGAGTTCCCCGGCCGGTCCGAACACGATGAGCGGCACCCCGGCCGCCCGGATCTGCTCGACGGCCTCGGCCGGCCCGGTGGTGCTCTCCGCCAGCACCACATCGGGGTGCAGCGCGAGCACGTTCTCGGCGGAGACGTCGTGGCCGCGGGTCACCAGGGGCAGTTCCCCGGCCTCGGCAAAGGTGGTGCTGATGTCGCGGGCCACCACTCCGCCGCCCAGACCGAGGGTGAAGACGATCTCCGACAGCCCGCCGGAGAGCGGGACGATCCGGTCCGCGGCGGTGACCGTGACCTCCCGGCCGTCGGCCGATGTCACCGTGACCGGGAGCCGCGGTTCGGGCGCCGGGCCGGGGAGCGGCTCCAGCACGTCGGCCGCCGGGTCCTGGCCCGCGGCCGTGCCGTCCGCGGCGGTGCCCGGGTCGCCACCGGTACCGGCACCGGTACCGCCACCGGCGCCGCCGCCGGTGGCGCAGGCCGGTGCGGCCAGCGCAACGGCCAGCAGCGCAAGAAGGGTTCGCAGGATCGACGATCGGTGCCGGTGTGTCACCTGGTCCGCCTTCCGTGGGACAGCGGGGGAGAGGGGTTCCCCCGGGGCCGGGTCGAGATTAGGTTAGCCTAACCTTAGTTCTCGGTCTGTTGCTGCCCCGTTGCCGGAGGAACCTCATGCTGCCCGGATTCATCCGCACCGCCCTCGCGGCGCTCTGCCTGGCGCTGCTGCCGGCCGCTCCCGCGCACGCGGCGGAGCGCACGGTCTCCGGCGGCCGTCTGGACTGGGGCATCAAGGCGTCCTTCCCGACCTATGTCACCGGCCCCATCGCCCAGGGCGGCTGGACCCTGACCGGCAACGCCGGAACGGCCGGGCAGAACCAGTTCCGCTTCCACTCCGCACAGGGCGACTACGACCCCGGCACCGGGGAGTTCACCGCCCGTTACTCCGGCGGCGTGCGCTTCACCGGCCACCGGGCCGAGGACGGCACGTACGAACTCGACCTGACGGTGAGCAATCCCTCGGTCCGGATCAGCGGATCGTCCGGCACCCTCCATGCGGACATGCGCAGCCGGGACCGGGAGACCGGCCGGTTCACCGAGCGCTCCCAGGTGCCGCTGGCCGCACTGGACCTGGGCGGGGCCGAGATGCGTGGCGGCACCCGGATCGAGCTGAGCGGCGTGCCCGCCACGCTCACCGCCGAGGGCGCCGAGGCGTTCGCCGGGTACTACCGGGCGGGCGACGCCCTCGACCCGGTCTCGCTGACCGCCGACACCTTCGCCCCCGAACCGGAGCCCGGGCCCGAACCGGAGCCCGAGCGGGAACCCGAACCGGAGGCCGAGCCGGAGCCGGGCGCCGGCCGGGCCGGGCCCGGCGGGCAGACCGGACAGGAACCGGCGACGGGCGACACGGACGGCCCGCGGCCCATCGTGGACGCCGCCGTGGACTGGGGCGTGCGCCGCACCTTCCGCGAATACGTCACCGGGGACGTCGCCCGGGGCGAATGGCGGCTCACCGACGGGGCCCGGGACGGCGGAGCGGTCTTCCGGTTCCCCGCCGGCACCGGCGGCCACGACCCCGCCACCGGCGCCCTGGAGGCCCGCTTCCGCGGCAGTGTGCACTTCACCGGCCACGAACTCGACCTCGCCCTCGGCCCGTTCGAAGTCCGGATCGAGGACGGCACCGGCACCCTGCTGGCCGATGTCACCACCGACGGCGGCGGTACCCGGCTGGACGGCCTGCCGCTGGTCACCTTCGACGCCGCCGGTGCCGGGCCGGACGACGGCCTGTTCATCATCGCCGAGTCACCCGCCGTGCTCACCGAGGAGGGCGCCGCGGCCTTCGGCGGCCGCTATCCGGCCGGAACCGCCATGGACCCGGTGACGCTCTCCGTCGCCCTGGACGAGGACGCCGCGCTTCCGCCGCCGCCCGACCTCGGCAGCGAACCCGCCCCGGCCGCGACGGCCGAGGCCGCCGGCGGGCCCGATGCCGGGGACGGCCGGGACGGCGGGGATGCCGGAGCGGAACAGCCGGCCGCCGCCGGGCAGTCGTCGTCCGGCAGTACGGCGGTGCTCGCGGTGGCGGTGGCTGCCGCGGCCGTGCCGGCCCTGGCCGCGGCCGGATATCTCGCGGTGCGCCGCCGCTCCCGTGACGGCCGGCCGGCTCCGGCCGGGTCCGCCACCGCCAAGCCCGGACCCGCCGGACCAGCCGAACCGGCAGTTCCCGCTGATCCCGACAGACCCACCGCATCATGAGGAGAACACCGACCATGACCGCCATCCCCGGGTACACCGCCCGGCGCGGCTCCCTGCCGCTGGCCGCCGCCACCGCCACCGTTCTGTCGGTGACCGCGTTCGCCGGTCCGGCGCTCGCCGACACCTCCGGAGGCCCCGGCGGTGCCCCGGGCACCGTCCTGGACCTGGAGAACAGCACCCTGGACTGGGGAGTGAAGCAGTCCTTCCGCTCGTACGTGACCGGTCCGGTCGGCAGCGGTGCCATCGGATTCTCCGGCGGCGCCACGCAGAACGCGGACGGCGGCTTCCGCTTCTCCGGCGGCACCGGCACCTACGACCTGGCCACGCACGGCGTCGACACCGCGTTCCAGGGCGGTGTCCGCTTCACCGCCCACCACGGTGCCCTGGACATCGAGATGACGGAGCTGCGGGTGGTGACGGAGGGCCGGACCGGGCGCATCGTCGCGGATGTGACCGAGAGCGGCACCCTGCACGACGACGTCGCGTTCGGCACCCTGGACCTGAGCGGCGTCACGCCGGGCCGGGGGGCCGGCGGCGCCATGGTGATGGCGGATGTCCCGGCGACGCTGACCGCGGACGGGGCCGCCGTCTTCGGCGGCTTCTACCAGGCCGGCGCCGACCTCGACCCGGTCACCCTGACCGTGCACGTCGCCTCCGGCGGCAACGGCTCCGGCGGCAACACGGGCGGCGACAACGGCGGGACGGGCGACATCGGGGACACCGGCGGCACCGGCGGGGAGCCGCCGGCCGGCCCCGCAGCCGTCGTCGACGGCACCCTGGACTGGGGCGTCAAGGAATCCTTCCGCACCTATGTCACCGGCCCGGTGGCGGGCGGCGGCGTCGAACTCTCCGGCGGTGCCGCCGGGAACGGTGACGGCGGCTACCGCTTCCCCGACGGGCAGGGCGAGTTCAACGCCGAGGACGACGCACTGACCGCCGCCTTCGCCGGCTCGGTCCGCTTCGTCGGCCATGAGAAGGCCGAGGGGGAGTACGAACTCGACCTGACCTTCTCCGGGCTGGCGGTCGAGCTGAACGGCACCGGCGGCACGCTGTTCGCCGACGTCACCGCCGCAGGGCAGCGCAGCGAGGACGTGCCCGTCGCCGAACTCGGCGTGCCCGCCGGCCCTCTGACGCCCAGCGGCGAGCTGATCCTGCTCCGGGACGTCCCGGCCGTGCTCACCGAGGAGGGCGCGGAGGCCTTCGGCGGCTTCTACCGGGCCGGCGACACGCTCGACCCGGTGACCGTCGCCGTGGCGCTGGCCGAGGACGTCCCCCTGCCCGGCGCCTCCGCCGGCGGCAGCGGCGGCAGGAGCAGCGGCGGCGACGACAGCGGCGGCAGCGGCGGCGGCGCGGGTGACGGCGGGGCGGCCGGCGGCAACA
>NZ_WTLH01000051.1 GCF_011421595.1 Streptomyces sp. YIM 98790 | reverse complement strand
GGGCGGCGGCCGGGGCGGCCGGGGCCGCCCGGGCGGGCAGAGCGGCCGGGACAGCGGGAAAGGGAGCAGGAGCGGGGACGGCCGGCGCGGAACGGGCCCGTGGCGGAGGCACCGACGCGGAATGGCGCCCGGCGGACGCCGCGCGGCTGGGCAACATCGTGCTCGACCTGACCGCCGCCTGGCTGGCCCACGAACTGGAGTCCGAGACCGCGGTGCCCGCCGAAACGCACCAGGAGGTGCTGCTGTTGCGTATCCGCGGCTACATCCAGCGCCATCTGGGCGACCCCGCCCTGGGCCCGGACGTGATCGCCGGCGCGCACCACATCTCCACCCGCTACCTGCACCGGCTCTTCGAGGGCCAGGAGACCACGGTCACCGCGCTGATCCGGCAGGAGCGGCTCCGCCGCTGCCGCCGCGACCTGGCCGATCCCGCGCTGCGCGACACCACCGTGGCGGCCCTGGCCGCCCGCTGGGGCTTCCTCCACCCGGCCGACTTCAGCCGGGCCTTCCGCGCCGCGTACGGCATGCCGCCCTCCGTGTACCGGCGCCTCGCGCTGGATTCCGGGCCGGACGCCTGGGGTTAAGCGGTGTGCGCCGTGCGGCAAGCGCGCGCTGCGCCGAACGGGCAGAGTGAGGCCACGGTGCCGCCCGTGCCCGAATCGGCGTGGGGACACGGGCGGCCCATCCGGCCGTCGCGGCCGGCGGTGCACCGGCGTGCGCGGGGAACCCTCCGGGGGCGGGCACGGGGCACGGCGCCGCCGTTCCGGCCGGATCCCACGGGCGCAGGACCGGCGGGGCCGCCCTGGCGCCCGGCCTCCGGTGGGAGGGGTGCGGCGGGCTGAGGTCGCATCCCTCCCCTCACTGCCGGCACCGCCACCTGCCGTCCGGGGGCGATGCCCGATGCGGACGGCGTCCGTCCGTCTGCCCGGCGTGCGCCGGGTGCTGTGCGGCCCGCTGCATGGCCGGGCGGCACGCCGAGCACAATGGCCCTCATGGACATGGACCTCCGGATTTTCACCGAACCTCAGCAGGGGGCGAGCTACGACACCCTGCTCGCCGTCGCGAAGGCCACCGAGGAGCTGGGCTTCGACGGCTTCTTCCGCTCCGACCACTATCTGCGGATGGGGCCGGGCGATCCGTCGCCCGGCCCCACCGATGCCTGGATCACCCTGGCGGGCATCGCGCGCGAGACCCGCCGCATCCGGCTGGGCACGCTGATGACGGCCGCGACCTTCCGGCTGCCGGGCGTGCTGGCGATCTCCGTGGCCCAGGTGGACGCCATGTCCGGCGGCCGGGTGGAACTCGGCCTGGGCGCGGGCTGGTTCGAGGCCGAGCACACCGCCTACGGCATCCCGTTCCCCGCGGAACGCTTCTCCCGGCTGGAGGAGCAGCTGGCGATCGTCACCGGGCTGTGGGAGACCAAGCCGGGGGAGACCTTCTCCTTCGACGGCGAGCACTACCGGCTGGACGACTGCCCGGCGCTGCCCAGGCCGGCCCAGGAGCGGCTGCCGCTGATCGTCGGCGGCAAGGGGACCAGGCGCACGCCGCGGCTCGCCGCGCGCTACGCGGACGAGTTCAACATCCCCTTCGAGTCGGCGGAGTTCAGCCGCGAGCAGTTCGGGCGGGTACGGGCGGCGGCCGCGGCGCAGGGCCGCGACCCGGACTCGCTGGTGTACTCCAACGCCCTGGTGCTGTGCGCGGGCCGGGACGACGCCGAGGTGGCCCGCCGGGCGGCGGCCATCGGCCGCGAGGTGCCGGAGCTGAAGGCGAACGGCCTGGCGGGCTCGCCCGACGAGATCGCCGACCGTATCGGCCGCTACGCCGAGGCGGGCTGCCGCCGCATCTACCTCCAGGTGCTCGACCTGCACGACCTCGATCACCTGGAGCTCACCGCCACCCGCATCCTTCCCCAGCTCCGCTGAGGGCGCCCGGCCGGCCCGGCGCCGTCCGGGAGCCGTCCGGGAGCCGTCCGGGAGGATGGAGGTGCGGGGAAGCGCCGGGAGGAGGCGGTGGTGGCTGCGGGATTCGCGGAGGCGCTGCGGGCCGGGGTGCTGGTGCTCGACGGCGGGCTGTCGAACCAGTTGCAGGCGCAGGGCTGCGAGCTGTCCGGCGACCTCTGGTCGGCGCGGCTGCTGGCCGACGACCCCGGCCGCGTCCGGGACGCGCACGCGGCCTATGTGCGGGCCGGTGCGCAGGTCCTGATCACGGCCAGCTACCAGGCGTCCCGTGAGGGCTTCGCCCGGCGCGGGATCGGTGCCGCCGCGGCGGACCGGCTGCTGGCCCGCAGCGTCGCCCTGGCCCGGGAGGCCGCGGAGCGGGCCGGCCGGCCCGGCCGCCGGGTGTGGGTGGCCGGCTCGGTCGGCCCGTACGGCGCGGTGCTCGCCGACGGCAGCGAGTACCGCGGCCGTTACGGCCTGGACGGGGCCGCCCTGACCGCCTTCCACCGCCCCCGGATCGAGGCGCTGGCCGCGGCGGGGCCGGATGTGCTGGCCCTGGAGACCGTGCCGGACGCCGACGAGGCCGAGGCACTGCTGGCCGCCGCCGAGGGGTGCGGCCTGCCGGTCTGGCTCTCCTACACCGTGGCCGCCGGCCGCACCCGCGCCGGCCAGCCGCTGGACCTGGCGTTCTCGGTGGCGGCCGGCCGCGACCAGGTGGTCGCGGTGGGCGTCAACTGCTGTGATCCCGGCGAGGTCACCGAAGCGGTGCGCCGGGCCGTCGCGGTCACCGGCAAGCCCGCCGTCGCCTATCCCAACAGCGGCGAGGTGTGGGACCCGGCCGCCGGCCGCTGGCGCGGCCCCTCGCGCTTTGCCGCCGCGCCGGTCGCGCGGTGGACCGCGGCGGGGGCCCGGCTGGTCGGCGGCTGCTGCCGGGTCGGACCGGCGCAGATCGCGGCCCTCGCCGCCCCGGCGGGCAGCAAGCGCTTCCCGGCCTGCTGATTTCCGGCCGTGTTGAGCACCGCCTCTTCGATTCCTTCACCGGGCGTTCGCCGGGTGGTCGAGGGGTCACGCACCGCAGTGGTCCAGGTGAGATGTGTGAACAGAGGTGATCATCTGTTGCACCGAAAGTAGTTCGTTTAATACTCAACGCGACGTGAAGCGACTGAATCGATGCCCCCCGGGCTGGCGTCCCGGGCCCGTTCCGCCCAGACTCACATCCGCACACGGCCGGTTCTCCGGAAGCGCCGCGACGGGATGGCGCTTCCGGTCTCCTTCCGCCGCCGCGTCTGAGCGGCGCGCGGCGGCGGAACCGCCGGCTGCCCGAGCCTCCGTTTCAGCGCAGGGCGGAGGCCCGGCGGCACCCGGCGCAACGTGGCGCGAGGGGGCGCCGCGAAAGCCGCGCACCGGTGCATGCTTCCCCGCCACCCACCGGTGCGCGGCTCCGGCTTCTCCCGCCCGGCCGTGACTTCCGGCCGGCCGGGCGGGAGAGCGGGCCGCGAGGGGGCGCGGGACCCGGAGCGAAGCGCGGGAGAAGGCGGACGAAGGGCGGACCGGAGGAGAGGTGCGGGGCGGAAGGGCGCAGGGGACGGGGCGGCGCAGGAACGGCCGGAGGGATCAGGAGAGCGGGAAGCCGAGGAGAGCGGCGAGGACGCCGAGCGCGGCGGCGCCGAGCAGGGCGCTCACCACCCCGCGGCGCAGCGGCAGCAGCCAGAGCACGGCCGGCGCCAGCACCCCGTACTGCCAGGTGTGTTCCAGGGACATCGTCAAAGAGACCGCCGAACCGCCGATGGCGCCGATCACGGCCGGCCCGGCACCGTGGAAGAACGCCTGCACCGCGGGCAGCGAGCGGAGCCGGTCGAAGGACCGGCCGCCCAGGATGACCAGCAGGAAGGACGGGCCGAAGGCGACCAGCGCGGCCAGCAGCCCGGCCGCCGTTCCGCCGGCCGCGAAGCCGACCACCGCGACCGTCTGCACCACCGGCCCCGGGGTGACCTGGCCCAGGGCCACGGCGTTCAGGAATTCGGCATCCGTCATCCAGCCGTAGCGGTCCACCGCGTCGCTGTGCATCAGCGGGATGATCACAAAGCCGCCGCCGTAGGACAGGGCCCCGACCTTGTACGCCACCCAGGTGAGCGCCGACAGGCCGGCTGCGGCCGTCGCCACCGGGGCCGCGGCCAGCAGCGACCACAGCCGCCAGTCCCGCCGCCCGGAGCCCGGCGCGGCGGCGCTGCCCTTCCCGGGGCGGTCCCCGGCCACCTGCCGCAGCCGGACCACGGCCACCTCCAGGAGTCCGGCCGCGATCAGCACCAGCACCAGCCAGGGGCCGAGCAGCACCGTGGCGAGCCCGCCGGCCAGCNCGGTCCCCGGCCACCTGCCGCAGCCGGACCACGGCCACCTCCAGGAGTCCGGCCGCGATCAGCACCAGCACCAGCCAGGGGCCGAGCAGCACCGTGGCGAGCCCGCCGGCCAGCAGATATCCGTACCAGCGCAGCCGGGCCGCCCGCCCGGTGGCCCGGCGCCGGGAGTCCGGTGCCAGCCCCCAGGCGGCGTGCACGGCGACGGCCGCCACCGCCGCACCGGCTCCGGCCGCCGCGCCGCTCACCCAGCGCGGCGGGTCCCCGGCCAGGAACAGCGCGGCCAGAGCGAGGATCAGCAGCAGGCCCGGGACGATGAAGCACACGCCGCCGATCAGCGCGCCGGGCACGCCGCGCAGCCGCCAGGCGGTGAAGATGGCCAGCTGGGTGGAGGCCGGGCCGGGCAGCAGATTGGTGGCCGCGATGCCGTCCTCGAAGTCGTGCGGGGTGAGCCAGCGGCGGCGTTCCACGCACAGCCGGCGCAGCAGGGTGATGTGCGCGGGCGGGCCGCCGAAGCCGATCACCCCGATCCGGCCCCACTCCCGGGCGATGGTGGCCAGCGGGACGGGACCGGACGCGGGGCCGCCTGCGGCGGGCGGCCCGGGAGGGGAGCCGGAGTGTTCGCCGTCGGTCGGCTCGGGCTGCATGCGGTCCCCCTGGCGGTCGCGTCGGGTCCCGTGGCGGCGGACGCCTGCCGCACGGCGGGCCGCCCCGCGCGACCCCGGCGTGGGGCCGGCCCGTGGCGGCGGCCCGAGACTATCCGCCCCGGGTGACACGCCGGCGGCGGCCCCGGCTCCCGGGCTCCGGCGCCGGCGGGAGCCGGCTCAGGCGGCGGCCGGGCCGGCCAGGGTGGCGACCAGCACGGCCTTGATGGTGTGCATCCGGTTCTCCGCCTCGTCGAAGACGACCGAGTGCGGTGACTCGAACACCTCGTCGGTGACCTCCAGCGACTCCAGCCCGAACCGCTGGTGGATCTCCCGCCCGACCGCCGTGCCCAGGTCGTGGAAGGCGGGCAGGCAGTGCAGGAACTTCACCTGCGGTTTGCCGGTGGCGCGCAGCACGTCCATGGTCACCGCGTAGGGCCCCAGGGAGGCGATCCGCTCCTCCCAGACCTCCTTGGGCTCGCCCATGGAGACCCAGACGTCGGTGGCCACGAAATCCGCGCCGCGCACCCCCTCGCCGATGTCCGTGGTGAGGGTGATCCGGGCGCCGGTGCCCGCGGCCAGCCGCCGCGACTGGTCGATCACCGCCTTGCCCGGCCAGTACGCCTCGGGGGCGACGATCCGCACGTCCATGCCCAGCAGGGCGCCGGTCACCAGATAGGAGTTGCCCATGTTGAAGCGGGCGTCGCCCAGGTAGGCGAAGGCGGTCTCCGGCAGCGGCCGGCCGCCGCCGTGCTCGCTCATGGTGAGCACGTCGGCCAGCATCTGCGTCGGGTGCCAGTCGTCGGTGAGGCCGTTGTAGACCGGGACCCCGGCGAAGGCGGCCAGCTCCTCCACCGTGTCCTGCCCGGAGCCCCGGTACTCGATGGCGTCGAACATCCGGCCGAGGACCCGGGCGGTGTCCCTGACCGACTCCTTGTGCCCGAGCTGGGAGCCGGACGGATCGAGATACGTGGTGGACGCGCCCTGGTCGGCGGCGGCCACCTCGAAGGCGCACCGGGTCCGGGTGGAGGTCTTCTCGAAGATCAGGGCGATGTTCCGGCCGGTGAGCAGGCGCTGCTCGGTGCCGGCCCTCCGGGCCGCCTTGAGCCGTCCGGCCAGCTCGATCAGCGAGCGGAACTCGTCGGCGGTGAAGTCCAGTTCCTTCAGGAAGTGGCGGCCCGTGAGATCAGCGGCCATGACTTCTCCTCGGTCGGTGGTGCGGCAGCAGGATGAAACTATATACGAGGCACGGAATCTCTATGCGCGCACCTGGTGGCCGGCCGCCGCGGCATGCGGTCAGGGCACCGGGTCCCGCTCGACCGGGCAGCTCATGCAGCGGGGCCCGCCCCGCCCCCGGCCCAGTTCGCTGCCCGGCAGCTCCAGCACCTCCACCCCGCTGTCCCGCAGATGGCTGTTGGTGGTGACGTTCCGGTCGTAGGTGACCACCACCCCGGGCTCCACCGCCAGCACATTGCAGCCGTCGTCCCACTGCTCCCGGGCGGCCGAGTGCACGTCCTGCACCGGGGTCAGCACCCGGATGCCGGGCAGGTCCAGCGCCGCCGCGATCGCCCGGTGCATGTGCTCCGGCGGATGGTCGGTCACCCTCAGCGGCAGCGCCCCGCCGCCCGGCTCGATGGTGTACGAGCGCAGCATGCCGAGCCCCGCGTACTGGGTGAAGGTCTGCCCGTCCACCATGGTCAGCACGGTGTCCAGGTGCATGAACGCCCGCCGTTTCGGCATGTCCAGGGCCACGATGGTGCGCGCCGACCCGGCCGCGAACAGGCCCCGGGCCAGCATCTCCACCGCCTGCGGCGTGGTCCGCTCGCTCATCCCGATGAGCACCGCGCCCCGGCCCAGCACCAGCACGTCCCCGCCCTCGATGGTGGACGGGTAGGCGGCCTGGCCCTCCGACCAGATGCGGAACGTCCCGGCCTCCGGGCCGGTGAACAGCGGGTGGTGGCGGTAGATCGCCTCGAAATGCACGGTCTCGCGCTGCCGGGCCGGCCAGCGCATGGCGTTGATGGACACCCCGTCGTACACCCAGCAGGAGGTGTCCCGGGTGAACAGGTGGTTGGGCAGCGGGTGCAGCAGGAAGTCGTCCTGCGCCATCACATGGAACCGCACCGAGGACGGCTCGGCGTGCCCGGCCAGGAACTCCCGCTTGGTCATGCCGCCGATCAGTGTCTCGGCCAGGGCTTCGCAGGACATCTCCGCAAAGATCTGGCGCAGGTGGCCGGTGGCCAGCGGGCCGTACTCGTGCTCGTCGAAGACCCGGTCCAGCACCAGTTTCCTGGCCTCCGGCACGGCCAGGACCTCGGCCAGCAGTTCGCCGAAGAGATGCACCGTGATACCGCGTTCGCGCAGCAGCGCGGAGAACGCGTCGTGCTCCTGCTGGGCCCGGCGTACCCAGAGCACGTCGTCGAAGAGCAGGTCGTCCATGTTGGTCGGGGTGAGCCGCTTCAGCTCCAGCCCGGGTCTGTGCAGGACGACGCGGCGGAGCCGGCCGGTCTCGGAAGCCACCTGGAAAGCCATGCGTCCATCCTTGCCGAGCCGGCCCCGCGGCGCAGCGCCCGGCGGCCCGGGGCCGTGGCACGCACCACGGCCCCGGGCCGCCGGACGCGGTCACAGGCGGGGGTCGACCGGTTCCGACTCCAGGGCCAGGACGGCGAACACGGCCTCGTGGACCCGCCACAGCGGCTCGCCCGCGGCCAGCCGGTCCAGCGCCTCCAGGCCCAGCGCGTGCTCGCGCAGCGCGAGGGAACGCTTGTGCCCCAGATGGCGTTCGCGCAGCCGGGACAGGTTCTCCGGACGGGTGTACTCGGGGCCGTAGACGATCCGCAGGTACTCCCGGCCCCGGCACTTGATGCCCGGCTGCACCGGGCGGCCCTCGCCGTCCCGGGCCTGCGCGGCCAGCGGCTTGACCACCATGCCCTCGCCGCCCGCGGCGGTCAGCTCCAGCCACCAGCCGGTGCCGGCCGCCACCGACGCCTCGTCGGCGGTGTCCACCACCAGCCGCCGGGTGGGCGCCAGCAGGCCGGCACCGCCCGGTGCCCGCGGCTCGGCGGCGATCATCCGGTCCACCAGCGCCAGCTGACGGTCATGGGCCAGCCCGGCCAGCGACCGGCCCTCGGCGGCCAGCAGCCCGAACGGCGCCAGCCGCACCCCCGACGGCGGCCCGCCGCCGGCGTCCTCGCCCGCGCCGGTGCTGCCGTTGCCGCGGTCGCCGCGGTCGCCGTGGTCGCCGTGGTCGCTGCCGGTGGGCCAGCAGTAGCGGCGGTAGGCATCGGTGAACGCCGCCGCGTCCGCCGCCCGCTCGTGCTGCCGCGCCCGCAGACCGCCCTGCAGCGCCACCCCGCGCGCCTCGGCCGCCTCCAGCACGGCCAGCACCTCGGGGAACGCCGCCCGGGCCGCCGCGCCGACCGCCGCGTACTGGTGGCGCAGCAGGCCGCCGGCCTTGAGCGACCAGGGCATCAGCTCGGCATCCAGCAGCAGCCAGTCCGTGTCCAGCTCCTCCCACAGACCGGCGCCGCCGACCGCCGTGGCCAGCCGCTCCAGCAGCCGGGCGGTGACCGCCCCGTCGTCGAAGAACGCCCGGCCGGTACGGGTCCACACCGCGCCCGGCGTGCCGGGCTCCGCACCGAACCGCTCGGCCGGCACCCCCGGGTCGCGGGCCACCAGCACCACGGCCCGCGAACCCATGTGCTTCTCCTCGCAGATCACCTCGCGCACCCCGGCCGCCCGGTAGGCGGCGAACGCCTCCGCCGGGTGCTCCAGATAGCCCTCTTCCGCCGCGGTGGCGCACGGCGCCATGGTGGGCGGCAGATACAGCAGCAGCCGGGGATCGACGGCGAAGCGGCTCATCACCTCCAGCGCCGCCGCGGCGTTCTCCTCCCGGACGGTCAGCCGGCCGGCGTGCCTCGTGGTGACGATGCGGCGGCCCTGCACGTCCGCCAGGTCCAGCGGACGGCCGTCGCCGCCGCCGGGCGCATCCGTGGCCAGCGGGCGCACCGGCTCGTACCAGACCCGCTCGGCCGGGGTGTCCACCACCTGCCGCTCCGGCCAGCGCAGCGCGGTGAGCCGGCCGCCGAACACCGCGCCGGTGTCCAGGCAGATCGTGTTGTTGAGCCAGCTCGCGCGGGGCACCGGGGTGTGGCCGTAGACCACGGCGGCCCGGCCGCGGTAGTCCTCGGCCCACGGGTAGCGCACCGGCAGGCCGAACTCGTCGGTCTCGCCGGTGGTCTCGCCGTACAGGGCGTGTGCCCGTACCCGGCCGGAGGTCCGGCCGTGGTACCTCTCCGGCAGGCCGGCGTGCGCCACCACCAGCCGGCCGCCGTCCAGCACATAGTGGCTCACCAGGCCGGAGAGGAAGGCCCGCAGCCGCTCCCGGAAGCCGCCGCCGTCCGGTTCCGCGTGCTGCCGCACGTCTCCCGGCCGCTCCCGCCCGGCCCGCTGCTCCTCGCGCTGCTCCTCCCGCTGCTTCTCCCGCTGCTTCTCCTTCTCCTTCTTCTCCTCCTGCTCGACCCGTTCGAGCTGCTCGATGGTCTCGGCCAGGCCGTGCGCCACCTTGACCCTGCGGCCGGCCAGATAGCGGCTCAGCTTCTCCTCGTGGTTCCCCGGCACGCACAGCGCGGTGCCGTCCGCCACCATGCCCATCACCAGGCGCAGCACGCCGGGGCTGTCCGGGCCGCGGTCCACCAGGTCCCCGACGAAGACCGCCGTGCGGCCCTCCGGGTGCCGGGCGCCGACCGGACGGCCCCGCCCGTCCCGCTCGATCGCATACCCCAGCCTCCCACCCAGCAGGGTCTCCAGCTCGGAGCGGCAGCCGTGCACATCGCCGATGATGTCGAACGGCCCGGTGAGGTGGCGCAGATCGTTGAAGCGCGGCCGCAGCACGACGCGGGCGGCGTCCACCTCCTCGGTGCCCCGCAGCACGTGGATGTGGCGGAAGCCCTCGCGCCGGAGCCCGCCGAGCGAGCGGCGCAGCTCCCGCAGCTGGCGCGGCAGTACGTGTCCGGGCAGGCCGGCGCGGTCCGGGCGGGTGGCGTTGCGCTCCCGGCACACCGGCTCCGGCACGTCCAGCACCACGGCCACCGGCAGCACGTCGTGCTCCCGGGCCAGCCCCACCAGCCGGGCACGGGCCTCGCGCTGCACATTGGTGGCGTCCACCACGGTCAGCCGCCCGGCGGCCAGCCGCTTGGCGGCGATGTAGTGCAGCAGGTCGAACGCGTCCGGGGTGGCGCTCTGGTCGTTCTCGTCGTCGGCCACCAGGCCGCGGCACACGTCCGAGGACACCACCTGGGTGGGCAGGAAGTGCCGCCGGGCAAAGGTGGACTTGCCGGAGCCGGTGGTGCCGATCAGCACCACCAGCGACAGGTCCGGTATCGCCAGCTCGGTCATGCCCCCGCCTCCTGTTCTCCCCGCCTGTGCCGCTCCGGCCGCGTCTGCTGCCCCCGGTGCTGCTCCCGGTGCTGCTCCCGCTCGCCGTCGGCGCCCGCCGCGGCGGCCCGGAACAGCGCCAGCTGGGTGGGGGGCCCGACCTCCGGGTCCTCCGGGCCCACCGGCCGTATCTCCGCCCGGTAGCCGTACCGCCGGGCCGTCGTCTCCGCCCACTGCCGGAACCGGGCCCGGTCCCACTCGAAGCGGTGGTCGGAATGGCGGAACGTCCCGGCCGGCAGGGTGTCCCAGCGGACGTTGTACTCGGCGTTCGGGGTGGTCACCACCACGGCCGCGGGCCGGGCGTGCCCGAACACCGCGTACTCCAGGGCGGGCAGGCGGGGCAGGTCCACGTGCTCGATCACCTCGCAGAGCACCGCCGCGTCATAGCCCCGGAGCCGGCTGTCGGTATAGGTCAGCGCGCCCTGGAGCAGCCGCACCCGGTCGCGCTGCCGCTCCGGCATCCGGTCCAGCCGCAGCCGCCGGGCGGCGAGCCGCAGCGCCCGCACCGACACGTCGACACCCACCACCTCACGGAACCGGTGGTCCCCGGCCAGCAGCCGGAGAAGCTGCCCCGAGCCGCAGCCCAGGTCCAGCACCCGCTCGGCACCCAGCTCGCGCAGCGTGGCCAGGATCGTCTCCCGCCGCCGCTCGGCCAGCGGCACCGGCCGCTCCTCGGGCCCCTCCGGCCTCTCAGGTCCCTCCAGCCCTTCGGGTCCCTCGGGCTCCTCCGGCTCCTCGGGGACCGCGTTGTCCAGCTCCTCGGGTTCGGCGTCGTCCGCCTCGGCAAGCCGGGCCAGCTCCAGACGCTCCAGGGCCTCCCGGGTGAGCGCCGCCCTGCGGTGCAGATAGCGGCCGGTGATCAGCCGCTGCTCCGGGTGGCGGGACAGCCAGCCCTCCCCGGCCCGCAGCAGTTTGTCCACTTCCTCCGGCGTGACCCAGTAGTGCTTGGCGCCGTCCAGTACCGGCAGCAGCACATACACCTGCCGCAGCGCCTCGGCCAGGGTGGCGCCGTCGTCCTCCAGCTCCAGCCGGACGTAGCGGGAATCGCCCCACTCGGGGAAGTGCGGGTCCAGCGCCACCGGCTCGGCGGTCACCCGCCAGCCCAGCGGCTCGAACAGCCGGTGCACCAGCTCGGCACCGCCGTGGCTGGGCAGCGCGGGGACCGCGATCCGCAGCGGCAGCGGCTGCCGGGCCGGCTCCGGCCGGGCGTCGCACACGCCGCGCAGCGCGGTGCGGAACACCTGGCCCAGCGCCACCGCCAGCAGGGAGGACGCGGCGTAGGGGCGGTCGTTGACGTACTGCGCCAGCGCACCGGCCTGGTGGCCGGGGGCGGGGCGGGCGGCGCCGTTCCGGCCGCCGCGGGCGGCGCGGCGCACCAGCCCCACCGGGTCGACCTCCAGCAGCAGCGCGGCGGTGCAGCGCCGCTCGTCCGCCTCGGGATAGAAGACGTGCGCCGTTCCGCCCGAGACGGTGAAGCTCTGGTGTCGCCCGGGATGCTTGTGCAGCAGAAAACCGAGATCCGTCGCCGGCCGCCCGGCCCCGCCCGTGGTCGAAATGGTCACCAGCACCCGCCGAGTATTGCCCGGCGCGACGCCCGCCGACCATCGCTTTTTCCGGCCACGGCCGGGGCCGGCAGCGCTCTGCGGCACGCGCACGGCGCGGTGCGGCGGTGGGCGGCGGGGCGCGGTGCGGCCGGGAGCGGGCCGGTGCCCCGGCGCCCCGGCCCGTTCCGGCTTGTTCGTGCTGGACCGGCCCTTCCGCGCCCCCTCTGCGGCATCGGTCCGCGCCCCGGGCCGCGTCCGGCCCGGGGCGCGGATGTGCTCCCGCCGCACCGGTTTCCGCCCCGGCGGGCGGCAGACGGCCGCCCGCGGGTGGCGTTCGCGGTCAGTGGCCGTGCGGCTCGCCGTCGTGGCCGTCGTCGTGGCCGTCGCCGTGGCCGTCGCCGTGGCCGTCCCCGGGGGAGCCGCCGGAGGGGTCCGGGGCCGGGGTGGCGGTGTCGTCGCCCGGGTCGTCCGGTGACGGCTCCGGGGTCGTCCCTGCGTCCCCGGTGCCGTCCGCGCCGCCGCCGTGGTGCCCGTCTTCACCGTCGTGGCCGTGCGGTCCGGCTTCCTCGCCGGCGTCGTGGCCGTGGGAGTGGCTGTGGCTGAGCGCGCCCTGCACCGCGGGCACCGTCAGCCCGGTGACCGCCGCGCTGACCCCTCCGACCAGCAGCACGGCCTGCAGCGAGGTGCGGAAGCCGCGCGGCGAGCGCCGCCGCAGATGCCACGCCGCCACCGCGCAGACCACCGCCTCGAACGCGGTGGCCGTGATGCCGGCCCGGGTGACGTCCTCCGGGACCCCGGCGGCCGGTCCCAGCGGAACGCCGGCCGTCCGGCTGAGCGCCCAGACCGCCGCCGCCCCGGCACTGCCGGCCAGCCCCGCCACCATCACCAGCGGCCCGGCGGCCGCCCGCAGCACCGCCATCGCCCAGCCGATCTGGAACGCGCCGATGCCGTAGAAGAAGATGCCCGCCGCCCGCCACTCGGTGTAGTGGTCCGGTGCCGCGGCCAGATGGATTGCGGCGGCGCCCAGCGAGGCGAAGGCCGCCACGATCCGGGCCGCGCCCACATCCGGCATGATCCGCGTCGCGTGCCTGCTTCTGTTTCCCATGTGCCGTTGTCCGTCCGTTCCTGCCCTCGTTGCGTGCTCGATCCCGGTCCTCGCGAGCGGGCGCGGGCCCGCCGGGGGAGGCGGTCCGCACCCCGCGGGACCTGTCAGATCCGCAGCACGGAGAGCACGGCCAGGCGGGAACGGGGCGGCGAACGGCAGGGCGCGCCGCCCGCCGGCGGCGCGGCGGACGCCCGGACGGCCAGGCCGGGGGCGGACGGCCCGGCCGTCGCGGACGGCGGATGCGGCCCCGTGCCGCCGTTGCCCAGCACCTCGCACGAATCCTCGTCGTGGGAACCGTGCCCGCCGGCCGTGCCGTGCCGGCCGGGCGGCGTCCCGTCGTCATGGTGTGCCGGGGCGGAACGCGGCATCGGCACGTCCCACAGCGTGTGTCCGGGATGCCCCGGCAGGTGGGTGGCCGCACCGGCGAAGCCGTGGCCCAGCGCCAGGACGGCACCCGCCAGCAGCACCAGCCACCGCGTCACCGTCCTGCCGCACACCTGGGAGGGCTCCTTCCCGGTCCCCGTCACCGGCGGGCCAAGATACCGCACACCTGTGCCAGGTCCAGGGCCCCGGGACGCCGGCGGCCGGGGTCAGGGCGGCCAGGTCCAGTCGGTGATCTCCGGCGGGTCGGTGCCGGTGCGGCGCAGCCCGGCGCGGATCTCGTCGCGTCGCCGGGCGTAGTGCGCGGCCAGGTCGCCGGTCTCGGCCGGCCGGCCGCGCAGCCTGCGCAGTGCGCTGATCGCCAGGTCGTGCCGGGACGTGCGGTTGCGGATCAGCAGGTCGAACGGGGTGGTCGTGGTGCCCTCCTCCACGTAGCCGTGGACGTGGAAGCGTCCGGGCCGCGGGCGGCCGTGCAGCAACTGGTGGACGGCCGCGGGGTAGCCGTGGAAGTCCAGCACCACCGGCAGGTCCTCCCCGAACAGGGCCGCGAAGTCGTCCTCGTGCATGCCGTGCGGGTGGCGGCCGGGCGGGGCCAGCGCGCACAGGTCGACGATGTTGACCACCCGGATCCGTGCGTCCGGCAGGTCACGGCGGAGCATGCCGGCCGCCGCGAGGGTCTCCGTGGTGGGGATGCCGCCGGCGCAGCCGAGCACCAGTTCGGGGTCCCGGCCGCCGTGCGTGGAGGCCCACTCCCAGACCGAGGCGCCGGCCGCGCAGTGCCGGCGGGCCCCGGCCAGGTCCAGCCACTGGGCGGCGGTCTGCTTGCCCGCCACCACCGCGTTGACCCGGCCGGTCTCCGCCAGCAGCTTCTCCATCACCACCAGCAGGGTGTTGGCGTCCGGCGGCAGGTAGACGCCGGTGACCGCGCTGTTCTTGGTCAGCAGGTTGTCGATGAAGCCGGGCCCCTGGTGGCTGTACCCGTTGTGCTCCTGCCGCCAGCCCTCGCTGGTCAGCAGGTACGTCAGGCTGCTGACCGGGGCCCGCCACGGCACCTCGCGGCTCATCTTCAGCCACTTCGCGTACTGGTTGAGCATGCTGTCCACGATCGCGGCGAACGCCTCGTAGGTGGGGAACAGCCCGTGCCGCCCGGTCAGCAGATAGCCCTGGAGCCAGCCCTGGCAGGTGTGCTCGGAGAGAATCTCCATCACCCGGCCGTCCCGGGACACGTCCTCGGCATACACGCCGGGCGTCCCGGTGAAGGCCCGCCCGGTGGCGGCCAGCACCCCGTCCAGCCGGTTGGAGGCCAGCTCGTCGGGGGAGACGATGCGGAAGTCCCGGCGCTCCTCGCTGCGGCGCAGCACCTCGGTCAGCCAGCCGGCCAGCACCTCGTTGGGGGACGCGGTGGCACTGCCCGGTCCGTCGGGGAGCCGCACGGCATGCGGCTGAAGGGGCGGCAGGTCCAGCGGCCGGCGCAGCAGGCCGCCGTTGCCCGCGGGCCGGGCGCCGAGTCTGCGCCCGCCGGCCGGGCAGCGGGCCAGCACCTCGCGGCTCGGCCGGCCGTCCGCGCCGAACAGTTCCCAGGGCCGGTAGGAGCTGAGCCACTCCTCCAGCTCGGCGAGCCGGCCGGGGTCGTCGCGGGCGTCCTCCAGCGGGATCTGGTGGGCGTGGAAGGTGCCCTCCAGGGGCCGGCCGCCGGCCCGGACGGGCGCGCCCTGGCCCTTGAGGCTGCGCAGCACGATCATCGGCCAGCGGGGCCGCTCCGCGGGACGGCCGCCCCGGCGGGCCGTGTCCTGAAGGACGCGGATGGTGTCGTGGGCGGCCCGGACGGCGTCCGCCACCGGGTCGGTGCCCGGCCGCCAGTCGCGGACGTCCACGATCCGCGGGTCCCAGCCGTAGCCGCGGAACAGCGCGAGCAGCTCCTCGTCGGTCAGGGCGGCGAACACGGTCGGTGAGGAGATCTTGTGGCCGTTGAGGTGGAGCACCGGCAGCACGGCGCCGCAGGTCACCGGGTCCAGGAACAGGGGGGAGTGCCAGGCGGCCGCGGTCGGGCCGGTCTCGGCCTCGCCGTCGCCGACGATGCAGGCCACCAGGCGCCCGGGGGCGTCCAGCGCGGCCCCGAAGGCGGTGGCCAGCGCATAGCCGAGCTCGCCGCCCTCGTGGAGGGTGCCCGGCAGTGCGGGGGAAAGGTGGCTGGGGAAGCCGTCGGGCGCGGAGAACCGGCGGGCCAGCTCGGTCAGCCCGGCCTCGGTGCGGGACAGCGCCGGGTCGTACTCCTCGTGGGTGCCCTCCAGCCAGAGGTTGGCGTGGTTGGCGGCGGCGCCGTGTCCGGTGCCGGTGACCAGCAGCACCTCGGCGTCCCGCTCCGTGGCCAGGACGTTCAGCGCCTCGTACACCATGGTGATGCCGGGGCAGGAGCCCCAGTGGCCGAGCAGCCGCGGTTTGAGGTGCTCCGGCCGCAGCGGTTCGTGCAGCAGCACGTTCTCCCTGAGGTAGATCAGCACGGCGGCCGCGTAGTCGGCTGCGCGGCGGTATGCCGAACTCCCCGCGTGGCGCGGCTGCACGGGCGGCACGGGAGATACGGGAAACACGGGAGAGACCTCCGCCGCCATGCACGTCCCCCTTCCGTCGACGGCCGCCCGGGTACCCCGCCCGCCGCGGTTCAGTCCGGCGGCCGACGCGCCGGACGGAACCGCGGCGGGCGGGAACGGTGCCGGGCCGGTGCCGGGCCGGGGTCCGCCGCCGGCACGCCGGCGGCGGACCCCGGGCATCGCGGCTCCGCCGTCCCGGCCGTCCTCGGCAAGGCGGCACTGCGGCGGCACGGGCGGGTGCCGGCCCTGCTCCGCGGCCTGGCCGCTCCGCAGCCCGGCCGGCAGGCCGGGTCAGCGTACGAGCACCTCGCGGATGCGGGAGATCACGGCCGGGGCCTGATCATTGAGGTAGAAGTGGCCGCCGGGGTACTCGTGCAGCACGAAGTCACCCGCCGTCTGCTCCTCCCAGTCCTCGGCCTCGTCCCGGGTGACCTCCGGGTCGGCGTCGCCCGTCAGCACCGTCACCGGGCAGCGCAGCAGCGGCGTGCCGGGGCGCTTGCGGTAGGTCTCCGCGGCCTTGTAGTCGGCGCGGATCGCCGGGAGCAGGCTGCGCAGCAGCTCGTCCTCCTGGAGCAGCTCCGGGCTGGTGCCGCTGAGTGCCTTGATGGTGCCGAGCAGTGTGTCGTCGTCGCTGAGGTGCACCGCGGCGTGCTCACGGAAGCGGGACGGCGCCCGCCGTCCGGAGGCGAACAGCATCACCGGGACGACACCTTCCGACTCCAGCCGCAGCGCGACCTCGTAGGCGAGGGTGGCGCCCAGGCTGTGACCGAACAGGGCCACCGGCCGGTCCGTCCACGGCCGCAGCTCCTCGGCGAGGATGTCCGCGAGCTTGAAGATGTCGTCGATCGGCGCCTCGGAACGGCGGTCCTGCCGGCCCGGGTACTGCACGGCCAGCACCTCGACGGCCGGGGCCAGCGAACGGGACACCGGGAAGTAGTACGTGGCCGATCCGCCGGCGTGCGGGAAGCACACCAGGCGCGTCGGGGCCCCGTCGGCCGGATGGTAGCGCCGCAGCCAGACGCCGGGTTCCGCGGTCGATTCGCTCATCGCTGTTCCATTCCCTCGTGTTGTCTTGGTCGGGCCGGCCCGGCCCGGCCCGGACATCCGGCGTCCGGCTCCGGCGGACCGCCGAACCCGGACAGGGATCCGCTCAGCGGGCACGGCCGTCTGTCACGCTCCACATTCCACGAGCCCCCGTTGTGCGCCCGCGCCGAGAAGGCGCCCGCGCCCGAATCACACGTCCCCCGGGAAACCGGCACCGGAGCCGGGAGAAATCAGGCACCCCGGACCGCGAATATCCCGGTCACAGCTCCGGCCCACTCACCCGACCACCCAGCAGGGCCGGCACATACGGCAAAAATCATATAGCAGAAGGGTTCTGACGAGGAATAAACACCAAGTGAAGACCGGCCCTCCCCCGCCGGCAGGCCCTGGCGGTGCAGCGCCGGGGCAGCAGGGACGGCAGACCGGAACGGGAGGAGGATGTGGTGTCGTACCCGGTCAGGTACGCCGAATACACCTCAGACATCAATGAAGGGAGTTGACGCCGTCAACGCTTCTGGCGCTTCGAACGCCCTGAAGGAGAAACGAGGTTTCGGCTACTTCGAGGTGGCCACCACGCAGCAGAGCAAGGTCGGCGGCTACCCGGGGTGGACCCAGGCGCCTGACTGGCCGGATCGCGAGGGCTGCGGCACTCGCATGGAACACCTGCTCAGCCTTACTGCGACGGAACCGGGCATGGGCCGCTGGCTTCCTGAGGAGGACCGGGACCCCCGCCAGGACGGGGCCGACGTCCCGTCCTGGCGGGCCAAGGCAGATCCCGCCGCCCTGGATGCCTCCGGGCATGGCATGGACATGGTGACCTCGGAGGCATGTACTTCTTCGTCTGCCGTATCTGCCCGGACACCCCTACACCCATCGCTACGACTGCTGAGCCCGGTCCGTTCGGCCCGCGGGCTGCGATGGACCGCACCGTCCAGGGGCCGACGTCAGTGGCAAGGGCCTTGAGACTCGCCGCCCACTTCGGATGGCGCCTGGGACCACCGCAGACGTCAATCTCCGCCAGGGCGTCACAGCCGTCTTCGTCCGGGTGCCGGTCAGGGAGTGGGAGGTCCGGGAGGCGGGGGCGGGGCAGGGCTTTCGCGGAGGGAGGCCAGGACCAGGCGTCCGTACGGGGTGGCCAGGGCCGCCGCCGTGGCGGCGAAGGCGGCGCCGAGGCCGGCGGCGAGGTGCAAGGGGGAGTCCGTGCCGAGGGTCTGCACGATGCCCAGCGCGGTGCCCAGCGGCAGGCCGAGGATGGTGAGAATGCCCAGCGCCCCGCTGATCTGCTGGTTCTGCCGGGTCTGGACCCACTGCCCGAAGTCGGCGGCCTGGGCCGTGACGTCCGCGAACCGCTCCGGCAGCCGGTACTGCTCCTGGAACGCCACCAGCAGGTCGTTCGCCGGTCCGTGCGCGGTCAGGTGCTGCTGCCAGTAGACGCTGCGGAAGCGGGCCAGTTGTCCTTCCAGGGCGGCGACCCGCCGGGCGAGCCCGGGGCCGTCGAAGACGTCGGACAGGCTGTCCGCGATCTCGTCGATGTGGTCCCGCTGGATGCTGCCCAGCAGCAGGGCGTCCAGGTAGACGCTCCGCACATGCTGCGCCGCGAAGGAGAAGAAATCGTCCTGCCCCCGGTCGGCCCGGTGACCGAGGAAGGCCGCGCCGTGCCGCAGGACGAGGGCGCTCCAGTCGGCGGAGATGCGCAGTGCCCGCTCGCGGATGCGGGGCAGCTCCTCCGGCGGCAGCGGGTAGTCGGAGCCGTTGGACCGGGAGGCGAGCTGCCACAGCCACATGTCGGCGGTCTCGGGCAGCGCGCCGTCGGCCGGGTCCCGCAGCGCCGGCGTGTGCCCGGGCCCGGGGGTGAGGAAGGCGAGGGTGTACGGCCGGACCAGCGCGAACGGCCGGGCCCGTGGCCTGGTTTCCGCGATGTCCCGCAGCAGGTGCTCCGGCGCCAGCGGACCGTGCAGCGGGCTGGGCGCGGCACCGTACCGTCCGCCGATGGCCCGCAGCGTGTCCATCAGGTGCGGGCCGCGCACGGTGAGATGGAGCATCGCGAGGGCGTACGACGGGTGCCTTTCCGTGCCCGTGCTCAGCAGCTCGATGCCGTCGAGGGAGACCGGGCCGTGGCTGATGTCGGCCTTGCGGTACCAGCGGCAGGGCCGCTCCGGAGTCCCGTACAGGGCCCGGCCGGCGGCGGGGGTGAAATACGTCTGCCGCAGCGCGAGATCCGTACCGCTGCCCCTGGATGAGAACGGCAGCGGCCCGGTCTCCCACGGGGGAACGGTACGCAGGGCCGCGGGCAGCACGACGGTGATCAGCTGCCGTACGCCCTCGGCGGTCGCGAGATCCGGGCTCATGCGTAGAAGTCCTCCGGGTCCGGCTGGTCCAGGCGGATCACGAACCCGGCCCGCCAGGCGCCCGGGTGCGGCAGATGGAACCGCACCCGCTCACCGGTCCGGATCGTGCGGAAGCCGTCCGAGACGATGTCGGTGTAGTCGAAGGTGTAGTGGTGCCCGTCGTCCTCGTCCTCGACGACATACAGCCCGAGCTTGCCGTCGTGCCCGCCGCCGCTGGGCCTGCGGTCCACGACTCTTCCGTACCGCGCCTCGGTCATGACGTCCCCTCCGCCGGAAGCGCCGTGACACAGCGGAAGCCCACGGCGTTGCTGCCGCCGCGTTTCCGGAAGACACCCTTGCTGCTGGTCCGCACCGCCCGCAGCGGATTGTCGTAGCTGCCGCCGCAGATCACTGCCTCTCCCGGGTCCTTCAGAACGGTGGAGGTCCACTCCCACACCTGTCCCGCCATGTCCACGATGCCGAAGGGCGAGCGGTTGGCGGGCCGGTCCTCGACCGGGGTGGCCCAGGCCCGGCGGATGGCGTCCTGGGCGAACCTCTCCCGCCATGCCTGGTGGGTGACCACCGGCCGCCCGACCCAGGTGTCGGCGCAGTTCAGGGGCGCTGCGTCCGGATCGTCGCCCCAGGGGAACAGGCGGCCGTCGGCGCCGCGTGCGGCGGCCTCCCACTCCAGCGAGGTGGGCAGCCGTTTGCCCTCGAACGCGGCGAACGCATACGCGCTCCACCCGGCGCAGCAGCAGCCGCTCGGCGGGCCCGACCAGATACACCCCGGCCGGCAGCGCGCAGTCGTCCGATTCCTCCTGCACCTGCGGCAGCCCGGCGAGGAAGGCCCGGACCTGCTCGGTGAGGAACGCTCCGCCCGGCAGCGTCGCCGCGATCTCCCGTCCGGCCGCCGTCGCCAGGAAACGTGCCGCCAGCAGCTCCTGGTAGGCGGTGTGGGCTAAGGCGACGCGATCGGGCCCGTCCGGGCGCAGCACGGGGGCCAGCGCGCAGGTCTCCAGCTCCAGCCGGCCGCCGGTGAACGCCTGCGGTCCCAGCATCCGGACCAGGTCCAGCAGCGAGAACACCGTCCGCCCCTCCAGGAAGGCCCGGCCGAGGGTGCCGGGCAGCGCGGCCTCCAGCTCCGGCCGGTTCCGCTCCGCCAGCACCTGGGATATCCGGGCGCCGAGCAGTGACCCGAGCGGCTGCCCGGCCGGCCCGGTGTGCAGCAGGCCGCCGAGACGGCGCTCCAGCGGGGTGGCACCGGGGCCGGTGAGCCGCACCACGTGGCAGTGCGGCAGCCGCTCCGGGTCCACCCCGTGCACATACAGCTGCTCCACCAGCTGCTCGGAGCGGGCGGCTCCATGGTCCAGGAGCTGGCGGATCTGCGGGGAGTCGGCGAGGAACGACACCCGGGAGCTCATCACCACAGCGGACTCGGCGGAGAGCACCGCGGCGAGCTCGGCGAAGAGCTGGACGAAGCCGGCCGCGCTGGGCTCCGCCACGCCCTCGTCCACCGCGTCCAGCACGCACAGGGCCTTGCCGGAACGGATCAGATACAGGAACAGGTCGTAGGCGCGGGCCCGGTCGGCCGGCATGCAGGGGGCCAGCAGCCGGGAGACGTATTCGGCGAAAGACTCACCCGGCGGCTTGAGACTGAGATCGAAGCAGAAGCGGAATCGGCGGGTCTCCTCCGTGGCCACCAGGCGGTGCAGCAGCGTGCTCTTGCCGCTGCCGGGTCTGCCGACCACCAGGACATTCGCCCGGCCGCCGGCGAGCCGGGCGAGCAGCGCGGCGGCGTCCGCCTCCTCCGCGATCTGCGGCTGACCGGTGCGCGGGTCGGCGGCGAGCACCGCCGCCGTGATGGGCTCCGGCCGCTCCACGGGCGGGAGGGGCGGCAGATGGGCGTCGAAGTCGAGAAGCGTGGAGACGAAGCCGTCGTAGCGGATGATGCGGAACCCGTCGCCCAGCAGCTCCCGCACGGCGTCGTGCGCCTCGTCCAGGACGACGAACCGGGTGAGCTTGGGCAGGCGGGTGCGCAGCAGCTCGCCGCCCGTGGTGGTCAGCACATGGTGCAGGTCCTCGGCGTCCCGGGACAGCAGCAGCTCCACATACTCCAGCCGGGCCCCGGATTCCCGGCAGAAGAGCTGGTAGACGGTGTCGGAGGTGAGCACGAACCGCTTGGCACTGCGGTAGCCGAGGGTCAGGTACAGACCCGCCAGGAACTCGGTCCGCTCCGCGACCTCCCGCACCAGCGTCGGCTCGTCGCCCAGCAGAGCGGCGCTGCCGGTGCTGGTGAACCAGGCCAGGACATCGACGAGGCGCCGGATGGCGGTCAGGCCGTCCTCCGTGGCGATGGGCGCCCCGCCGTCGTGCCCGGCCCGGTTGCGCAGCCGCCGGATGTCCTCCAGGGCCTCCAGCACCGCCACCGAACGGATATGCGGACGGCAGCGTTTGATGAGGTCGTTGAGCGCTCTGGCGGACGGGTCTCCCTCGATGGCGTGGTGCCGCCAGAGCTGTTTGAGCAGGCGCTCGCAGAGCGTGCCGATGAGGGCGACGGTGGTCTCGGGATAGCCGTCGTCCAGGGCCCGTAACGGCCGCTCCAGGTCCAGACCGAGGCGGCCGGCGAGCCGGGCATGGTCGTCAAGCTCCGCACGCAGCCGCTGAAGACGGGAATCGACCGCGCTCACCCGGCGTCCCCGTTCCGCCGGGCCAGGATGAACGCGAAGCGGTCCGGGAACACCAGCACCTCCTCCGGGTGCGCGGTGCGCATCCAGTCCAGCCCCTCCTCCAGTTCGGCATCGCCGAAGGTGGAGAGCACCGACATGTAACGGGACCGGACCATGGCGAAGTAGCGCTCCCGCTCGATGCGCAATTCGTGCTCGACATGGCTGAGTTCCACCGCCAGCCCGGCGGAGGACAGAGCCTCGGCGAGGCGGGCGGGGTCCGGCTGGAGTTCCTCATAGCGCCGCAGCGCGGCCGGGAAGAGCGGATAGGCGATCGTGGCCGGCAGCATGACCACCAGCAGCCGCCCCTGCGGGGCGAGCAGGCCGGTGAGGCCGGTGAGGGTGGCCGCCGGGTCCTCGAAGTGGTGCACGGCCTCCTTCAGCCAGACGGCGTCGAGCGGCCGGTGGGACGGCGGAAGCTTCACCTCACCCCGCACCAGCTCCTCTGCCGAGGCCCGGAGGGTGCGCAGCCCCGGCACCGAGGTGTCGACGTGCTCCAGCATCGCTGCCGACGGGTCGATACACAGGATGTCCGGGTCCGGACGGACGGCCTTGGCCACCTCACGGGCGAACAGGCCCGTCCCGCATCCGATGTCGGCAATCCGGTCACCGGCCGTGAGACCGAGCGCGGAGGCGATCTGCCCGGACATCCACGGGACGTAGTCCTCGGAGTAGACCCACAGCTCGTCGTAGCTCTCGGCGAGCACCTCGTAATGCTTCTCCGCATCGGCCCGGTGCACCCAACGCCCCTCATGGCAACCCGTTGTGCCCACCAGGCTACCGGTCGGCGCAGAAGGATCAACCGGGCCAGTGGCCACCGCAGCCCGGACGGACCGCGCTGCCCCGCCGCGCTCCCTCGCCACCGGGGGGACCCTGCCCCGCCCAACGTCCGGCGGCCGGTCCAGTAGGCCCCGGCTGGGCGACGGTGACGCCGACGTGGGCCCGGCAAGTGCGCCGAGCGCGCCCGGCGCGCCGGTCGGGTCGACGACATGACACTGGACGAACAGCACCCGGTTGGACCAGGCAATCTCTGATATTCTGAATTCATGAGACTGATGACAGCGTCTGAAGCGTCCCGCAATTTCGCCAGCGTCCTGGACCGCGCGGCACACGGGGAGACCATCGTCATCACCCGTGGGGGCCACCGCCTCGCCGCCATCGGCCCTGCCGCGGTCGGCAACGGCCGCGAGCTGGTCGGTGCGCTGGCCGCCTTCCGTGCCGCACACCCCGAAGACGATCCCGGCTATGAAGACGATGTCCTCGGGACGCGGGAACTCCTCACGGAGGAGGACCCGTGGCACGCGTGATCCTGGATACGGGGCTCCTTGTCGATCTGGAGCGGGGCAGGTATCCCCTGGATGAACTCGCCGGCCGGGACGACGACATGGTCATCGCAGCCATCACCGCGGCCGAGCTCCTCACCGGCGTGGAGCGCGCCGATACCGCGGAACGCCGCCGACGCCGGCAGGAGTTCGCCGACCTGGTGTTTGCCACCGTGCCCGTGGAGGATTACACACTGGACGTCGCACGCGTGCACGCCCGGCTCCTTGCTCATGTCCGGACCGTGGGGAAGCCGCGTGGCGCCCACGACCTGATCATCGCCGCCACGGCAGCCGCGACAGCGCGGGCTGTCATGTCCAACGACGGCAAAGCCAAGTTCGCGGACCTGCCGGGTGTCCACACGGTGTGAAACATCGCTTCGGTCCGGATCTCCGTGTTCGCGCCCCCTGCCCGCCTGATCCCTGGCGGTGCCCCGCCTTCCATCGTGCGATCCCCGCGCGTGTCCGCACCTGCCGAATATGCCGTCCTGCTTCTTCCAGCTGCATGGCGACCCCCGCGCTTGCCCTTGAATCAACGAGCCTGTCGCTGATTCATGCGTGCTGCCAGGGAACGGGCCGAGGTCACCCGGCGCCCGCCGGGGAGGAGAGCAGCGCCCGGATGGTCTTGCCGCCGGGCGGATGGGGGACGGTCTCCCAGTGGTCGGCGAGGGCGGCGACGAGCCCCAGGCCGCGCCCGCCGGTGTGGAGCAGCGCATCGGGATCGCCGTCCGCCCTGGGCACTCTCGGGCACAGATCTCCGCAGGCGTCGGTGACATCGACGCGCAGGCGGCGGCCCGAGGGGTCGTAGACGAGCGTGAGCCGGAAGCCGGGGCCGGGCCGGTCGCCGGGGCGGGTGCCGTGGAGGACGGCGTTGGCGGCCAGCTCCGCGATGACGAGTTCCGCACGCTCCACAAGTTCCTGCGGAACGTCCCAGGACCGCAGCTCGAACACCGCGAGGAGCCGGGCGAGCCGGGCTCCTCGCCGGGTGCAGGACCGCAGTTGCGTGAAGGTGCGCGCAGGGGCGTTGAGTTGCGGAGACGGGTGGTTCATGACGCCAGCCTGGCGGGCGGAAAGGACGGGACGCGAGCGCTGACCTCCGTACGCGGAGTCAGCGTACGGGCACACGGAGTGGACGGTACGCGGGCTCTGCCGCCACCCTGGGGCGGTGGGTGTGGGGGCGGCAGGAGTTCACGGCGGGGCGGGAAGACGAAAGGGCGGCGGATGGACATCGTCGAGGACGACGGAGCCGGGATCGGAGCCGGGACGGGAGACGCGGGCGAGCGGCCGGGCCCCGTGGAGAACTGGGAACGGGAGCCGCATCCCTCGGACAGCCTGCGCACCTTCGGCGCGGTCGTCCAGGCACTGCGCGAACACGCGGGCCTCAGCCGGGAGGAGCTCGGCGTCCTGGTGCGGTACTCCAAGCACACCGTGGAGTCGGTGGAGCTGGGCCGCCGCATGCCGGACGAGGCGTTCGTGGAGCGGGCGGAGGAGGCGCTCGGCAACACCGGCGCGCTGCGCAGGGCCGCCCGTCACCTCACCCGGGGCGAGGCGGGCCTGGCGGCCTGGTTCCGGCGGTGGGCACGGCTGGAGCGGGACGCGGCGAGCCTGTACACGTACGAATGCCGGCTGGTGCCGGGCCTGTTGCAGACGGAAGCGTACGCGCGGGCGGTCTTCGAGGGCACGATTCCGCTGCGGACGGACGAGGAGCTCAACGCCCAGCTCGCCGCCCGGAAGAAGCGGCAGGCGATACTGCGCGAGCGGCCCAAAGTGCCGTTCAGCTTCATCGTCGAGGAGCATGTCTTCCGGCGCCGGTTCGGCGACGCGGACGCGATGTGCGAGCTGTTCGACCACGTCCTGGAGTGCACCGCCCCGCGCAACGTGATGCTCCAGGTGTTTCCGCTCGACGCGGGGCTGCACGCCTGCCTGGACGGGCCGGTGCGGCTCCTGGAGACCCCTGCGGGACAGCGGCTCGCCTACTCCGAAGGGCAGGAGAACGGGCGTCTGATCTCCGACCGGAAAGAGGTGAACCTGCTGTGCCAGCGCTATGAAACACTGCGCTCGCAGGCCCTGAGCCCCAAGGAATCCCGGGCCTTCCTGGAGCGACTGCGAGGAGAGCTATGAGCAGCGGTAGGACGGAACTCGCCTGGTTCAAGTCCAGCCACAGCGGCAGCCAGGGCGACGACTGCGTGGAGGTCGCGATCGCCGGACAGGCCGTCCACGTGCGCGACTCCAAGAACGTGACCCGCCCGGCCTTCACCGTCGGCCACGACGTCTGGGATCAGTTCGTGCGCTTCGCCTCCCAGCGCTGAGCGACGTGGGGGAGTGCCGTCCGCCGCGCCGGGCACGGAAGCGGCGTACGGCACTCCCTGGCTGTCGGTCTGAGTCAGGCACCCTCATGGTGTCCCGGATGGTGCGCGGTGAATGCCCCGGGCAGGTACGGCTGGTGCTCTGCGGCGGGGCCGGGGTCAGGTGCCGGAGGTGATGATGCGCTCCAGAGCGGTGTCGATGTCGAGGTGTCCGCTTTCCCGGCCCGGGGGCACCAGGGAACAGGTGCTGTCGAGGAAGGCCTTCAAGGCGTATGCCCCGATGGAGAGCGCTGCCTGCTGTGGTCCGACCCTGAGGGAGAGCCGGATCCGGTCGTCGGGACGGGGCGGGGACATGGTGCGCCGCGAGGGACCGGACCGGGCCGGGCAGGGGGTCACCCGCACATCCCCCATGCCGGAGCGGGCACTGAGCCCGTCGATGAGGAGTTCCCGTGCGAAGCACCAGGTGATCGGCTGATCGCCGGGGCCGGGCTGCGGGAAGGTCATGCGCACGGCGTACGGGTCTGTGCTGGTGTAGCTCAGCTCCACCGCCACCGGAAGTCCCGCCCCCTCGGCGACTTCCAGCTCCATCAGGACGCACGCAGTGACAGATGTGCTCATGGGGTCCTCCGTCCTGCCTCAGTCGGGCATGCGGTGTCGGTGCGGCGGCGCCTGCTTCGGTCTCCTCGGTGCAGCGGCGACGCATGTGGCCGGAACAGCCGGTCGGCACGGGGACCGCTGCCGGTCCCGGTTCGCCGGGCCGCCGGCGGCCGTGGAACTCCTGCCCCGCACGCCTGATCCGTTGCGGCTAGCGCCTTCCCGGCACATGCTTGATAAAACTGAGATCACAAAAGCATCACAATCCGTGTCTCTTGGCTCCGAGGCTTGATCGCCCCGCTGCCGGGGAGGTTGCGCCTTGCATCCGGGTGTGGGGGCCGGTCCGGGGTGTGGTCTTCTCTGCCGGTGCGCGGTGCGCGGTGCGCGGTGCGCGGTGCGCGGTGCGCGGTGCGCGGTGCGCGGTGCGCGGTGCGCGGTGCAGCGCGGCGGCTGGTGCGGCCGGAAGCGGCGTGTGAAGATCCCCGCTGGGTGCATTCGCGGCATATGCCGCATTTCCGCACCCAGGACCGGAGGAGAGGCTTCCCAGTGAGAATCCGTCGCCGCATCGCACACTCCCTGGCAGCGGGCATTGCCGCCATCGCCGCCATCGCCGCCACCATGGCCACGTCCTCCGCGGCCCCCGCCGAGCGCGGCCAACGTGGTGAGGAGCTGCGGGTGATGAGCTTCAACGCCTGGCTCGGCGGCAGCAAGGTCGACGACGCCCTGGCCAAGCAGGTCGCCGTGATCCGGAAACACCGTGTGGACGTGGTGGGGCTGCAGGAGACCGCGGGGCACACGGCCCGCGACATCGCCGGGGAGCTGGGGTGGGACTACCTCCAGACCGAGGGCGACCTGGGCATCGTCAGCCGGTTCCCGATCCTGGGGCAGACCGGCACCACGGAGGCGGCCACCGGGGTGAGGCTCCGGCTGGACAGCGGCCGGGAAATGGAGTTCTGGACGGCCCACCTGGGATACGACCCCTACGGGCCCTACGAGGCCTGCTTCCGCCGCGCGCCGGTCTACCAGCTGATGAGGGCCGAGGAGGAGTCCGGCCGCACCCCGCAGGCCGAGGAGATCGCCGAGGAGCTGGCCCCGAAGGTGCGGAACGCGCACCGGACACCGGTGGTGCTGGTCGGCGACTTCAACTCTCCCTCGCACCTGGACTGGACGTGGGCCGCCCGGCACCTCCACTGCGACCACGGCCCGGTGGAGTGGCCGGCCACCAAGATCATCGAGACTGCCGGCTTCACGGACTCCTTCCGCGAGGCACACCCCGACCCGAAGCAGACGCCCGGCATCACCTGGTCGCCGATCGTGCGGGTGCACGACGGTTCGGACGGCCCCGAGGGCGCGCCGGAGCCCCAGGACCGCATCGACTTCATCCACTACGCCGGTCCGCAGCTGACCGTGCTGGACTCCAGGACCGTGGTCGAGGGGGACCCGCGGCCGGAACCGCACCAGCGGGACAACGCATGGCCCTCCGACCACGCCGCCGTCCTGACCACCTTCCGCGTCGCCCCCTGACCCCGGTCGCCGGGCATCAGCGCCCAACGGCCATGGCCGTTCGAGGCCGTCCCCGGCCCGGTACCGGTAGCCGGTAGTGGCTACCGGGTCCGCCGGGCTGTTCCGCCGCTACGGGGGGTGCGGGGGGTGCGGGGCGGTCAGGGCATGGCTGTACGTGCTCAGGGTCCGTCCGTCCGTGGTGCGGACGTGGCCGGTGAAGCGCCAGCCGAGGCGTTCGTAGAACCCGCCGGCTCCGCCGGCACCGGCGACGGTCACCAGGTCGACGCGGTCGCAGCCGGCCGCGGACGCCTCGCGGAGGAAGCCGTCCACCAGCGCCGTGCCCAGCCCCCGGAACCGGACGACGTCGCTGACCACCAGGTACGCCAGTACGGCGACGCGTTCGTCCGGACCCGGGCGGCCCGACCGGGCCTCCTCCGCCGGCCGCAGCCGCCGGACCAGGTACTCCCGCGTGTACCGCACGGCCCGGGTGCGGGCGAAGTACGCCGCCAGGGCCGGCCGGACGAGCAGCGCCGCCGTACCGCGCAGCGCCAGGCCCCGGCCGTGCCGCTGCACCAGGTGCTGCCGGTGGCCGGCCGGGTCGGTCAGCCCGATGAGAAAGCCGGCCCGCTCCCCGCCGTGCTCGGCGATCAGGCAGCGGGCATGGGGGCTGTCGAGGTGGGCCGCCGTGTGTGCGGCGAGAAAACGCGGGCCGAGGCGGGCGAAGAAGCCCTCGGCGAAGTGGGCCAGATATTCGGTGACGACATAGGGCACGTCCTCCTGTGCCATGGGCCGCAGGCAGAAGCCGGATGGCGGCCTTGTCTCCCGGGCCCGTATCAGGGGGCCCCTGCCGGGCCGGGACGGGTTCGATGGCGCCTGAGCGCGTCGACCGAAGTCCACCCGGCCAAATTACTCCAATGGGGAGAAGATGTCGTATCAGCCACAATTTGACAAATTCACCCCGCGGAGTCACGGGCGTGGCGCCAGCAGCCGCATGACCTGGGGCCGGAGGCCGGTCAGCACTTCCGGGTCATTGGCCAGCCGGGCGAACAGCACGGTGCCCTCAAGTTGCGCGATCACGGCCTGCGCCATCTCCCGGACACCCTCGTCACCTGCGGCTTCCTCCCCGGCGAGGGCCGCCGCCAGCAGGGAGACCTGCTCGGCGAAGATGTCCGCCAGCCGGGCGCGGACGGCCGGCTCCCGGCTGCCCAGTTCCATGGCGAGATTGCCCAGCAGGCAGCCGCTGACCGTGCCGCAGGCCCGTTTGGCGGCCCGCTGCTCCTCGGTGAAGGCGTCCAGCAGCCGGCCGAGGCGCTCGGGCACGGCGGCATCCGGACGCAGCGCGGCCCGCCACATCTCGCGTTCCCGTGCCCAGTGCTGGTCCACCGCGGCGAGGACCAGTTCCTCCTTCGACTTGAAGAAGTGGTAGAAGCTGCCCTTGCGCACATCCGCCCGAGCGCAGATCTCGGCGATGCCGATGCTGTGGTAGCCGCGGTCGCGCAGCAGTTCGCAGACGGCGTCGAGCAGCCGTTGGTCTGCCGTGCTGGAGCGTCCCATGGCCGCGAGTATACGGCCGGTCAACTCCTCCGCCCAAGGACCATGGACAGATAGTTGACCGGTCGTCTAGTGTTGGACATCGCCGCGGGGCAGGCCCGGCGGCGCACAGCACTCCCGCCGGGGCGGCCCGCCTCGGCGGGACCAGCAGGACCCACCGCACCGGACCCACCACAGCCAAGCGAGGAACACCGTGTCGTTCTCCCCGTCCCCGTCCCCGTCTCCGTCCCCGTCCGCCTCCGTGCCGGGTGGCGGGCCCGCCGCCCGTGTGGCCGTGGCCTACCACAGCGGCTACGGGCACACCGCGCGCCAGGCCGCCGCCGTCGCGGCCGGCGCCGGCTCCGTCGCCGGCGTCGGCGCGGAGCTCCACGACATCGGACAGCCCGGCCCGGACCTGTTCGACGCCCTGGATGCCGCGGACGCGATCGTCTTCGGCTCGCCCACCTACATGGGCAGCACCTCGGCCGGCTTCCAGTCCTTCGCCGAGGCCACCGCGCCGGTCTGGGCCGAACAGCGCTGGGCCGGCAAGCTGGCCGCCGGCTTCACCAACTCCGCCGGGATCAACGGCAACAAGGACAACGCCCTGCTGACCCTGGCCGTCTTCGCCGCCCAGCACGGCATGCTCTGGATCTCCCTGGGACTGCTTCCCGGCTGGCACTACCGGGCCGACGGCAGCCCGGACGACCTCAACCGGCTCGGCGGATTCCTCGGGGCCATGGCGCAGTCCCCCTCCGACCTCGGGCCGGAGGCCGCACCGCCCGAGGCGGACCTGCGGACCGCCGAGCACCTGGGGCGGCGGGTGGCGCAGACCGTGGTGGCCTTCGCCCGGGGCCGGAGCACCGACGCGGTGGTGGCGGCATGACCGGCGGGCGGATCACCGGTCTGCTGGGCGTGCGCCATCCCGTGGTGCAGGGTCCCTTCGGCGGAGGGCTGTCCTCCGTGGCCCTCGCGGCGGCCGTGACCCGGGCGGGCGGGCTCGGCTCCTACGGCGCCCATCACCTGGCGGCCGAGGAGATCGGCAGCACCGTGAAGTCCCTGCGGGAGGCGGCCGGCGACGGCCCGTTCGCGGTGAATCTGTGGGTGCCGCAGGACGGCGAGGACCGGCTGCCGTCCGGCGGCGCGGCCCCGCACATCGCCCGGCTCCGCCCGTACTACCGGGAACTCGGCCTGGAGCCGCCGTCCGGCCCGCTGCCGCCCGTGCCGGATTTCCGGGATCAGGCCGAGGCGCTGCTGGCCGCCGCCCCGCCGGTCATCAGCTTCGTCATGGGCGTTCCGCCCCGCGATGTGCTGGCCGCCGCCCGGCGGGCCGGGAGTGTGGTGCTGGGCACCGCCACCACGGTCGCCGAGGCCGTGGCCCTGGAGGCCGCCGGGGTGGACACCGTGGTGGCCTCGGGCAGTGACGCCGGAGGCCACCGCGGGGCATTCCTGGCGCCGGTGCGGGAGTCGCTGGTGGGCACCTTCTCCCTGGTGCCGCAGGTGGCCGACGCGGTACGGGTGCCGGTCATCGCGGCCGGGGGCATCGCGGACGGCCGTGGCGTGGCCGCCGCGCTCACCCTGGGCGCGGAGGCGGTGCAGATCGGCACCGGTTTCCTCACCACCGCCGAGTCGGGCGCGCCCGCAGCGCACAAGAGGGTGCTGCTCGGCCCCCAGGGGCGGACCACCGTCCTCACCCGGCTGTTCTCGGGGCGGTACGCGCGGGGGGTGCCCAACGGCTTCGTCCGCGACCTGGCCGCCGAGGAGGATGCCGTGCCGCCCTACCCGGTGCAGAACGCCCTGATGCAGCCGCTGCGCCGGGCGGCGGCGGAAGCGGGGCGCACGGACCGCATGAGCCTGTGGGCCGGTCAGTCCGCCGCCCTTGCCACCGGCGGCGGCGCCGGGGCATACCTGAGGGCTCTGGTCACTGAGGCCGAACGGATTCTGGGGCGTCCGCTGTGAGCCCTCCGGCGGCTCCACCGGTGGCCCCGCCGGCGGCGGGCCAGGGGCAGTGATCCGGCCGCCGTCCGCCCGGCCCGCGGCCCCGGGGCGGACGGCGGCCGGTGCCCGCACCACTGCCCGGACGGGGAAGAGCCACCGCCCGGTGACGCCCACCGGGCCGACCGCGCCCGGCTCACGTCCGGCTCACGTCCGGGTCTGCCTCCCGTGCCGCGGCAGGGCTGCGCCCTCCCACGGCGGGCGTCACCCCGCCGGGGCCCGACGTCCGGTGCGACGTCCCGGAGAAGCCCCACAGGTGCCTCCGCACCCCCTCCGGCCTTCATCTGTGCAGGCCGGAGGGGGCGCTGCGGGGTCTGTGAACGAAGCCGTTCTAGATGTCGCGGAAGGTCTCGATCTGGGCGCCCACCGAGTTCAGGCGGGCGGCGAGGTCCTCGTAGCCGCGGTTGATGACGTAGACGTTGCGCAGCACGGAGGTGCCCTCGGCGGCCATCATGGCGAGGAGGACGACGACGGCCGGGCGCAGCGCCGGCGGGCACATCATCTCGGCGGCGCGCCAGCGGGTCGGGCCCTCCACCAGTACCCGGTGCGGGTCCAGCAGCTGGAGCCGGCCGCCCAGGCGGTTGAGGTCGGTGAGGTAGATGGCCCGGTTGTCGTAGACCCAGTCGTGGATCAGGGTCTTGCCGTGCGCGGAGGCGGCGATGGCCGCGAAGAACGGCACATTGTCGATGTTCAGGCCCGGGAACGGCATCGGGTGGATCTTGTCGATCGGCGCCTCCAGCTTGGAGGGCCGGACGGTGAGGTCGGCGAGGCGGGTGCGGCCGTTGTCGGCCGTGTACTCCTGGCTGAGGTCGTAGTCCAGGCCCATGCCCTCCAGCACGGCCAGCTCGATCTCCAGGAACTCCACCGGGGCCCGCCGGATGGTCAGTTCCGAGGAGGTGACGACTGCCGCGGCGATCAGGCTCATCGCCTCCACCGGGTCCTCGGAGGGGGAGTAGTCCACGTCCTGGTCGATGTCGGTGCGGCCGTGCACGGTCAGGGTGGTGGTGCCGATGCCGTCCACCCGGACGCCGAGCTGCTCCAGGAAGAAGCAGAGGTCCTGGACCATGTAGTTCGAGGAGGCGTTGCGGATCACCGTCACACCGTCGTGCCGGGCCGCGGCCATCAGGGCGTTCTCGGTGACGGTGTCGCCGCGCTCGGTCAGCACGATGGCGCGCTCCGGGCGTACGGAGGAGTCCACCTCGGCGTGGTACCAGCCCTCGGTTGCGGTGATGTCCAGGCCGAACCGGCGCAGCGCGGTCATGTGCGGCTCGACGGTCCGGGTGCCGAGGTCGCAGCCGCCCGCGTACGGGATCTTGAAGCGGTCCAGGCGGTGCAGCACCGGGCCCAGGAACATGATGATGGAGCGGGTCCGGCGGGCGGCGTCGACGTCGATGGACTCCAGGTTCAGCTCGGCCGGGGGGACGATCTCCAGGTCGGCCCCGTCGCTGATCCAGCGGGTCCGGACCCCGATGGAGTTGAGCACCTCCAGGATCCGGTAGACCTCCTCGATCCGCGCCACCCGGCGCAGCACCGTGCGGCCGGAGTTGAGCAGGGACGCGCACAGCAGGGCCACGCAGGCGTTCTTGCTGGTCTTGACGTCGATGGCGCCGGACAGCCGGCGGCCGCCGACGACTCGCAGATGCATCGGGCCGGAGTAGCCCAGCGAGACGATCTCGCTGTCCAGCGCCTCGCCGATGCGGGCGATCATCTCCAGGCTGATGTTCTGGTTCCCGCGTTCGATGCGGTTGATGGCGCTCTGACTGGTGTTGAGCGCCTCGGCCAGCTGGAGCTGGGTCCATCCCCGGTGCTGGCGCGCGTCCCGGATCAGTTTGCCGATGCGGGCGAGGTAGTCGTCGGTCATGATCCAGACTCTATCTCACATATGAGATGCCTACCCACGCTCGTGCTGTTCGAGTGAGTCCTGAGTGAGTCATGGGGGTGTACCGGTCCGGTCACACCGCCGTGACCAGTGCGGCTTGACTTGTTCTAGCGTAATGCGAACAATGGTCTTCACCTGGGCGAACGCCGTCCGGGAAGCAGGGTAAGGGGAGGCAGACAATGCGTGTGCTGGATCGCGGGGCCGCGGTGGTCGCGGGGGCGTTCGCGCTGGCGCTGGCGGTGACCGTCGGCACGTTCGGCGCCGGATACGGCCGGCTGCCCGATCCCATGGCTACGCACTTCCAGCCCGGCGGCCGGGCCGACGGCTATCTCGGCCGGCCTGCCGCGCTGCTGGTCACCGTGGGGCTGCTGCTCGCCCTGGGGGTTCTCTTCACGGTGCTGGCCCGGCCGTCCACCGGACCGGGCCCGGGCCGCCGCGCCGTGATCACCGTCGGCAGCGGCGCGGCCGGCCTGCTCGGCTGGCTGCTCACCGCGGTCACCGTGGTCAACTGGGACGTGGCCGAGGGGTCCGATGCCGTGCTGCCGCCCTGGCAGCTCGCCGTGGGCGCGGCCGTGGGGCTGGCGGCCGGCGGGGCCGCCTGGCTGCTGGCCGGGCCGCCCACGGCCG
>NZ_WTLH01000050.1:13260-33922 GCF_011421595.1 Streptomyces sp. YIM 98790 | reverse complement strand
CAGGCGCGGCGCGCGTGCCGGCGGCGGGCGCGGTGCGGGGCGCGGGGCGCGGGGCCGCCCCCGTGGCGTCATCGGCCCGGCCGCCGAGGTCTCCCTCTCCGGCTTCCCGTGCGCACCGGCTCTCGCGATGCTGCGATCATGGAAGGCATGGTCGAACGGGTCATTGCGGCGTGTGATGGGGCGTCGAAAGGCAATCCCGGCCCCGCGGGCTGGGCCTTTGTCATCGCGGACGGTGCCGGGACACCGCAGCGCTGGCAGGCCGGGCCGCTGGGCCGCAGCACCAACAATGCCGCCGAACTCACGGCCCTGGAGCGGTTGCTGGCCGCGACGGACCCTGCGGTGCCGCTGGAGGTGCGCCTGGACAGCACCTACACCCGTGATGCGGTGACCAAGTGGCTGCCGGGGTGGAAGCGCAACGGCTGGAGGACGGCCGGGGGCAGGCCGGTCGCCAACCGTGAGCTGGTCGAGCGCATCGACGCACTGCTGCGGGGCCGTGCGGTGGACTTCGTGCACGTCCCCGCCCACCGGCTGGACGGCGACCCGCTGAATGCGATCGCGGACAAGGCGGCCGGCGACGCGGCCCGGGCCCAGCAGCCCGCCGCAGGGACATCCGCCGACCTGCCGGTCCCGGATCCGGTGGACGCGTCGGCCGCTGCCCGCCGGCGTGCCGTCTCCTCCACGGCGAAGAGCGCCTCGCGCAGGACGCGGCCGTTGTCCGCCAGGTATCCCGGGACCTGTCCCTGTTCTCGGCCGTACGCCAAGGGCGATTCCATCGTCAGGATCGGCAGGACCTGGGGACATCCCGGATGCGCGGGCGCACCGTCGTGAGTTCCGGGCGCCGGAGTCCGGAGCCGCGGCCCGGCTGAGGGCGGGGCGGTGATGCGGAGAACTACGCGTCGGACGCCGGGAGGAACATCAGGACCACGGCCCCCCGCTGGCCCCCGCAGACGCCGGCTCCGGCCGGGGGTCACGCGGGGGGCACGTGCGGTGATACCTCGCGGCTGGAGGGCGGCGCCAGCCCGTCGCTGTCGATGCCCCAGCCGAGCACCCGCCGCGGGTGGATCCGGATCACCGCGGGGCGGCTGCCGGAGGCCGGCAGTGCCTGCGCCGTGCCCCGGACTTCGATACCGCGGGGCCTCCAGGGCTCCACCGACGCCAGGTCGTCGACCACGAAGGCCACCCGCCCGTCGCGCTGCACGTTGCGGAACTTCCGGGTGCGTTCCAGCGCGTGTCCGCCGATGTCGATCACGCCCGAGCCGGCGTCGAGCGTGAAGCCCACCGGGCGCAGCTGGGGGGAGCCGTCCGGTGCCAGGGTGGCCAGGCGTCCCAGGCGCTGGCCGGCCAGGAAGGCGCGTTCGGCCGGGGTGAACACAGGGGGTCCGTCGGTCATGATTCCTCCTCGGCATCCGGCAGGTGCCGGCCGCGGCGGGTCGTGGTGTGCGGCGGGGCGGCGGCGACCGCCGCCCCGGGCGGGACTCCGGCCAGGGCGCGCCGTTTCCGGTCCGGAGCGGCGCATGAGTGGCATCGGCGCCCGTGGTGCGTTCCGCCGTCGCCGAGCTGCAGGTTCCCGGTAACAGATTCACAGTGTGTGTAGTTTCTAGCCTACACGCACTGTGAAGTAGTTTGGAAGGAACCGACTGAAGGAGAAGCTGTGGCGCAGCCCACCACCGCGCGTGGCCGCCGCACCCGCACGGCGCTGCTGGACGCCACCCGGGCGCTGCTGGAGGAGCGGGGGTTCGGAGCGCTGACCATGGCCGCGGTCGCCGAGCGCGCGGGGGTCACCCGCCGCTCCGTCTATCTGCACTTCGCCTCGCGAGCGGAACTGGTCGGGGCGCTGTTCGACCACGTGGCCGAGGCGGAGGGGCTTGCGGACTCCCTGGAACGGGTGTGGGACGCCGCCGACGCCGGGGCCGCCCTGGACGCCTGGGCCGCGCATCTGGCGCGCTACCACACCAGGGTGCTGGCGGTGGACCGGGCCGTGGCACGCGAGCAGCACAACGACCCGGACGCAGCAGCCCACCGGGCAAGGACCTCACAGGCCAAGTACGCCAACTGCCGGAGGCTCGCGCAGTGGCTCCAGGCGGAAGGGCGGCTGGTGCCGCCGTGGACCGCGGTGACAGCCGCGGACATCATCTTCGCGCTGTCCGCCTCCGACGTCGTGGAAGGGCTCACCGTGGACCGCCGCTGGTCCCGCGGACGGCTGGCCACCCACCTCGGCGCCCTGCTCCGGGCGGCGCTCACCGGCACGGCGACGGCGACGGCCGGCACCTCCTGTGGGGGGACGGCCGGCCGGGACACCGGCCGGACCGGGTGCGCCGCGCGGAACTGATCGGCCAGGGCCTCGACCCCGCCCGCCACCTCACTGACCGCGGGGACCGGGACGAGGAGTGAGCAGCCTGCTCGTCCTCCGCCTCACCGCGACCGCGACCGCGACCTGCCGGGCCTGCCGCGCGTGACGGCCCCGCGCGGCCGCCCGCGCCGCCCTTCGGTGATCCGGTACGGGACGGTCAGCCGAAGCGGCCGAGCACGGTCTCCGGGACGACACTTACCAGGCGGTCCCGGACCGCGGTCAGTGCCGGCTGCCGGGTGAAGGTCAGTGTGCGGGCGAACGTGGCGGCGGCCCGTACGGGCACGAGCCGCCGCCTGCGGTGCAGGGGGTAGAGCCGCAGGCACGAGTCGAGATGTTCCGGCACCCCGCGGGCCAGGAACTCGGCGTCTTCCAGGGCAAGGGTGGCGCCGGTGCCGACGATGGGGTGCACCGCGTGGGCGGCGTCCCCGCACAGCACGATGCGGCCGTTCACCCAGTGGCGGGCGTGCACCTCGCGCAGCCGGTCGTGGAAGACACCGGCGCCGTCGAGAGCCTCCACCAGCCGGTCCAGCAGCCAGTGGCCGGTGCCGGTGTGGTCGGTCAGGGCGGCGCCGCCCACCGGCGGCGCGGGGGCGGCGAAGGAGACCATGTACCGGTCACCGATGGGCGCGGTGAGCAGCGTGGTGCCGTCGCGGCTCCAGGTCTCGGTGAACTCCTGGGGCACGGCCACCCCGCGCGGGGCCCAGAACGACCACACCTGGGTTCCGGTGTCCACGGTGCGGTGGTCCGCGAAAGCCAGGTCCCGCACCCGGGAGGTGACGCCGTCCGCGCCGATGAGCAGGTCGGTCACCACGTCCCGGCCATCACTCAGCCGGGCCTGGACCCCCGTGCCGTACGGGCGGATCCTGTTCACGGTGGTGCCCATGGCCACCGGCACACCGCGGGCCCGGTGACGCAGAATGCGGCACAGATCGCCGCGGTGGATCGCCGTCAGCGGCCGGCCTGCCCGCATCCCGCCGCGGAAGCGGGCCAGGATCCGCCCTTCGGTGTCCCGTACCGTCCACCGGTCCACGGGGCCTCCGACGGCTGCTGCGGCACCGGCCAGGCCGAGCCGCTCCAGCGCGGCCATGCCGGCCGGCCACAGCGTCAGCCCATAGCCCGCCACGGACCAGTCCGGCGCCTGCTCGGCCACCTCCACCCGGACCCCGCGGTCCCGCAGCCCGGCCGCCAGCGCGAAGCCGGCGATCCCGCCGCCCACGATCAGCACATGACCCGTGCGCACCGGCATGGGCTTCTCCCTGCGTCGCTCCTCGGCCGCGTCACGGGTGGCCGACGCGGAGGGCCCTGAAACGCGTCCCGGCCGGCGGACCCGGCCCGCCCGGATCCCGCCCTCGCCCGGCGGCGGTGGAGCCGTGCGGCCCGGGGGAGCGGCTACCCGGCAGGGCTGCCGGTGGGCCCCCGGCGCGATGGCGTGCCCTTGACGGCACGTTCGCGCCACGGCGGGATGCGGGGGCGTAACCGCCGGTGGCGACGGGCGTTACTGAGGACGGCGGCTTTCGTCCCACGGGTACCGGGAGGCAGTGATGGCGGGCGGGCGCATGTGGGCGGCAGCGGTTCTCGCCGGGGCGGCGGTGGTGCCGGGCGGCGGGCCGGCATGGGCGGGAGGTGTGGGAGCGGTGGGAAATCCCTCCTTCGGAAACACCTGCCTGATCCTTTCCCCCGGCTCCATGGCAGGCAGCTCGCACCGAGGCGGAGCCGGGCTGCTGGGCGGGAATCTTGCCCAGACTCCGCTGGAACCGGGCAAGAACAGCTGCGGCAGCACCGATGTGGACATCGATGTCACCTTCTGACGGCTGAGGCCGTCGCCGGCGCGGCGCACCCGACCGCCCGCCCCCGCCGCCCCACTGCCGCCGCCGAGGACCCCCACAGGGGGGCGGTGACACCGAACGGCGCCAGGGACCCGGCCGGGGCGACGCCCGCGTCCCCGGCGGAGCCCGCCGCCGGCTCGCGTCGGCTCACGGGTCCCGGCCGCTCCGGCAGCCCTGCGGCGAGCGCCCGGAGCTCCCGGCAGACGCACCGGCCGGCATTGCGCGCGAACGCTCCGCCGGTGCCGGTGGCAACCGTCCCCGCTCGGCCGGCTCCACTGCGGTGATGCCCCGCGACCCCGACGGCTGCGGTAGGCGATTCCGCACATGGCGTCGTGTCGGCCGATGCTCCAGCGACGGACTCAGCCCTCCGCGTCGGAGAACCTCCGCGCGAGGTCACGATGCTTGTCTGCGGCCAGCTTCCCCTGGGCAGGGCTGATGGTGGATCCCGCCATGCGGCTCAAGCGTTCGACCTCCTCCGAGAAGCGCAGGTGCTCGCGCCGCGCGTGCTCGCGGCAGGCAAGGCAGGTGACACGATCCGGGCGAGGAGAGGTCATCGCATACGGCACCCGCAGCCCGCATCCCGTAGTGACAACGCTCGGCAGGTCACCGACCAGGCCGAACGTGGATGCCAACAGGTTGCGGGTTGTGGCATCGTCGTGGACCACCTTCGACTGAACGTGGATGTGCGGATCGTTCCCGCCCATGAGTCCTCCCGGCGCCGGCGACTGGAGCGACCGAGGGTACTTTCGCCCGGCCGCATCCCGGAGAAGCACGTGCCTCCGGCTGACGATCACGCCGAGCGCAGGGTCACCCAGACCGGCCGGCCTTGCAGCGGGCGGCAGCCCGTCGGCAGGGCACCGAGGAAGGGCCGGCCGGTCGCACAGCCGGAATCAGATCGGCGCATCCAGCTCCTGACCCACCGGGAGGCCAGCCTCGGGACTGGTGGACCCGCATGTTGAGGCGTCGCGCATTCCGGCCGGAGGCGGCGCGATTGGCACTTGGGGTGATGAGGGCGGTATCCGGGTCTGGCTTGGAGCAGGCAGGTTCGTCCGGCAGCACGATCGAAGCGCTTTGGGAGGGGGAGCGCCGGTGGACGTCGTCGCGATCATGGAAGCACTGGCTGAACAGGGCATAACCGTGCTCTTCAAGGCCGACGCCGAGCGGATGGCTGAGAGGCGCAAGCCATGGACCTTTGTCGCCAGTGGGGCCCCGTTACGCGAGGACGTCCTTGTGCGAACCGACGCCGCGTCGGTGGAGCAATGTCTCGCAGCGTGCTTGCCCCGTCTGCGTGAGCTGGGCTTTTCCGTTCCTGAGTGACGGAGCGTCATCGGTCACGGCGCCAGGTTGCCATGAGGGCACGCGGCTTTCACCGGCAGTCCGCCCCCTGGATGCCTTCCCGCTGCGACCGCGACCTCGGCCGCGGTCCGGGCGGCCAGTCCGGCCGGGCGCCCCGACCGGTGCCGGCGCCACCACGTGCTGCCGACGCCTCGTGACTCGGCGGACATGGTCCGCGACGGCGGTGTGCTCCTCCGCCGACTGCTCCGTCGAGACTCCCGCGAGCAGTTCCTTCGGAAAACGAGCCGGGAGGTCCTGCGGATTCTCCGGCGCGCTGAGGATCTTTCCCGCATCATTGCTTTTCCTCTGTGGAAGTGCGTTGCGGTTCTCGGGCTGCTGAACTGGTTCTGCGTCCTGCTCAGTCCAGCTTGAGCTGTTCTGCTTCTCCTTCGTCCGGCATGGCGATCTCTGCTGAATGATGGGCCGATGGGGAAAGGGGCACTCCGTTCGAGGCGGCTGTTCTCCGATGTATGAGATCCTGCTACGATGGCGTGCCGCGCTGCCGATCCGATCGGGGTTGTCCATGGGAAGGATGTTCTTTGGGCTGTTGTTCGCCTTGATCGTTGCCATTCCCGCCCGATCGGCCTTGCGTGGTGCCATCCTGTTGCGTCGAGGGCGGAAAAGCCATGGGCGATGTGTTCGCAGTGTTTCGAATTACGGCTATTTTGAATACGCTGTCGATGGGCAGAAGTATGTGCAGAAGATTGTCTCTTTCGAGAACTTCCACCGCGGGCAGGTCATAGAAGTTCTGTATGACCCGCAGCGTCCCCGCAGATGCTCCGCGGTTGGTTCCAACGGAACCCTGGGGCATGTGATTTTCTACGCCGGGGCTGCCCTGGTGGCCGCGATACTTGCCGGGTCCGTCTACAGCTCCCTCTGAGCCGTTCTGGTCAGGCCGTGGAGCCGGGACGCCCTTCTGGACCGTCTGACGTCGTGTTCTTCCGTGAAATCGACGTGGTCTTGCCTCACCGAACCCCTTCACGGCCCGTCCACCGTCCAGGTGGACGGCCCGCTGCGACGGCGTCACCTGGCGCCGGCCGAGGGAACGGTTCGAGGTGGGACAGAAGGCCCGGTTGCCAGTGCGCCATGTCGGGCACCGCCTGGCGGAGCCCATGACAGAGACCCCTGCTCCTCGCCCAGAGCGGCCGCGCCCGCCACTGGGCCGCCGACGTCCGTCGACTGGATCGACCACGTCGACACCGACGAACCCTGACGTGTGCCATTGAAGTTCACGTGGCGTGGATCACGGGAGATCATGGACGCCGTGCCAGGAAGACGAACTCTCTTCCCGGGCGGTCGGGCGCATCGCGAACGTCTTCCACCACGTAGCCGTGTGTGACCAGGTCCCTCTCGACCTCTTCCCGCTCTCGGAAGCGCAGCGTCGAATCCGAGGTCAGCACCTGTCCGTCCGCAGCGAACACGTAGGTCCAGCGGAACGTCACCAGGGGCCAGCTCACCTCGATGAGCTGGACCCAGCTCTCGACGGAGCTGACGCCTGGTATCTCCGTCACGCGATGGGAGTTCTCGCGGGTCCACTCTTCCCAGGCGCGTCTGGCCGGGTCGCGGGTTTCGAAGACCAGGTGCCCGCCGGGCCGCAGCGCTTCGCAGGCTTCCCGCAGCGTCTGCTGCCACGTCTGCGGATCAGCAATGGCCTGGGCAACGTTCGCCGTCATTGTCACCAGGTCAACCTGCAGCGGCGGGAGGTCTGTCGCATCCCCGCAGATCCAGCGCACTCGCTCACTGCCCGGTTTGGCCCGGGCGACGTCGATGGACGCCTGGGCGGGATCGACGCCGACGACATCGATCCCGCGGTCAGCCAGGAGAAGTGCGAACACCCCTGTGCCGCAGCCGATGTCCAGCACTCGGCGTGCCCCGAACTCGTCTGTGATCCGGAGGTAGGCATCGAGATCGTCGCGGTCGGGGTCGAGCGGATCGTAGATCGCGGCGAGCCGTGGATGCGCGAAGCAGTCGTCAGCCATGCGGCCGAACGTATGCAGAGCCGGGTCCGGACAGCCACCGAGTTTCGCCGACGGTTTTGAGGCGCGCTGTGAGAGTGGCTGGCGGCATCCGGACGCCCTGGTTGTCGACGAGGTCGCACCATGCCTCTTTGCGGCACGAACCTGATGATCATCAACCTTCGATGGCAATGATCGAGGTTCGATGGCATAGGACGGCCGGATCGCACGGCCTGCCCGGAGGGTTCCTCAGTGCTGCCGTGATGTAGGCGAAATGCAAAGCAGTGAGTGAAGCGGGATGTAAACTCCGGGGGAGGGGTGATGAGATGACCGAGGCCGAGACCGACCTGGTGGCCGCCGTCGACGCCCTGCTCGACCGGCCCCGTGACCTGCCCGATCCGGCCGAACGCCGGCGACTGCGAAAAGCCGATGGCCTCACCCAGCAACAGGTGGCCGCCACCATGCGCGTCAGCCGCACGACGCTGAACGCGTGGGAGACCGGGCGCAGCTGGCCGACCGGCGCCCGCCGCACCGCCTACGCCCACTTCCTCCGCCGCCTGGCCGACCTCTACCCGGCCACGCCGACGGAGCAGGAGACACCGCGATGAGCCCCCGGAACAACGACCTGTTCGCGGCCGTCGACGCGCTGCTGGAACAAGCAGAACCGCTGCCGGAGCCCGCGGAGCGGGAACGGCTGCGCACCGCCGCCGGCCTCTCCCGCGCCGAGGTGGCCAAGGCGCTGGGGGTGTCGGCGTCCACAGTCGCCGGGTGGGAGAGCGGCCGCAGCGACCCGGCCAAGGAACGCCGTGCGGCGTATGGGCGGCTGCTCGAAGGCCTCGCCGCCCGCTACCCCGCTCCCGAGAAGCCGCAGGCCGGAGGAGCGGAGCAGGGCAGCCGCGAGAGCTCGCCGCAGGCCTTCGCCGGACCCGGGAACGATGTCCGGGAGCAGCCGGCCGGCACGTCCGCGGCGCCGACGGCCGCCGCCGCTGCCGCACCGGCGGCTGACCAGGCCGGTATTCCGGCTCCCTCCCGCCGCGGTCCGTCCGGGCCGCGTGCCGCTGCCCGGCTCCGCCCGGCAGCAACGGCCGCGCCCGGCCCGGCGGCGGATGCGGCGTTCCCCGCAGGGCCGCTGGCCGTCCTGGACGGCGGCGGCACCGCCCACCTCGCGGACGGCCGGACCCTGGGCTGCCCGGCCGTCACGGTGCCGGGGCTGGTGACCTGGGCGCTGGACGCGGGCCTGGGGCAGCCGCGGCTGCACCGGCACGGGTGGGATTCCGACCCGCTGGTGGTGCTCACCCCCGGGGCCGCCGTGAAGCTGGGGCTGCCGGAGCGCCTGGCCGACCGCCGCGGCCTGCGCCTGGCGGAGGACCACCCGGTCGTCCGCGAGGTCGTGGCTGCCGGGTGGCAGCTCACGAAGCGCGGCTTCGGGCCGTGGGCGAGGATCTTCCGGCCGGTGGACCGCGGCGGGCGGCGGCAGTGCGTGCAGCTGGCCGTCCTGCCGTGGGACGCGCTGGACGCCCGGGCCTGGGGCGACACCGCGACACTGCCGGCGGCCGGCGTCGCCCGGGTGCTGGGCGCCTACGCCGCCCGCGTGCTCACCCCGCGCGGCTCCACGGCGGTGACCGGGCTGGAACTGATGACCGCGCTGCGCCCGCCCACCCGGCCGGTGCGGACCGAGGGCGGTGGCTGGACGTCCGGCCCGGTCCCCGGCTCCCTCACCGCCCCGGTGGACCCGGCCCCGCCCGAGGCACCCGATGAGCACCCGGTCGCGCAAGGCCGCCCCGGGGACCAGGTCCTCGATGAGGAGGCGTACGACTGGGTGCGCGACTCCGAGCTGCTCTCGGATGACGAGTGCGCGCTGCCGTTCGTGGTCGGCCTGGACGTGAACGCCGCGTTCCTCGCCGCCGCGAACCGGCTCACCGTCGGACTGGGCGAGCCGGTGCACACCGACGGCCCCCGCTTCGACCCCAAGCTGCCCGGCTGCTGGTACGTCGACCTCTCCCACGTCGAGACCGACCCGCGGCTGCCGTCCCCGTTCACCCCGCACGGCCGCCGCCCCGCCGGCCCGGCCTGGTACGCCACCCCCACCCTCGCCTACGCCGCCGAACTCGGCCACGAGGTGAGGCCGCTGGAAGCCTGGCTGCGCCCGGAGGCCGGGCCGTACCTGGATCCGTGGTACGAGCGGCTGCGGGACGCCTACATGCAGACGATGGCCGACCTGGGCGTGGCCAAGGGCCTGGCCGGGCCGGAGTTCCTGGCCGCCATGGAGCGCCACAAGGCCACCGACCCGGCGATGGCGGCGGTGCTGTCCGCGATCAAGGCCACCGTGAAGGGCGGCATCGGGAAGCTGCGCGAACGCCCCCAAGGCGCCGGCTACCGTCCCGGCGAGCGCTGGCCCGCACTGGAACGCCCCACCTGGCGCCCCGACATCCGCGCCGCCGTCATCGCCCAGGCCCGCACCAACATGCACCGCAAGATGCTGCGCATGGCCGCCGCGGGCCACTACCCGGTCGCGGTGCTGTCCGACTGCGTCGTCTACCCTGCGCCCGGGCCGTCCCCGCTGGACGTCCTCCCACACGACCCCGCCACCGGGAGGCCGCTGCCCGGCACCTTCCGCCTCGGAGTCTCGCCCGGGATGGTCAAACACGAAGGCACCATGCCCTTCTGGCGCTGCGCCGAACTGCTGGACCAGGGCGCCAACCCCGCCCGCCACATCAAGGACACGGACGCGACAGACGGAGGCGAAGCGCGATGAGCGGACTGTTCGCGTTCAACCTGGTCACCGCGACCGCCACCTGGCGGGCCTGCCACCACAGCGCCCTGGACGTCAACTCCTACCTGCAGGCGGGGGAGCGGCACGCCGCCCACCAGCGGCACTGCACCCCGCCCACTGCACGCCCGGCCGGGAAGGCGAGGACCTTCCCGGCCAGGCGCCGCGCCACCGGCGTGCCGACCGCCGACACCACCGACCCCGGGCAGGAGGAGCGCGGCCGTGGGTGAGATCCAGAACAGCATCGAGGCCGCCCTGCAGGCCACCCAGACCCGCCCCATCCCGAAGTCCGCGCAGGCCCGCGTGCGCTACCTGGTGCGCACCGTCGACAAGGGCAGCACCCGGGCGACCGCGGCCCGGCTGGGCTGCTCCCAGCGGCAGGTCGAGCGCTATCTCGCCGGACAGGCCAAACGCCCCACCCCGCGCCTGGCCGCCGCGATCGAACGCGAGATCCGCCGCGCCTGGCAACCGCGGCTACGGCAGCGCGCCATCAAGCAGGCCGCGCAGACTGGCGTGGTGGTCGAGACCCGGGCGCGGTTCGGGTTCACCGCCGCCGGCGGCTCCACCGACGACCCGCGGATGCGGCGCATCACCGAACAACTCCCGCCCGACGCCGCCGCACAGCTCCTCGCCGCGCACCAGGCCGGCGCCGACGAGCAGCAGCTCGCCCAGATCCTCGCCGGCGGCCTCGGCTTCGCGTACTTCCGTGACCGAGGCCGACGCGCGGACGGCCTGGATGTGGAGATCGGTGACGTCGACTACCTGGAACTGGGGCTGTGACGCTGCCCGGCGGAACGTGGACCGGTGCCGGTGCCGGTGCGCAGCCGAGCCGCAGCGCGGCAGCCGTCGCACGGCAGGCGTGTCGTCAGTTCGATCCGGCCCTCGGCCTGTGCGGGGCGTCGGTGCGGGCGTCCCCGGCGCTTGCCGCCACCGGGGTGCGGCGGGGCGGGCCCCGATCCTGGTGGGGGGCAATCGGCTCAGGGCCCTTCGCGGGCCGGACGGTGAGGTTCTCGGCGATGCGGAGAAGGGTGTCTGCGGCGCCGGATGGCCGGGTCCCGCCGGCCCAGGATGTGCAGGTGCCGCCCGCCACAGGCCGCATGCTGCTCGCCGTATGGCGGCGGCCCGGCCGCCGCGGGGGCTGCGGACCGGTCGTTCAGGGCTTCCGCGGGGTCAGGGTGAGTACGACCGGGCCGCGGGGTGTCAGAGTGAGGGTCAGGCGGGGAACAGCCGGGGAACGGAGACCGAGCTCGAAGCGGCGCAGGATCAGGGCGAGGACCAAGGCGGCCTCGTGCAGAAAGAACGCCTGGCCGACGCACTGATGCGGACCGCTGCCGAAAGGCACGTGGGCCAGCGGGTGCCGGTCGCGGCTGCGCTGCCGGGTGAAGCGCCCGGGATCGAACCGGGCCGGCCGGGGCCAGAACTCGGCGAGCCGGTGGGTCAGGTACGGGGAGATCACCACCGTGGACCCGGCCGGGACGAACACGCCGTCGACCACGTCGTCGGCGACGGCGGTGCGCGGCACGGCCCAGCCCACCGAGTACAGCCGCGTGACCTCTGCCAGCACCCGCTGGGTGTGGACGAGCTGCCGGATGTGTTCGGGCCGCGGCGGACCCTCGCCCAGCACCCGGTCCGCCTCCTCCCGGACGCGGGCCGCGACGTCCGGGTACCGGGCCAGCGCGACCAGGGCCCAGGTCAGGGTGACCGCGCTGCTCTCGGATCCGGCCAGGAACAGCGCGACGATGTCCTGGCTGATGTGCGCATCGTTCAGCGGGGCGCCGGAGGGGTCCGTGCCGTCGAGCAGCGCGGTCATCAGGTCACGGCCGTCCCGGCGGCCCTGCCGTGCCCGGTGGATGACCGGCAGCAGGATGCGGTTGGCCGTGGCGGTGGCGCGGATGAACGCCCGGTCGCCGGGCAGCGGGACCGCGTGCGGGACAAAGGGCATCGCCATCCGCCACAGCAGCGAGTTCATCGCAGTGGTGATGGCGGCTCCCAGCTCGTCGCACTGAGGCTGGGGGATGCGGGAGCCGAAGAACAGCGGATTGATCACCCGGTGCACGATGCGGCTCATCTCCGTGGAGGCCTCAACCGGGCCGTTTTCCGCCCGCCGTGCCAGGTCCTGGAGCGCGGCGGTGATCGCGGTGATCATTTCCTCGCCGCTGTCGTGCAGGTAGCCGGAGGACAGGCTCGCCCGGAGGATGTTCCTGCTCGCCAGCCAGCCCGGCCCCTCCCCGGCGATACCGTTGCCGGTCAGCCGTCCCAGCGCGCTCCACATCGCCGCCCCGCGCGGGTAGTTGCCGGTGTGCTCGCGCAGGATGTGCCGGAGGTGTTCGGGGTGGGAGACGAACAGCGGGCGGAAGGGGCCCAGGCCGAGCCGGGTGACCGCTCCCTGCGACGCCTCGCCGAGCCGCCGGATCACTCCCAGCGGTCCGCCCCGGCGCAGTTCGGTGAGAACGACCGCCGCAGGCACGGTGTGCAGGCGGCCGGTAACGGTGGTCGGCATGGTCTCCTCCCGTGCCTGGCGGCGGCTCACATCACAGGTCGGGATCCCACCACCAGGCGATGGAGGGAATCGGCGGGGCACCGGCGGGCGGTGCCGTCTCGGTGAACGAGGCGGTGGTGCGCACCGCGCCGGGATGCCGGCCGTCGGGGTTGGTGTAGCGGCCGGCCCGCAGACCCCACTCCAGGTTTCCCGGGATCAGGCACGACAAGTGGTCCACGTACCGCCGCAGCGGTTCCGGGGCCCCGGCCAGTGCGCGGTCGCGCAACTGGAGGAAGCGCAGCGTGAGCTGGTTGCAGAGCCGTACCGCCTCGGCCAGCGCGCGCTCCGTCGGCAGCCCGCGTTCGGCAGCCAGGATGTCGGGCAGGTTGAGCCGGCAGCACGGCGGGCGGGGTTCCCGGGCGGCGAGCCAGAGCTCCTTGCCGTAGGAGAACAGGTCGTCGTCGAAGGCGGCGGCGGTCAGGGCAAGTTCGGTCAGCGCCCGCACCACCGGGGCGTCCAGCTCCCGGTCGGGGATCTGCGCACCGTCGATGATCTCCGCCCAGCACAGCGTGGCCTCCCCGCCGGCGGTGTACCGCCGGATGTGCGCGTAGTCGTCCAGGCACGGACTGCTGTCCCGCAGCCGCTGGCCGAACTCCCACAGGACCCCCAGGAACCAGGACCGGTGGGCATCGACCACCCGGCGTGCCTGCGTGGCCGTGCCCATGGCGCGCCCACGCCGGGCCAGGTCCGCGGCGGCGGCGAGAAAGGGCTCGCCCGGTGTGTCCACGGCCGCACCGGGCACCTCCAGCGCCCGCAGTATCCGCATGGCCAGGCCGGTGAAGGCGGCGGGATCGCTGCTCGCCGGGCCTTCGTCGCAGTGCATGTCGTCGAATGTGAACATCAAGACGCACCAGTCGACGGCCAGTTGCAGCCGGTTGGCCGGCGCATGCGGCATGATCCGGCCGTAGAAGCCGCCGCAGTCGATGTCGGTCATGCGGGTGTGCCGGGGACCTTCCCGGCACAGCCCGAACCCGTTGATCCAGTCCGCGCTCCGCCGGTTCAGCACCGCGGCGTCGGGATGCCGCGCCGTCGGCAGCGGGCAGTACCGCGGCGGGATCTCCACCGTCACGGCGCCGGCCCGCGACACCGTGACGCTGCCGCCGGCCGTGTCGGAGTCCATCGTCACCTCCGTGCGAGGAAGCTGACGCGACGGCGGCCGGGGTGTCCGGCGCGCCCCGGCCGTGCGCGCGGAAGGCGCGAGCAGCGGTCCGGTGGCTGTGGGCCGGCGTAGCCCGGGCCGCCACGGGCGCCTACTGCTTCTACCCGCGGGCAACGTCACGCATTCGGCACAGCGCGGAGCGTTCAACACCGGGGCGGGAAACAGCCCCGTCGATGAGGCCGCGGCAAGGGTGTCGGTGCATTCCGCCCTCCGTTGCCCCTTCCGAGGCCCTGGTGGAGGACCGGCCGTGCTGGGACCGGCCGAGGCGCAGGATGCGTCTTCGGCACGGTTGAGCGGCCGGCCTCCGTGAAGCGCACACGGTCAGTGAGGACTGACGCCGGAACGGCCGTCCGGGAAGTCGCCCGGAAGTGTGCAGTAGCGATCTTGGTGCACAGCTCCAGCCTGCGGTTTCCGGCCGACGTGCCTGCTGCGCGGCGGCGGGTGCTGCTGCGCTTGAGCGTCGACCCCTCATGGACCCCACCGGCCCCGACCAGATGCAGGGGTACAGCTACGCTGCCAACAACCCGGTCACCTTGTCGGATCCCACTGGGCTGACGACGTGCGAAATGTTTGACCCATCCGGCTGCCCCGGTAAGCAGCAGACGACGCCACCGAGACCTACCCGTCGGGAACCTGCGAAATATTCGATCAGTCCGGCTGCAAGAGTAAGGGCAAGACTGGAAATGCTGAGAGTAGTGGATCGAGTGGTTCCGTCAGCAATGCACAAAAGGTGAAACCTGGTTCAAGTGACAAGGAATTGGCTGGTATTCTCGGAAACCGGGCATGCTCGACTGGGAGCTTTGGTGGGGATGACTGTCCCTATCCCCGGGGTGGGGAAGCCGCCGGCGCGGTCGGCGGAGGCTGATTGGTGTTGTCGCCACGAGCATGACTCATAACTGGATTGATTCTTGACGGTGGGAAGGTTTGGTGCATGCGTGTCGGTTTGGGCGTGGCAGTTTTCGTTGTTTCCTGCCTCCATGGCTGGCTCACAGTGAAGGTGTGGAATAATCCTGCCTTTGCTCGCCGCGCGGTGATAAGGATTTCCTTTTCGGTGAAGAGTAGCGTCAATAGGGGAGTGGTTCGGGCTTCCGCGACGGCAACCGCAGCTCTTGTCTTCGCCGGATTGGCTCTCGTCTCGGGCGGCCTGTGGGACGGCGATGGCGGTGGTGACTTGCTTGCCGTTGTATTTGCTGCATGTATGGCGATGTTCTATCTCTCCATAGTTGCAAATTTGAGCGTCATATACTTCAATTTTCCAAGGTTCGTGGTCCCGCCTCATATGAGGGAGGATGCCGGTGCACTTCGGAAAAAATAGCCATTCGTCAAATAGGTAGAGAGCCTTTTCCGGTCTTCCTGAGGTCGTGGGGGTTGAGGTGAGGGCTGGGTGTGGGAAGGGGTGAAGCTCCTGGTAGATGGGTTGTCGGTCAAGATCCAGCTGTGCGCCGGGGAGCTTTACGTGCTTGTCTACCCATCGGGGGTCGGTCTGTCCGGTTCTGCCCCTGCGCTGCCTGTCGGGCCTGCTGGCCGCCCGGCGTCTGGAGCGCGGGACCCGATGGCGGTGCCTCCCGGCAGGCCGGCAGGCTCTCCTGGTGCTCGCTCACCTGCGCAACGGCCACCCCTACGCCCAGCTCGCGGCCGGGTTCGGTGCCGGCACCACCACCGCCTACCGCTACATCACCGGAGCCATCGACCTCCTCGCCGCCCTCGCCCCACCTCTGCGCGAGGCAGCCCGGACAGCCTCGGCGCGAAGGCTTACGTATCCAAGTCCTTGCCGATCCTCCCCCAGCCTTCGGCCGGGAGGTGCCCCCACCGGACGCCTGCTGTGGGCATCACCCGCACTGCCCGGTGCAGTCCACGACATCCGCGCCGCCCGCACCCACGGCATTATCGAGACGCTGACCAGCGTGAACCTCCCATGCTGGGCCGACAAGGCATATCGGGGCGCCGGCGGCACCATACGTGTGCCCTACCGGGGGCGGTGGGAGAATCTGTCGGCCGGCCAGCAGGCCCGCAACCGCTCCCACGCGAAGATCCGGGCCCTGGCAGAACAAGCCGTCGCCACATTGAAGACCTGGCGGCTCCTGCGGAAGCTGCGATGCAGCACGACCCGCATAACCGACCTGGTCAAAGCCGTCCTCACACTTCACCTGAGCTCCGCAGCCTGAGGTTGGAAAAGGCTCACTGGCGACCGGAGAGCAATCCGAAGGAATTGTGGTTCGTATATCCTCCCCACTGGTTCTGGCTACTGGCCGGATGGGCCTGGTCCAGCTCGGTATTCGCCGTCGCCTTCTACGTCGATGAGATATTCGGCTCCTTGCTCCTGGCTGCGGTCATTGGTCCTGCCGCAATCGGACTGCTCTTCTACGGGCGTAAGCCGTACTCCTTCCGGCGGCGCTTCTATGGGCGCTGACTGAATTACTGATTTCGAGCTCGTGGTGCCGTGAGAGATGTCATAAATTCAACCCTGCGGCATGCCGTGGTGGAAGTCCAGGCCGGCGACGCCCGCGACAGCATGGCCCGGGCCGGGCGAACCTGTTGGGAAGGCCGAGGTCCTTCAAGGTGGTGCTGTTCTTGGTATCGTGCTCGCCGACTACGAGTCATAATGCGATCACTCTTTGGTGGTGAAAGGCTGTGTTCTATGTTTTGCTCGGCGCTGTGGCCTTGATTGCATCCGTAGTGCAGTGTCGTTTGGCATTGAGGATGTGGAAAAGTGCGCAGGCGGCGCTGGATATGGCGGCTCGGATGTTCATGTTTGGCAAGGAGGTCAGCAAGGGTGTGGTGCGCGGCTATGTGCCGTTCACTGCGATAGGGTTCTCGATGTCCGGTGCGTTGATTAGTGGGGGGTTTTGGCAAATGCAAGTAGTCTCCGGTGACTTCCTGGGGCATGTCTTCCTTGTGATCACGGGGTTCTTCTACCTTTCCACGGCTGCCACTGTGAGTATCATCGCGTTTAATCGGCCCAAGTTCTTGGTGTTGCCCCAATGCGTGACTGAGGAAACTGGTACATATATCGGCGCCACGTGCCGCCTCATTGACGGCCGGAGGAGTTCGCTGGCGTCACTCTGTACACGCGCGCCCAACTGGGCAGACAAGAAGTACCGGTGGGTCTCGGCCCGCTGGCCCGGCAGCATCGTCGGCCGGACGTGCCGCACGGGGTACACCGTATCCGGCGGTGCCACCGGACAGGCCTACACCCGCGAGATCACCGCCTACGACAGCCTCGCCCTCCCCGTCGGCAGCAGCCACGTCACCACTGACACCCACGCCTACATGCTGCAGGACCTCAACTACATCTACGACCAGGCCGGCAACGTCACCTCCATCGCCGACCCCGTCACCCTCGGCGGCACCACCACCCCGGAAACCCAGTGCTTCACCTACGACGGCCACCGCCGCCTCACCGACGCCTGGACCCCGCTGGCCAGGACTGTGCCCAGGCACCGGACGCCGACTCGCTCGGCGGCCCGGCACCGTACTGGACCAGCTGGACCTACAACCCCGACACCGGCGCCCGCACCAGCGAAACCCAGCACACCCCCACCGGTGACACCACCACCACCTACTGCTACGACGATGCCGCACACCCCCGAGCCCTGACCGCCACCACCACCGCCACCTGCACCAACCCCCAGGACACCTACACCTACGACGCCACCGGCAACACCACCACCCGCCCCGGCCCCGACGGCACCACCCAGACCCTGGACTGGAGTCCCGAAGGACAACTGCACCAGCTCACGCAAGGCAACAAGACCACCCAGTACCTCTATGACGCCGCGGGCACCCTTCTGATCCGTCGCACCACTGGCGGAGAGACAGTTCTGTATGCCGGCGACACCGAACTCCACCAGCGCGCTGACGGCACCACCTGGGCCCAGCGCCACTACAGCAACGGCAGCACCACCCTCGCCGTACGCAGCAACGCCACCGGCCAGCAAGTCCTCACCTACCTCATCAGCGACCACCACGGCACAGCCACCCTCGCCATCGCCGCCCTCGGTCAGGCCTTCACCCGACGCCGCCACTCACCCTTCGGCACCGAACGCGGCACCAACGCCACCTGGCCCGACGACAAGGGCTTCCTCGGCAAAACCCTCGACACGACCACCGGCGTTAGCCACATTGGAGCCCGCCACTACGACCCCACCCTCGGCCGCTTCATCAGCGTCGACCCCCTCATGGACCCCACAGACCCCGACCAGATGCAGGGCTACACCTACGCCAACAACAACCCCATCACCCACTCGGACCCCACCGGACTGTTCCCCGTAGCGCCAGGAGGGTTCATCGGTATTCCTGGCAACGTGATGAAGAAGAAGATGTCGAATGCGGCTGCGAGTGTAACTGAATCAACAGAGGACCGAGACGAAGCGGGGGAGACTCTGGATGACATCCTTGCCACCGGAGAACCACTCAGTGATGAGGTTTATGAGGAACTGCAATACTGGTGGGGGTATGAGGGGAGCCAAGACTTCACACTTCAGGACGTACTCGACTATTTGGGGACGGGTCCTGCGGAACCCATCGACCGCTTCATCAATGTATGCGAGTTCCTGATAGGCGTTGCGGAGGCCGCCTGTCAGCCGGAAACCTATTTCGTCCAGACGGAGGCCGGAGCGGTCAGTTGGATTTTTGCCTCTCCGCCGGATTGGGCCAGGGAAGTTGACGAGCACTTGGCAGCCCACTGGCGCGATTATGGTACGGCTGGCGTAGGCATAGCAACCGCAGTTGGTCTTGGACCCTGCAGCACCATCCTTGGGTGTGCCGCTGTCGGCGCTTCTGGCGCTGCCGGCGCCTATATTGTTGCAAATGCTGGTACTGATAACTGGAATTGGACTTCTGGGGCGATTCAGGCGGTCGGTGGAGCGATATGAGGCGCCATAGCGGGCAGATTCGCGGGAAATCCCGTTGTGGATCCGCTGAAGAAATTCGAGCGACAGTTGGATAGGATTCAGCGAGAAATGGAAAAGAGGTGGTAAGGGTGAGATCTTCGTGGAGCATGCGTATCCTGGGCTCCGGTTCAGTGGTTGTTCTTGTCGTCGGGGTCTACTTGCTGACTCGCCAGATGTCTGCTCCCTGGAATTCCTTCTGCTACATGTTTCTGGTGCTTGTGATCGGGATAGGGTACCGAGTATTCCGCCGTAAGGTGAATGCCGCTAAGAGCTCGTAACCTCGATCTTTCGTGACGGTCCGCTGACGGAGTCGGTGGACCGTTTCGCTTTCGGTGGCTGATGGCGGGCATTCCGACGGCCCGGGTGTCGCCTCGGGTGGGCGCCGGGTTCCACTGCTCCGGGCTGGGTCTCCTTCTCGTGGGGGCAGGCGAATCCGCTGGTCAGCCAGGGTTCGGCAGGAGCGCAAGCCGTTCAAGGGCGCCGGTGATCTCCTGGGTCCAGGGCCAGTGGCGGGCGAGGCGGAGGATGCGGCGCCGGCCGGTGGTGACGAGCTGGCGGCCGCGGAGAACAGACGGAACCGCAGGCGGCGGGGTTCGAAGAGGCGGGCAGTGCCGGTCAGGGCGAGCATGGGCAGCCAGGCGAGCAGGTCGAGGGCGAGCTGGACGATCTCCAGCCAGATCCGGTTCTGGGCGGTGTGGTGCAGGGGCAGGTTGCGCAGGCCGGTCGCGCGGGCGGCCCGGATGCGGTCCTCGGCCCGGGCCCGCAGGCGGTGGCGCAGCTCGAGCTCGGCGATCGGCCGGTGGGGGGTGTTGGTGGCGAAACAGGTGATCCGCATGCCGTCCGCGTCGGTGATCCGCAACTGGGCCCCGGGATGAGGCCGTTCCTTGCGGACGATCAGCCGCATGCCCTTGGGCCGGCTTGCGAGCAGGTCGCCGGTGAGTTCGGCGACCCAGGCGCCGTCGCGGATCTCGCCGTCCGTTTCGATGGCCGGGGTCCAGGCCGGTGCCGGGATCTTGAGGACGTGGCTGTGGATGGTCTCGGTGATCATCATGCCGACCGAGTAGGACAGCCAGCGTCCTCGCTTCGCGAGCCAGGACACGAAGTCGTGGGTGCCGCCTGCGGAATCGCAGCGGATGAGGGTCTGCCGCCCGCGCCGGTACTTCTTCGGCAGCTGGGCCAGGGCCAAGCGGGCGGTGGTGATGTGGTCGGCGGCCGTGTTCGAGCCCGCGTTCCCCGGTCTGAGCATGGCGGCGACCGGCTCTCCGGTTCCGCCGGGTCCGTGGTCGACGAAGGCCGTCAGGGGGTGATGGCCGTAGGTCTTCTTCCAGGTCGCGGTCGCGTCCTGTTTGTCGGAGTGCGCGATCACCAGGACGCCGTCGAGGTCGACCGTGATCTGTCCGTCGGCGCCCGGGGCNCCGGTTCCGCCGGGTCCGTGGTCGACGAAGGCCGTCAGGGGGTGATGGCCGTAGGTCTTCTTCCAGGTCGCGGTCGCGTCCTGTTTGTCGGAGTGCGCGATCACCAGGACGCCGTCGAGGTCGACCGTGATCTGTCCGTCGGCGCCCGGGGCTTTCTTGCCCGCCAAGGACCAGACCCGGTTGCGGACTTCGGACCGTGCGGACCGGATGGCCTGCAAAGCCTTCTCTCCGGAGGCGGCGAGGGTATCGATCAGGCGGGAGACGGTCGGGTCGGAGGCGACCGGGCCGAAGACGGCCGGCTCGCACCGCAGCATGGCGACGTCCGCGAGGCAGTCCCCGCCCTGTGCGACCGCCAGGGCAACATCCAGCAGGACCTTGCCCGGGTCGTGGACGGCCCGCGGCTTGCGCCACGGCGCCAGTG
>NZ_WTLH01000050.1:0-13244 GCF_011421595.1 Streptomyces sp. YIM 98790 | reverse complement strand
TGAGTCCTTTCCAACCTGCCTCTGATGCTGGGCGGTTGAGCTGACAACGTGGTGAAGCCCCTGGTAGACGGGTTCACGACCAAGATTCCCTCGCCCCACCAGAGGCTTCGTGTGCTTGTCTACCCGTCCGGGCTGGACGTGTCCAGCTCTGCCCTGCGCTTGCTGTCCACCGAGCTCCGCCGACGCCGTGAGGAGATCGGTACCCGCTGGCGGCGCCTGAGCACGGGTCGGCAGGCACTGCTCGCCCTCGCCCACCTGCGCAACGGCCATCCGTATGCCCAGCTCGCGGCCGGGTTCGGCATCGGGACCACGACCGCATACCGGTACATCGCCGAGGCTGTGGAGGTCCTGGCCGCTCTCGCTCCGAGCCTCGCCGAGGCGGCACGGACGGCCTCAGCGAAGGCGTTCGTGCTGCTGGACGGCACGCTCCTGCCGATCGACCGCATCGCCGCGGACCGGCCGTTCTACTCCGGCAAACACAAAAGACACGGGATGAACGTGCAGGTCATCGCCGACCCCTTCGGCCGACTGCTGTGGGCCTCACCAGCCCTGCCCGGCGCAGTCCATGACATCCGCGCGGCCCGCGAACACGGCATCGTCGGGGCCCTCACCGAGGCAGGCATCCCGTGCTGGGCCGACAAGGGNGAACGTGCAGGTCATCGCCGACCCCTTCGGCCGACTGCTGTGGGCCTCACCAGCCCTGCCCGGCGCAGTCCATGACATCCGCGCGGCCCGCGAACACGGCATCGTCGGGGCCCTCACCGAGGCAGGCATCCCGTGCTGGGCCGACAAGGGATACCGAGGTGCCGGCGGCACGGTCCGCATTCCGTACTGGGGACGCTGGGAAACCCTCTCCGCAGGCCAGCAGGCGGTGAACCGGTCCCACGCGAAGATTCGAGCCCTCGTCGAGCAGGCCGCCGCCACCCTCAAGTCCTGGCGACTCCTCCGCAAACTGCGGTGCTCAACCACCCGGATCACCAGCCTCGTCCAAGCCATCCTCACCCTTCACCTGACCTGCTCAAACTGAGGATGGAAAAGGCTGANCGGTCTTGCGGACCATTTCGACCAGCAGGACCGAACCGGCCTGGGAGACCGCGGCTCGGCCGTCATCCTGGACACGGACATGGGGGTAGGACCCGGTAGGCTGCTTCACCTGGAAAGTGCCTCCGACGGGAGCGGGAACAAGGACCTCAGCAATCCTCATTCTCGCTGGTCAGAGGCACTTTTCGCTTACCTGACCGCCTGTCGGACAGCCCACCTCGTGAAAGCCCGAGGCTAGGAGCTCTTACCCCGTCAGATGGACTCGGCATGAGTCATTCTGTCCGACCAGCAGAGCCTCCATCTGCGCAGCACCAGATGTACGCAGGAAGTAGCGGGGCTTCTTACTCACATCCCAGCCGCGCCCTTCCGCGGTATATCGCGGGAGGAACAGCGATTCCTCCTGCCGACCAAAATTTTCCCGACTCAGCCACCTGCCTGCCTGTTCACATGGAACAGCGAAAGTTACATACAGCGGAAAACCATGGTATTTATCATTGGCCACATAGTGAATTTTGTCCGCAGACTTCGGAAGTGTAATGCCGTGCTCTTCCAGTGCCTGCCCTAGCGAAACCGTAGTCTCCGATTCCTCGTACTGATATGGGAACACTTCGGGGGTATCCGCCTCCCACCAGCCTCGGATAAACATAAGAGTGAGGACTGCACCCGCCAACCCCACGCCGCTCAGAATTCCGAGCTTAACCCTACTGGCCACCGTCAGTAATTCCAAAGCAGTTTGACTCGGCCCACGACATCGAAATCTCGGACCATTCCGGTCTCATGAAGTCTGGAGGCATCGTTCTGCTCTACCATTGTGGGCCCTCCACCAAACGCATCCCGTGAACTCCCGCCGCTCGGATTACCAAAATTATAGCGCTTGCAGAAGTCAATGGCGACTACTCCTTGCAGGCCTTCCTCCGAGTTCTCGCCCATTACTCCCTGTACGCGATATTGGAAGCCATTGAGTGCGTAATACCAGTCCTGACCCGCATCATCAAGGCCCTGAACAGTGATCTGATCAGAGACGGACAGGGACTCCCAACCGCTGTCGAACTGCCCGGCCTGGATTTCTTCGGCAACAGCTTCCTCAGGACAGGAACTCCTCGTACATTTCCAGCACGGAGACGCTCACCAATCCCCCCCACCGCGACCATCACACCGGCCGCATATCTCCACCGTCTTTCACCCCCTTCGACCGGCCGACACGGTAGCCCTCGTTCGAGGTGCAGGGAGGGCAATTCACCCTGGCCGCAACTGGATCGACACCATGTAAGCTGATTACTCGAGCGCTTATTCGATAAAACGGGGTGTTGGGCATGCCACAGGCGGAGAACGAGCGGCTGACCGCGCGCAACGGCGCGATTTGGCAGGCATACCTCGCCGGGCGCACCCAGGAGTCCATCGCGGCCGAGCACGGCCTCGCGCAGCAGCGCGTCAGCGACATCATCGCCCGGGTCCGGCAGTCCATCCCCGAGGAGGATCTCGCCGAGGTGCGCCGGGTGGACGTGGAGCGGCTCGACGCCATGCTGGCCGGCGCCTTCCCCCTGGCGGTGACCGGCGACAAGGACACCATCGCCTCCATGCTGAGGAATCTCCACCTGGCGGCCGAGGTCGTCCGGAACACCCCCACTCGCGCGGGGACCACCCCTGACCTCCCCGACTGGGCTCCGCCATAGCGGGACACCTCCGCGCGAGCGGAGGTGACACCGGGGACCAATCGGGGACCACACGCCATGCACAGCACCGCACAACTCCGGCAATACCACACGGAACTCCCCGTCCCTTTGTTCCACCTGCCCTATTTTTAGGGCGCTGGGGGTCAAGGGGTCGTGGGTTCAAATCCCGCCGTCCCGACACTGTGACCAGCGGGTCTGCTGTATTCGGCAGATCCGCTGTTTCACGTTCGGGTGACGGTGATGCCCGGGTGATGCCACCGTGCNTGACCAGCGGGTCTGCTGTATTCGGCAGATCCGCTGTTTCACGTTCGGGTGACGGTGATGCCCGGGTGATGCCACCGTGCAGGTCAGCGGGGCACTTCTCACCGCCCGGCGCCGCGGACCGGCTCAGGCGCCCCGAGCTCCTGCCGCCGCCCCAAGGTCCCGGTCGGCAGCCCGAGCGCGTGGCCCAGGGCCCGTACCGCGTCCCGGGCGGCATGGGGCAGCAGGTAGCCGTAGAGGTTGACCGTCGTGGCCAGGGTCGAGTGCCGCAATGTCTTGGAGACCACCGCCAGCGGGACCCCGGAACTGATCATGATCGTGGCCGCCGTGTGCCGCAGGTCGTGCACCCCGATCCGCGGCAGACCGATCTCCGCAGCCCGCCGGCGCAAGGTCACCAGCACCTGCTGGGGTCGCAGCGGTGACCCGTCGGAACGGCAGAACACCAGCCCCCCAGCGGCGCCTGCGGCCCCAGCGCCTCGCGGGCCGCTTCGGCCCGGCGGCCCAGCGCCTGCACCACCCGCAGCGAGAGGCTGACCCAGTTCCTGCTCGCGCGGGTCTTGGGGTACCGAGGAGGAGGCGGTTGTTGTCCACGGCGGTCAGGTTCCAGCGCACCAGCAGAACCTTCTCCTGAAGGTGGACCTCGGGCCAGTGCAGGCCCAGCACCTCCCCGCGGTGCATTCCGGTGCCCAGCAGGACCTCGAAGGCGTCCGCCCACACATCCGCGTACGCGGTGCGGTTGTGCCGCAGAAACGCCGCCGTCTGCGCCGGGCTCCAGTACAGCCGCTCCGGAACCGCCGGACGCCCCAGCACGGTATGACGAGCCGGGCTGTCCGGGATCAGACGCTGCCGCACCGCCGAGGACAGTGCGCTGGAAAGCGTCGCCCCGGCCCGGTGCACGGCCGTCCGCCCACGTCCGGATGCCAACTGCTGCTGATTCCACGCGGTGATGTGCCGGGAGCGCAGGTCGAGCAGCCGCAGATCGCCGAACGCCGGAACGAGATCCTGGTGGACGTGATCGCGGTAGCGGGCGAAGGTGGTCGGCCGCAGCCCCTCCTGGGCCCGCGCCGAAGCGTCGGCCCCGGCGGAAGGCGAACTCGTCCACACCCACCACCTCGACCGGCGGGATCCGGGGGAAGAACCAGCCGCCGGATCTGCCCAGCAGCGTGGATCCGCTCACCGCGGCCGGCAGGTGAGCCAGGAGCCGTTGGCCTGCCTGCCCACCCCCTGCCCGCCTCATCCGGGTCAACAGAGCGGCGTTCGCAGCCATTTGTGGCCTACACCGTTGCCTATGTGTTCCTCGGATCATTACTTTGATGAGCGAGCTACGGTGAGCTGTCACACGGTCAGGGGGGCGTAGTGGGGCGGGCTTCCGATTGGTCGCCGGTGGATATGGACGAGGATCCCACCCCAGGGGACCCGTCGCGTATCGAGCAGTTGGGCAACAAGTTCACCACCTTCGCCGATGACGTCTACGACGCGCTGCAGAAGGTCCGCGCCCTGGGTGAGGACGGCACTCTGGCGACCTTCGTCGGCGAGTCCGCCGACGCCTACCAGGACAAGTTCGAGAAGGTCCCGCCGAATCNTGGGCAACAAGTTCACCACCTTCGCCGATGACGTCTACGACGCGCTGCAGAAGGTCCGCGCCCTGGGTGAGGACGGCACTCTGGCGACCTTCGTCGGCGAGTCCGCCGACGCCTACCAGGACAAGTTCGAGAAGGTCCCGCCGAATCTGGAGAAGCTGCACACCTCCTATGACCTGGCGGGGCAGGCGCTGCTGACCTACGCGCCGAAGCTGGAGGACGCCCAGCGGGACGCCGACCAGGCACTGACGGACGCGGAGGACGCGCGGGCGGAGCTGGCCACCGCGCAGTCCTGGCTGGAGCGGGCCACCTCCACGCTGGAGGACGCCGAGGAGGAGGCCGAGCCGCCGGACGAGGAAGAGGTGTCGGCGGAGGTCCGCCGGGCGCTCTCGGATGCCCAGCTCGACGCGGGCCACGCCCGCAGGGCGGTCGAAGACGCCCAGGAGAAGCTGAACGCCGCCATCGCCCTCGCCCCGCAGGCCAGGGAAGCCCGCGAAGAGGCCGCCGAGCAGTGCAAGCGCGATCTCGAAGAGGCCTCCGACGCTGGCATGCAGAACAAGAAATGGTGGCAGAAGGCCGTCGACTGGGTGGTGGACAACTGGGACACCATCGTCCAGATCGCCAAGATCGTCGTCGCCGTCCTCGGCGTGGTCGTGATGATCATCGGCGGGCCGCTGGCCTGGGTGGTCCTGGCCGCCGCCCTCGTCGTCCTCGCCGACACCCTCATCAAATACGCCAACGGGGAGGCATCACTCTGGGACGTCGCCTTCGCAGCTGTCAATACTTTTTCGTGCAGTATTTGCGTAACGGTTCAGGGGCTTACGCCTGGTGGGCGGCGGTCCGGCGGCCGGGCAGCGCGGGCGGCTGGAGAGGCTTTGGGCGGGAGCTGCCATGGGGCGAGAGATCGGGCGCCCGTACGCTGGCTGCGCGAATCGGGCGGGCTTGCAGCCTGCCCGGTATTTAGCCCGATGGGGTGCCCGATCTTCGAGGCTCGCCCCATGGTGGCTGCCTAAAGCCTCGGAGGCCGTCCGCCCCGACCAGCACGAATGCCCTCCTGGGTGGAAGCTAGCGAAAGATGTACCCCCGGGCTTGACCCGGGGGTACCGTTCTGACTGTCACGATCAGAACGGGAGTAAGTATGCCTGACGACGACGTTTCCACAAGAATCATCGGGACGCGTATTCAGGAGATTCGGGCTATTCGGGGGCTCTCCCTGGCCGACCTCGGTCGGCGTGCCCATGTCTCCGCCCCACAGTTGTCCCGGATCGAGCGCGGCAAGCGATACGCAACGCCGGGCATCGTCGCCTCTGTCGCTCGGGCGCTTGGCGTCCCTGTGTCGGTCCTGCGCGGTCAGCCGTACGTTCAGCAGCTCCAGCGGGAACAGCTTGATGCCCTGCTCACCCCTGTGAGTACGGCGCTGGACAGTTGGGACCTGCCATCTGACGGCGAACCGCCGCCTCGTTCGCTGGAGGAGCTGGAGGCTGACAGGAAGCGCATCGTCAGTCTCCGAGTGCGCACGGCCTTTGCGGAGATCGCTGAAGAACTGCCGGGCCTCATTGTTGAGGCAGCGCTACTGGCGCAGGTGCACGACAGCCCCGGTCGGGATCGGGAACGTGCCTACGCGTTGCAGGCGGAGATGGCCCGTACGGCGGCGATCATCAGCTATCGGTTCGGGTTCTTGGACCTGGCCCGGCTCGCCTTGTCCCGCATGCGAGAGGTCGCACCGCACTCCGGTGACCCGCGCCAAGTCGCCATTGAGCGGTATGAGCGAGCGCATATCACCCATGCCGAAAGCTCCAGGCCAGATCGAGGTGTGGCGCTCATGCGCCTTGCGCTGCGCGACCTGGACGACGACGGAGACCGCGCAACAAGAGCTGTGCGGGGTACCTTGCAACTGCGTGCAGCGATCATGGCTGCGATGCAGAGTGATACTAGTGCGCATGACTGGTTGGGTGAGGCTGGCGAACTCGCGGAACAGACCGGAGAGACGAACGATTACGCCATGGCCTTCGGACCGCTGAACGTTTCCCTCAACGCCATGGCGGTTGCGTCGAACCAGGACGATCACGCCGGGGCGCTGGATCACGCTTCGCAGGTGACGTTGCCGAAGGACTACCCGCCCACTCGGGCAGCGGGTTTCTGGATTGAGCGGGCCAAGTCCGAACTGTGGACGGCTCAGCATGACTCAGCGCTTGAGTCTCTGTACAGGGCCAAGTGCGTGGCGCCGCAACTGACCCGGTATCACCCGAGCGTGCATGAGACCGTGGGCACCCTGCTGCGGGCACGTCCAACGCCTTCCAGCCGCCTGCGGGAGTACGCCGCATGGAGCGGCGTGTAACACCCTCGTCGCGCTCAGTCAAGCAGTTCTACGGCTCTGGCATTGCCAACTAGGCAATGCCGGGGCCGTTTTGAGCGGGCAGGCTAAGGCCAGCAAGTACCCCCGCGACGTGGAGGCGTCCGGGGGCGTGGCCAACGCTGACTAGGGAGCGCTGACACTTGAACGATAGCGTTCGGATGATCGGATGGAAGGGGAGCCCGCCACGTCGCGCGTGGTGCGGGGCTCGGGTGGATGCCGACACGCTGCTTCTGCCGCGTGTGCTGCCCGCGTTTGGGGGGCGGGCGTTGGTGCGTCCGTATGTGCGTGGGGTGCCGGGGCTGGGGTGGGCTCGGCGTCGGGTGCTGGTGGCTGTGCGGGGGTGGCGTTAATGGCTCCCGGGTGGATGCGGCCGGGCGTGGTGGTCCGGGACAAGGATGCGCGGCGGCTGGGTCAGGTGGTTGAGGTCCGGGGCGGCGCTGTGGAGCTGCGGCCGGTGAAGGGCCGGGGCCGGAACTGGACGGCGGATGTCCGCTCGTGTCAGCGGGTCGGTGACCGGGTGTCGCTGGGTGTGCTGGTGCGGCTGGCGTCGCGTGTCCGGGGAGGGGGGCGGCGGTGAGCGGTCAGCAAACGCCGGACCTGCGCGTGGGTGTGGTGGCCCGGGACACCTCCCGTGACCGTGTGGGCGAGGTGATGGAGGTCGGCCGTATCTGGGTGCACTTGCGTCCGTTGGGGGGCGGCCGGGAGTGGCAGGCGGACCGTGAGGACGTGCGTGTGGTGGGCGATGCCGAATCGCTGAGCGCGCGGGTCGCGGTGGCGAACCGGCGTTCGCGGTGGGGGGTGCTTGGGTGAGCCGGGCGGTGATCAGGTCGGCTGACTGGACGCTGACGCTTGAGGATGAGCCGGGGGTGGCCCGGGCGGTGTTCTCGGCTGAGTGTCTGGAGTGCGGGGCGCGGTCGCTGGACAGCCCGGAGGAGTCGTTGCCGGTGGAGGTGTGGGCCTTGAAGCACACGGGGCTTAACCCCTCGCACCGCCGGTTCACGCTGCACATTGCTCAGCCGTGGCTGGTGTCTCCGGCGCCGGGCAATCCCTACCGCGAGCGTGGGGGCGTCGAGCGGCATGACCGGGCGTCGGAGGTGGAGGGGGCCGGGTAGCGGCCGGTGAGGTCTCCTGCGGGGCGGACTCGGTTCCTGCCCCGCAGGGGCGGCGGGTGAGGAACCGCCGTTCGCGGCCCGGTTTCCGTTGGTGGCTCACGGGGGCCGGGCCGCGCCATGTCCGCCCGCATTTGAGCTTACGTTTCTCGTCGTGACTCTTCCGCTACGGCGTGCGACGGCGCAAAATGGTCGGTCTGCGGAAGGAACGGCGCGATGGGTTTTCCGAAGGACCCCGGGTGTCCGGGGGACGCGGAGGAGTGGGACGGCGCGGCCTGGGTGCGGGGGGTGCCGTACGTACGGGGTTGGGAAGACGCGGATGCGGCCGGGGCCGCGCTGGTGGCGGCCTTGGAGCGGGCGGGGGTTGAGGGTGTGAGCGCGCGGGGGGATGTGGACGCAGACGGCTCGGGGGTGGTGGTCCTGGCTTGTCCGGTCTCGGCGGCTGAGGTGCTGAGGGCGTGGGCGCTTGCTGCGGCGGCGGACAGCCACGGGTGAACTGCTGGCTGCTGCGGGCGGTGGGCCGGGGTGCCGCTGCCGGCCGTAGCGTCGCCGGGCGGAAGAGGCCGCGAGCTGCTGGTCCGGGCTGAACGGTGCCCGGCGGCGCGGAGGCCGTCCCCCGGCCACCCCTGGGTGAACGTCAAGGTTCCTCTTCTCGATGGCTGCGGGTGGGTGCGGCGCAGGGGCGGCCGGACGGGACCGGCCGGAGGCCGCATGCCCGGCCGGGGCGCCCGCCGCGCGCCGCGCCTGTGGCGCGGCCTTGAGGAAGTAAGGAAAGTCTTCGACACCTCGGCGTCAGTGGCGGTCGGCGGGGCGGCGGGCTGGGGTGAGGCGGTAGGTGGCTTCGGCCTGGGTGCCGGGGGCGGTGGTGTCTTCGCGGATGAGTGCGCGGGTGCGGTGGTGGGTGATGCGGGTGAGGTGCAGAACCGGGATGCCTGGGGGGAGTTGGAGGGCTGCGGCTTCGTCGGGTGCGGGCATGCGGGCTTGGGCGGTCTCGGTGAAGGTGAGTGGTCCGCGCTGGGCCAGGATGGCGTAGAGGTGTTCGGGGTCGGTGTCGGGGTGGTCGGCGAGTTCGGTGCCGGATGCGGTGGCGAACGGGATGAGTAGCCGGTGGGCGATACGGTGCCCGCTCTCGGTGGTGTAGAGGCGATCGACGCTGAACAGCGGGTGGCCTTCCTCCACGTCTAGGGCGGCGGCGGTGGCGGGGTCGGCGTGGGTACGGGTGACGGCCGGGTTCTCCAGCGGGGTGCCGGGTGGGGCGGTGGTGTAGGCGCCTTCGGCGGTGCGGGTGACGGTGCGGTTCAGTCGGGTGTGGCCGGTGGCGTCGCGTACGCGTGTGCGGCTGCCTTGGCGGGCTTCGATGAGTCCTTCGGCACGGAGGGCGGCGAGGGCTGCGCGGACGGTGGAGCGTGAGACACGGTACTGGGCGGTGAGTTGGTGTTCGCTGGGGAGTTCGGCTCCGGCGGCGTAGGTGCCTTCGTGGATGGCGGCGCGCAGGCGGGCGGCGAGTTGTGCGGCGAGTGATGCGCGGTTGAGGTCGGCCATGGTGCTCCTCCTGTCAGGTGTCCGGTGTATGGACTGCATACAGGATGCCCGTGCACGTGCATCCTATCCTGCGCGCCTTCGCAAGCGTTTCCTGTGCGATTGCCGTTTCGGCCTGCTTTGCCTCGGGCACATACCTATCCCTTGTTCGTACAAGTTGGCTGGGAGGCCAGTGGCGATGCAGGCGATTCCTGTGGATGTGGGACAGCTGGGGCTGGTGCTGTGTGCGGTGGCTCCGGCGGTGAAGGTGGACCGGGAGACCGGGAAGCCGCGCACGGACGCTGAGGGCCGTCAGGTGTGGACGGTCGGGCTGATGGTGACGCAGGCGGATGGTCAGCGGGCGTCGGTGATCTCGGTGTCGGTGCCGGGTGAGCCGGTGGGCCTGGTGGCCGGTCAGCCGGTTGAGGTGGCCGGGCTGGTGGCGCAGCAGTGGGAGATGAACGGGCGGCGCGGGCTGTCGTTCCGGGCGGATGCGATCACCGCGCCGGGTGGCGGCGGCAAGGGCCGGTGACCGGGAAATGGATGTGCTCAATGTGGTGATCACCCTGGCGGGGCTGTGCTTCTTGCTGTGGGTGCTGTGGGGCAGGGACCGGTTCAGGGTCCGTCCGGATGTCCGGTGGTATCTGACCGGCTACCTGCTGATGGCGTTGCGCGTGGTGTTCACCTGGAAGCGGGTGTGCCAGATCAACGACCTGAGCGTGTCGTACCGGCCGAACATGCGCAGCATCGGCGGTGGGTTCGTGGTGCGGGGCGAGTCGTTGCGGGTGTCGGCTCCGCGTATCGGGTGGCCGATGCCGACGCGGGATGGCATCCGGCTGCGGGTACGGCTGCGGCCGGGGCAGACGCCGGGGCCGTTTCTCCAGGCGGGGGAAGCGTTCGGCCATGCGTGGCGGGCGCACAGTGTGCGGGTGACCTCTCCGGCGCGGGGCTGGCTGGAGATCACCGCGACGGGGGGTGATCCGCTGGGGAAGGGTGAGCCCCCGGCCGAGGGGCCGGGGGTGCTGCTGCGGGCGGAAGTCGGCCGGATGGAGACCGGGAAACGGTGGGTGATCGACTTCAAGCTCATCCCGCACTGGCTGATCGTGGGTGCCACGCAGTCGGGCAAGTCCACGCTGATGACACGGCTGGTGACGGAGCTGGCGCGGCAGCCGGTTGCCCTGCTGGGCATCGACTGCAAGGGCGGCATGGAACTGTCGCTGTTCGCCCCTCGCCTGTCGGCGCTGGCGACCAACCGGTCTCAGGCGGTGGCGCTGCTGGAGACGATCGTGACGGAGATGGGCGACCGTATGGGCGTGTGCCGTCAGCATGGGGCGCGCTCGCTGTGGGAACTGCCCGACAGTGTCCGGCCGGTGCCGCTGGTGGTGCTGGTGGATGAGGTGGCGGAGCTGTACCTGACCACCGGGGCCAAGTCGGAGAAGGAGGAGGCGGCGGCCTGTGCCACGGCGATGCTGCGGATTGCGCAGCTCGGCCGGGCGCTGGGGGTGTACCTGGTGGTGGCCGGTCAGCGGGTCGGCTCGGACCTGGGTCCGGGGGTGACGGCGCTGCGGGCGCAGCTCGGGGGCCGGATCTGCCACCGGGTGGCCGATCCGCAGACAGCGGTGATGACGCTGGGGGACCTCAATCCGGATGCGGTGGCGGTGGCGCAGGCGATCAGTCCGGCCGAGGCGGGGGTGGCGGTCACCGCGACGGAGACCGGGGGGTGGGTGCGGGCGCGCTCGTGGCTGACGACGGCGGAAGACGCGCGGGGTGTGGCGCACCAGTCGGCGGCGCTGGTGCCGTGGCTGCCCTTCCTGCATCTGGATGACGGGCGGGGAGGGGGTGAGGCGGCATGAGCGAGCTGCTGGTCCTCGGAATCCTGTTCCTGATCACGTGCATGCTGGTGCGCGGGCAGGACGTGACGATCTGGCAGGCCGTGATCATCGCGCTGATGGGCTACTACATGGCGATCACGCCCGTGGGCTGGGCACTGTTCGCGGTGCTCAAGCAGATCCCGTTCCTGTCCTTCTCCACCTGAGCGGGGGTGCGCGGTGAGCATGTCGCGGGTGCGGTGCCCGGCCTGCGGGGGTGAGGGCAGCCGCCGGACATGGACGGGTCGGCGGCGCAAGTGCCGCACCTGCAAGGGAACCGGCGCCGTCCACTGAAACAAGCCGCCGGGTGGGCACGCCGCCGGCCGTAGCGTCGGCGGGCTCGGCAACCGTGAGGTGTGGTCCGGGCTGGGGGTGTTGCCCGGCGATGCGAAGGCCGTCGGCCACCAGCCACGGCACAGCGGACGACCCCGGCCTGTCGGCCGGAACAGAGAGGAGTTGAGGACCCATGACCACGCGCGAGGTGACCGAGACGCACGAACGGGCCGCCGCTGGATGGGCGGCGGCCCTGTCCGGAAGGGAACCGCCCGATCAACGACACGCATGTGATCGGGCGCGCCGGGGTCCCTGAACCTGCGGCGCGCCTTCGCGTTCCAGAAGAAGTAGCAGATGTCATCGCCCTTGCTGGCGGCCCGGGGTTCGGGCGATGGCTGGAACAGATCAAGGCCACCGGGGGGTGTGCGTGGCCGGTCGCGCTGAACGGCTGGCGCACCATCGCCGACGCCTGCACCGGTGAGGTGCTGGACCACTTCGACACGGCCGGGGAACCGGGTGAGCGGCTGCTGACCCGCTGCGGGAACCGGCGGGCGGCGGTGTGCGGGCCGTGTGCGCGGCTGCACGCGGGGGATACCTGGGCGCTGGTGCGGGCCGGGCTGCTGGGCGGCAAAGGGGTGCCGGAAACCGTGCGCGCGGTGCCCCGGCTGTTCGTGACGCTGACCGCCCCGGGCTTCGGCGCTGTGCACCGCGCGGGCCGGGGTGGCCCCGGCGGCCGGCCTGGGGGTGACCTGGGAAGATGCCCGCACGGACGCCCCGCGGCCTGCGCCGGGCACCACGGGTGGGACGATCCGGTGATCGGTCAGCCGGTCTGCTTCGAGTGCTACGACTACGCCGGGCATGTGCTGTGGCACGCGCACGCCGGGCGGATGTGGAAGGCGTTCACTGACAACCTGTGGGCGCACCTGGCGGCGGCCCTGGGCCTGTCCCGGTCGGCGCTGCGCAAGGCTGCACGGGTCAGCTACGCCAAGGTGGCGGAATACCAGCGGCGCGGCGCGGTCCACGTCCATGCGGTGATCCGCCTCGACGGCGCGGGAGGTCCGGGCACAACGGCCCCGGCCGGGGCCAGCGCGAAGCTGCTGGGCAAGTGCGTACGCAGCGCAGCGCGAGCGGTGGCGCTGGGCGTGCCGTACACAGCGGCCACCGGGGAACGGGTGCTGCGCTGGGGCCAGCAACTCGACGTGCAACCCATCGGCGGCCGGGAAGACCAGGGACCCACCGATGACCAGGTGGCCGCGTATGTGGCGAAGTACGTCACGAAAGCCGGTGGCGCGACGGCGGGTGGGTGGGCGGGGCTCGCCCGGCCGGTCACCGGCCCGGCCATGATCACAGCGGCCCCGGTCTCCGCGCACGTCCGCGCGCTGCTGGGTACCTGAGGTGCCTCGAAGTCTCCGGACAGGGACCCAATAGGATGTCCCCCCGAGCACGACGAGAAAGTAAGCACGTGGCACCACCCAGTAGATATTCACCGGAGTTCCGAGAAGAAGCAGTCCATCTGGCTCTCAAGTCGAGCCGGCCGATCGCGCACGTCGCCAGGGAACTCGACA
>NZ_WTLH01000005.1 GCF_011421595.1 Streptomyces sp. YIM 98790 | reverse complement strand
GAGGTCCGCGGCGTCCGGCCCGGTGCCGGCGCCGGCCGCGGCAGGGCCGGACGCCGCGGCGGGCCGCTGCGCCGTACCGCCGAGGTGCTCCAGGCAGTGCGGGAGCAGGGCACGTCCGTCGAAACCGCCGATGCGCACCCGCACGAACTCGTCGCGGACCACGCAGTACAGCGACCGTCCCCGCTCCAGTTCATGGGTGATGTAGGCGCCCACGCTCTGCGCGGCGGTCCGCCGGCCGCCCGGCGGGGCGGTGTCGATCACCACGTCCGGCGGCGGGGAGGCCCACTTGTGCTCCCACCGCCGGGCCTTCTCCCCGGCCGCGGCGGCGGGCGCGGGGATCCGCTGCCCGCCGGCCGGGGTGTCCGCCCTCACCGGCAGGACCTCCCGCGGGGTCGTCTTCTCGTGGCCGGTCATGGCCCGCACCTCCCTGATCACGTCACACTGTTCGCGTCACGCTTCTCGCGTTCTCGATAACGCGAATCCTAAGACGCGACAGCAAAAACAAGACACAAAAGACGTGTATTGGAGTGTGAGGTGGCTTACGTACGGCTGGGTAGGCTGTTCTTCATGCAGGAATGGACGTTCTTGACCAATCACGCCCACGTGCTGCTGTGTGTGGTCCGGGATCCGCAGGCGCGCATGCGGGATGTCGCGGAGCAGGTGGGGATCACCGAGCGCGCCGCGCAGCGCATCGTCGCCGATCTGGTCAAGGCCGGCTATCTGGAACGGGTCCGGGAAGGACGCCGCAACCGCTACCGGCTGCACGGGGAACTCCCGCTGCGTCACCCCATGGACCGGGACACCGCCATCGGGGAGCTGGTGGCCGTGCTCATGGGCAAGGACACCCCGGCGGGAGTCAACTCGACCTGAACGACCTGAAACGACCTGAACGACCGGGAACATGGCCGGGCACCCCCGCGGGGGTGCCCGGCCATGTTCCCGGTCCCGGTGACCTCGTCCCGATGAAGGTTCCGGACTGTTTCCCCGGCTCCCCGNCCGGTGACCTCGTCCCGATGAAGGTTCCGGACTGTTTCCCCGGCTCCCCGGCTCCCCGGCTCCCCGGTCACCGCACTCGCCGCGCCCCGGACCGGGCGCGGCGGCGGCGCCTCCCCGGCCGCGCCTGCCGGCCAGGGAGGCGGCCGGGATCAGGACTCCAGCGGCGCCACATCCCGGGGGCCGGCCGCACGCCGCAGCCGGTCCGCGATCGCCAGCCCGAGCCCGTGCGGGGCCGGCAAGGACGCCACGATGACATCGCATCCGTGCCGGTCGAACGCGCGCAGGAACTCGTAGAGCCGCCGGGCGTACTCCGCCTCCGAGTCCGGGACCTCGATGACGAACCGCGCGGCCGGCGCACCGGACCCGCCGCCGGGCGCGGCGGGCAGCAGCACACCGGGCCGGTGCCCGCGCGCCCGCAGGACCTCCGCCTCACCGGCAACGCGCTCCGGCGCCACCAGGACGACCCGGGCCCGCGGCGCGTAGTGCGACGGGTGCTGCCCCGGAACCCGGACCGCGCTCTTGGCGCCCACCCGGACCGGGCGGCCCAGGACCTCCTCGAGGTCCTCGCGGACCACGCCGCCGGGACGCAGGATCACCGGCTCCCCGGTGAGATCGACAATGGTCGACTCCACCCCGACCGCGCAGGGGCCGCCGTCCAGCACGAAGTCGACGTCGGAGCCCAGCCCTTCCCGCACATGGCCGGCCGTCGTGGGACTGACGTGGCCGAACCGGTTGGCGGACGGCGCCGCCACCCCACCGCCGAACGCGGTGAGAAGCGCCAGGGCGACCGGGTGCCCCGGCACCCGCAGCGCCACCGTCTCCAGGCCCCCGGTGACCGCGTGCGGAACACGCCCGCTCCGCCGGAGAACCAGGGCCAGCGGACCCGGCCAGAAGCGCTCGGCGACGCGCCGGGCCGCCTCGGACACCTCCGCCGCCCAGTCCTGGAGCTGGTCGGCGCCGCCGATGTGCACGATGAGCGGGTGCGCCGGAGGCCGTCCCTTCACCGCGAAGACGCGCTCCACGGCTGCCACGNCCGGCCAGAAGCGCTCGGCGACGCGCCGGGCCGCCTCGGACACCTCCGCCGCCCAGTCCTGGAGCTGGTCGGCGCCGCCGATGTGCACGATGAGCGGGTGCGCCGGAGGCCGTCCCTTCACCGCGAAGACGCGCTCCACGGCTGCCACGTTCTCGGCGTCCGCACCGAGCCCGTAGACCGTCTCGGTGGGAAAGGCGACCAGACCGCCCGAGCGCAGCGTGCGCACCGCCTGCTCGACCCCACGGGACGCCTCGTCCGGACCGGCGGCGCTCACCGCGCGTCCCTCCGGCCGCCGGCCACCACCGCCGCCACGCCCACGCCCCTCGTTCCTGCACTCGCCACGTGCTGCCACCCTTCGTTCCGGGCTGCCGCCCTGCTCTCCTCCATCATCCGGCAGCGCCGCCGTCCCAGCGCATCGGCGTCCGGCCCGCGGAGCCGGCCGGCGGCCGGCTCCGAGCGGTACGCGGCGACGGTGTTCGCCGATCCGCCGCTCCGGACCGCTGTCCGTCGCGCCGCGACACCGGCTCGCGTGGTCACGGCGCCGTCGGCTCTGGCGGTACGCGGGGCGCCCTCGGATACCGGGTGAAACTTTCGCCGCGACCGGGCCAACAGCGCCACACTCCCCTTCGTCTCAGCATCCGCACTCGCCCACACCGGCCGCGACCTGCGAGAACAGCAAGCGATATCACGGCTAAGTTTCGGAAACATTGCGCAACTATTGACAACTCCCCTACCACGGAAGACTGTGGTGACGCCCCCCCCCGGCCGAGCGCCGCAGGCGTGAGGCCGGTCCCCCCGTCACCCTCGTCGCTCAACGCCCGAGGCACGCTCGGCGTGTCTCCCGGCCATCGACGGGGCCATTCACGAGGAGGAACACTCGTATGAGCGAGACCCCCCACAAGTCCGGCTTACGCCCGGTGAGCCGCAGAAGGTTCGTCCTCGGCGGCGCCGGGGCCCTGGCGGCGGCGGCCGGTTCCGGGCTGCTGCTGCCCGGCATGGCGCGCGCCGACCAGGTCATCACGAGCAACTCCACCGGCACGTACAACGGGTACTACTACTCCTTCTGGACCGACAGCCCCGGCACGGTCACCATGACGCTGGGCGCCGCAGGGCAGTACAGCAGCCAGTGGAACAACACCAACAACTGGGTGGGCGGCCTGGGCTGGGCCAACGGCAGCCGCCGGACCGTGACCTACTCCGGCACGTTCAACCCGGGCAGCAACGGCTACCTCGCCCTGTACGGGTGGACCTCCAACCCGCTGGTCGAGTACTACATCGTGGAGAACCACGGCCCGTACAACCCCGGTTCAGCCGGCCAGCAGCGCGGCACGGTCACCGACGACGGCGGCACGTACACCCTCTACGAGTCCACGCGCACCAACGCGCCGTCGGTGGAGGGCACCAGGACCTTCCAGCAGTACTGGAGCGTCCGCCAGAGCAAGCGGAGCAGCGGCACCATCAACACCGGCCGGCACTTCGACGCCTGGCAGGCGGCCGGGATGCCGCTGGGGGCCTTCAGCTACTACATGATCATGGCGTCGGAGGGCTACCAGAGCAGCGGCAGCTCCANGAGCGTCCGCCAGAGCAAGCGGAGCAGCGGCACCATCAACACCGGCCGGCACTTCGACGCCTGGCAGGCGGCCGGGATGCCGCTGGGGGCCTTCAGCTACTACATGATCATGGCGTCGGAGGGCTACCAGAGCAGCGGCAGCTCCAACATCTCCATCGGCGGCGGAGGCACCTCGGGCGGGAGCACCGCGGCCGGCGGAAGCACCGCGGCCGGCGGAAGCACCACGGGCGGCGGGGGCACGGGCGCCTGCAGCGCCACGTACCGCACCACCAACTCGTGGAACAACGGCTTCAACGGCGAGGTGACGGTCACCGCGGGCAGCGGCGGCGTCACCAACTGGCAGGTGCCGATGACGCTGGCGAGCAACCAGACGATCACCTCGCTCTGGAACGGCACCATGAGCAGGAGCGGGAACGTGGTGACCGTGACCCCGGCGAGCTACAACCGCACGCTGAGCGCCGGCCAGTCGACGGCGTTCGGCTTCACCGTGAGCGGCCCGCCCAGCCCGAGCCCCTCCATCGGCAGCTGCACCGCGGGCTGACCCGCACCATCGCCCGCCTGCCTGCTCCGGCTCGCCCGTTGGGTTTCTCGCGGTCCTGCAACAGGGCCGCCCGCCTCCGGGCCCGGCATGACTGTTCCCCCTGTCGACGGCATGACCTCGGGGGGTGGTGCCGGGCCCGGGAGGCGCCGTCGGACGCTGAGGAGAGGGTCCGGCCACCGCCTGGCCTGGCGCAATGCCCGGCCGTTCGCGGGCGGCAGGTCTGCGGCCACGGGCTCACCCCGGCCGGCAAGGTGTCCGGGGGCCTTGACCCCTGATCCCGGACGCAGGAGGCACTGGCCTCAGGCTAGACCTCGATGGGCCTGAGNCTGATCCCGGACGCAGGAGGCACTGGCCTCAGGCTAGACCTCGATGGGCCTGAGGGGCCGGCACGGATTGCCCACGGCGACGACGCCGGAGGGAATGTCCTTCGTGACGACGGAACCGGCACCGATGATGCTGTGGTCGCCGATCGTCACACCGGGCGTGATGGTGACCGATCCGCCGAGCCACACGTTGTCGCCGATCACGACCGGTTCGGGGAGCTCCCACCCGTCGAGCCGACGGGTGATGTCCTGTGCGTGGTTGGGCGTGTAGATGCCGCAGCGGGGACCGATGAGGCAGTCCGCGCCGATCGTGACCTGCCCGCCGCCGATGACGAGGAAGTCCGCGTTGATGAACGTCCGGTCGCCGATGACCAGGCGCATCCCGTAGTCGATGCTGAGGGGCGGCCGGAAGTCGATGCCTTCCCCTGCGCCGGGGACGAGCTCGTGGAACAGCCGCCGCGCCTCGGCGGGATCGTCGTAGAAGACGTGGTTGATCCTCGCGCAGGTCGAGTGCGCATCCCACGAGAGCTCCTGGAGCGCCGGGGAGGTGCGGTAGCGGATCCAGTCGCCGGCCATCAAGCGCTGTAGATCTTCATCGGCCGCGAGGAGAGCCTCCAGCCTCTCCTCGGCACGTCCGATTCCGCCCTGGGTCACGCCGCCTCCCCAATTTGTCAACGCTCTGAACATATTGGGGCGGCTGCCTGCCTGTGTCAAGCCTTGGCCGACATGCGCGGCCCTCATTGTGACCTGTATGGATGTGGCGGCAGATGCTGGTTTCCCCGGGCCCTTCGGCCGTTCCCCGGACCCGGTACGCAGCGACTGCGCCCCCGACCTGGACGTGGTGGGCCTGCCGGGCGGCGGGATAGGGGCGGTGCGCGGGGTGGGCCTGGCCTCCTTGTTCGAGGACCGCCCCGCTTCCCGGCACACGCACGGGCGGCGGCTGCATCCACGGCGGCTGCATCCCGGTGAACAGCCGCGCGCGGAGTCACCGGCTTGTGCCGCGAGGGAGTCCGGTGGCACCGTTCAGCGTGACGGGAGAGGTATGCGACCACCAGACAAGCCGCGGCGCCGGGGTGTGGACGAGCAGGAGTTCGACGCCTTCTACGCCGCGAGCGTGGGCCGGCTGATCGGCCAGCTGTATGCGATGACGGGCGACCTCGCCGAGGCGCAGGACGTGGTCCAGGAAGCCTTCGTCCGGGCGTGGGAACGCCGGGACGGACTGGACCTGGACGGCGCCCCCGAGGCGTGGGTGCGCACGGTGGCCTGGCGGCTGGCGGTCAGCCGGTGGCGGCGGATGCGCACCGCGCTCGCCTTCGCCCGGCGGCAGGGCCCGCCCGCCACGGTACCGCCACCGGATCCGCACCACGTGCTGCTGGTTCAGGCGCTGCGGCAGATACCCGAGGCGCAGCGACGGGCCGTGGTGCTCCACCACCTGTGCGACCTGTCGGTTGAACAGGTGGCCACCGAGACCGGCTCCCCCGTCGGCACCGTCAAGGCGCAACTGAGCCGGGGACGGGCGGCGCTGGCACGGCTGCTGGCCGGTACAGAGCTGGATCCGCGGACGACTCGGCGATCGGAGGTGCGTCATGGCTGACGAGACGGAGCTGAAGGGTTACCTCGCCGACCTCGCCGAGTCGGGCCGGCAGCAGGTGGTGCCGCTGGTCGCGGCGCGGATCAGGGCGCGCGCCGAGCGGCGTCTGCGCCGCAGGCGGGCAGCTCTGGCGTCCGGCGGCGCGCTGCTGGCCGCGGCTCTGGCCGTGGGGGGTGTGTCGCTGGCCCGGGTGTCCGGGGAGCCGGAGCCGCCCGCCGTCGTCCCCGCGCCACCGGCTTCGCCGTTCGTGCCGCCGACGCCCGCTCCGGGCGAGGAGTACGCCAGCGAACTGGGCTATGTGTACGGGGCGGTGGTCCGGGGCGACATGGTGCAGGTCACCGTCGAGCGGCTCCGTACCGAGCAGGGCACGCCGGTACCCGCCGGTGTGGTGCACACGCTGACCCTGCCGCGGGGAACACCGGTGGAAGCACGGCAGCTGACCGGCGGGGAACCGGCGGACGTGCAGCTGGGCCAGCTGGTGGACCGGCTGGACGCCGGGCCGCGGTGGGTGTTCGCCATCGACTACGACAGCGAGGGCCGGGTGCAGTCGCTGCGGGAGGCGTTCTGGCTCGCCGGGTGAGTCCCGGCGGAGCGGGGCGGGGAGTACCGGATCGCCGTCAGGGCCGGCCCTGTCAGGGCCGCCCTCGGTGCCCCGGGCGGGCAGGAGGGGACGCGGATCGGGATGCAACCCCGGGAGCGGAGTGGCGCGTAGAGGGCGTGTATGCCGATCGCACCTGATCCCAGGAGGAACGTTGACCATGTGTGCCTCACGCCGCCGGGCCGTCCTGCGCTGCCTCACCGCACTCGCCTTCAGCGCCGTCGCGCTGACCGGGTGCAGTGGCGGGGGCGGCGGGCCGGCGGACGCCACCGCCCCGGGGACGTCGGCGACGCCTTCCGCCCCGGCCGGCGAGACGGTCTCGCCCCCCACGCCGGGCGGCGGCACGGACCCGGACGGCACCTCGGCGCCGGACGGTGCGGCCCCCTGGGCCGGCACCAAGCAGTTCGTGCAGATCGATGACGCCTGGACCCGCGACGGACGGACCTACCTGTCGGTGCGGCCCGCCCGGAAGGAGGCGATCACGGAGCCGTACGAGGCATGGGTGATCGTCCCGGGGGAGGGTCCCTACAGCACGGTGCCCATGGCGGAGGACGCCCAGGTGCTGCTGTCGGTCCCGCTCGGCGATGACGCCCATCCCGCGTCATACTCCCGGGCCGAGTTCGTCAGCCGGCTGACGGCCCAGTCGTCCTCGGCCCGCCCGGGCCTGGGGTACGACCTGAGTTTCGACGGGGAGGGTCAGGTGACCCGGCTCCAGTCGCTGTACATGTCCTGAACGAGCAGGCCGGGACCTCGTCCGCGATGCCGCTTCCGGGCCCGGGATGCCGGCGAGGCACGACGGCGCGCCCGTGGACCGCTCTCCGTTCGCCCGGCCCCCGCCATCTGTGCGCCGGCCCGCGGACGGGCGCCGGAGCGCGAGGGCGTGCTCCGGGGTCCCGTTCATGGACGGGGCGTCTTCTCGCCGTGGACGGCCGTGTATTCGGCTGCGAGCCACGGGCCCAGGTCTTCGACGAGCATGCTGAGCACCGCCGGATCGGCCGAGGGGGTGCGGGCGGTGGCCGCGGCCGTGCGCATCTGCTCGGCGCGCCGGGGGTAGTGACGGCCGAAGAGTCCGGCCGCCTCGCTGAGGTCGCTGGTCCAGCCGCCCCAGCGGGGCATGATCAGCGTGAACCCGGAACGGACGAGCTTGCGTCCCACGCCTCGGTTGAGGGTCCTGCGCTCGGCGTCGGTGGCGGCCGCGGCGGCACGGGCGCGCCAGTGCGGCAGCACGAGGGCGAGGTCGCCGTTCGTCTCGCGAGCGAGCAGGGACGTCGGGCGGTAGCGGGGCAGGTGATCCGCCAGATCCTCTCCCGACAGCGGCGTGCAGAGGCAGGCGACCATGAAGCCCAGGTCGTGGCGTTCGAGGTCGCTCAGCACCGCTGGAGTGCTCAGCAGCCCGATCGCCGCCCCGTCGATCTGGGGGAACGCCTCGTCGAGTGCCGCCTCGACGGCCTTGGCGGCGGCCCGGTCGGCGTCCGTGGGCTCGTCGTGGAGGGCGAGCAGGACGTCGAGGTCGGAGGTCCCGGGGATCGCGGTGCCGCGCGGGACGCTGCCGTAGAGGTAGGCGCTGTGCAGCCGGGTGCTGCCGAACGTCCCGGTGAGGTGGAGGCGGAGGGCTTCGACGACGGGGGCGAAGGCTGCCGGCACGCGATCCGGATGACCTTCGCGTGCGATCGTCCCGTCGGCATCCAGCCCTCGCGCGTTCATGGGATCACTGTGCCCCGTGGCGCTGTGTTCCGCCGAGCGGTTTTCCCGACGACGCCGGCCGACACCACCGGCCGCCCGGCCAGGCATGTCAAGTTTACTTGACATCACGGCGGGCACCTCGTAACGTGTCAAGCACACTTGACATCACATCGAGGGCGGGAATCGTGCAAGCACTCACCGAGCTCAGGGCCACCGGCCGACTCGTGTTCTGGACACTCGCCTGGACGGCGACCCTTGCCCTGGCCAAGTTCGGCCCGGAACTCCTGTGGGACCCGCCACCGCGGGCGGCGAGCTGGGCCGCTGTCGCCGTGAATCTCGCCGTCGGCACCGGCTGGATCGTCGCCTGGACGCGCTTTCTCGGCGCGCTGGATGAGCTGCAACGGAAGATCATGCAGGATGCGCTGGCGGTCACCCTGGGCGTGGGATGGGTCGCCGGATTCGCCTATGTCGTCGCGGACTCCACGAGCCTCGTCGTCCACGACGTCGATATCGCCGTCTTCCCCGCGCTCATGGGAGTCGTCTTCGTGCTCGCCTTCGTCGCCGGCAAGGTCCGCTACCGATGAAGAACCGCATCACGGACCTTCGCGCCGAGCGCGGCTGGACGCAGGCCGCCCTGGCCCGGCGTGCAGGCGTGTCCCGGCAGACGATCAACGCCATCGAAACCGGGAAGTTCGACCCGAGCCTTCCCCTCGCCTTCCGTCTCGCCGAGCTCTTCGACATGAAGATCGAGGAGCTCTTCCTCTACGATCCATGACGCCCATGACCCGGCATCAGGTCATGGGTGCGCTGGAGAAGCCCTGATCCGCCGGGCACTCAGGGGAGGCGGAGCAGGCCGAGGCGGTACTCCTCGACCTGGGGCAGGCGCCGGGCGGCGAGGTCGGTGAGGGTTTCACGGCACCAGCCGGGGAGACGGTCGGTGAACTCCGCCGGGAGCGTGGACAGGGTGTGCGTGGCGAGCGGGCGGGCGCCGGGCAGCCAGGCGGTGAGCGCCTCGGGGCCGGGGCAGGACCAGCGCATTCTGGCCTGGACCTTGCCGAGGGCGTCGTGGGAGTCCTGGGTGTCCACGATGGCCGGGCCGGCGGTGTCCAGGGCGAGCCAGGCGCCCGGCAGCCGGGCGGCGATCATGGTCAGGGTGGCGCGGGCCTCCTCCTCGGTCAGGAAGGGCAGGACGGCTTCGGCGCTGAGCAGCAGGGGGGCGTCCGGTGCCGGGCGGGCCGCCGCCACGGCCCGGGTCCATTCCGGGTCGGTGACGGAGTGGGCGAGTCCCGTACGGCGCGGGGAGCCGGGGATGAGGGCGCGGCGCAGTTCCATCACATCGGGCAGGTCGAGTTCGAACCAGGTGGCCAGGCCGTTGTCCACCCGTTCGTAGCGGGTGTTCAGGCCGGTGCCGATCTCGACGACCGTGCCGTCGGGGTGGTCGTCCAGGAACTGCCGGGTCCAGTGGTCGAACAGGGCGGTCCGCAGGACGGCGCCGAGCAGGCTGGGCACGCCGTCGAAGGGGGTGAAGTCGTAGTCGACGGCCTCGACCAGCCGGGCGGCGAGGGCGTCGCGCAGTACGGGTTCTTCGCGGGCGTGGTCGACCGCGCGGCCGTAGAGAGGTATGAGCAGGGTCTCCTGCACGGTGCCCGGCTCGATGCGGGGTGCGGTCATGGTTCAGTCCTCCGGCTTCGGCAGGCCGCGCCGGCAGGCACGGTCCAGGGGGCGGGGCGGGACGGGTCAGGGCGCTCAGGAGGAGCCGTCGCGTGGCGGCGGCAGGGGGATGCCGGTGTAGTCGGAGAGGCAGGAATAGGTGAAGAGGCCGGCCTCCGGTGCGGCGTCGAAGGTCATGGTGCCCAGGTAGAAGGCGGTCAGGTCGGTGTCCGCCCGGTCCAGGGCGACCCGCGGGCGGACGGGGCCGTCCCCTGCCGTGGTGATGCAGGAGGTCCCGGGCTCGCGCAGATCCGGCGGGCCCGCCGCCCCGAAGAGGATCTCGGTTCCCTCCGCGGTGCGGTCCACGGAGAGCGCCACGGCGAAATACCGGCCCGTGCCGTGGCGGGAGACCCCGGCGCTGGGCACCGTCGCCTCCCCGGCGGGGAGCGCCGGATAGTCGCCCCGGCACGAGTAGCGGAAGGCGTAGCTGCCGCTGACCAGCAGCGGAAAGGTCAGCTCCCCCTCGAAGGCGCCCGGTTCCTCCACACCGGCCCGCCAGGCGTGCGGCGCGACGGTGAAGGTGCCGTCCGGTCCGTCCACCTCCAGGCAGGAACTCTGCGGGGGACGCAGATCCTCCGCACCCCGCGCCTTGAGCCCGAACGTGACGGTGTGGCCGTCCTGCTGTACCGAGGTCACCTCGGCCCAGTAGTCCCCGGGGCCCTGGTAGCGGGAGGTCCCCAGCGCTCCCGCGGTGAACTCCGGCGGTTCCGGTGCAGGGGCCTGAGGACCCCCGCCCGGGCTGCCGGAGCCGTTGAGCGCGCCGTAGGCCAGCGTGCCGCCGGCCACCACCGCGGCCAGGGCCACCGCGCTGCCGAGCACCATGGGCAGCCGGCGGCGGGCCGCCGCCGGGCCGGACACGGCGGACGAGGACGGCGGCGGCCCGGCATTCCCCGGGTGGCCGGTGAACGGTCCGGCCGGGCCGGGCGGCGGGGTGACGGGTGCGGGCGGGCGCACCGAGCCGGCGGTGGCGGCGGCCGGGTCGACGGTTGTCCCGGGCCGGACCGGGGCCGGGGCGGTGTGCGCCGCGCCCGGCGGGCCGGACGGATACGAGGCAGGTGAGGCCGGGGGCGGGCCGGGCTGCCAGCGGTGGCCGCCGGACTGGGGCAGAGGCAGCGGGCCCAGCGCGCCGCTCACCGCGGCGGGTTCCGGACGGGCCGTCGGCACCCGGGCCAGGCAGCGCGCCGCCAGACCCCGGAGGTCTTCCGGCATGCCGGACAGCTCCGGCGGGGCACCGTCGATGACCCGTACGGCCACCGGCTGTCCGTCCCCGGGGTGCACCCCGGCGCCCATGGCCTCGGCCACCACGATGCCGAGCGAGAACATGTCGCTGGGCGGGCCCGCCTCCTGGCCCAGGATCTGCTCGGGCGAGGCGTACTTGCGGGTGGCGGCGAGCACGCCGGTCGACGTCAGCCCGTCCGCCGCCACGACACGGGCGATGCCGAAGTCGACGATGCGCGGCCCGGCCTCGGCGAGGATGATATTGGCCGGTTTGATGTCGCGGTGCACGATCCCGGCGGCGTGAATGCCGGCCAGCGCCTCGGCCAGGCACGCCGTGAGCACCCGCGTGTGGCCCTCCGGCAGCGGCCCGTGCCCGGCCAGATGCTCCGCCAGATTCGGGCCGCTGATGAACTCGGTCGCCAGCCACGGCGGATCGCCGTCCGGGTCGGCGTCGATGACGCGCGGGGTGTAGACGCTCTGCACGGCCTGCGCGGCCTCGATCTCCCGGGCGAAGCGCTGCCGGTAGCCGGGCTGCTCACACAGCTCCCGCCGCACCGTCTTGACGGCCACCAGATAGCCGCTGCCCGCCCGGCGGCCCAGGTGGACGCTGCCCATGCCCCCGGCGCCCAGCTCTCTCAACAGTTCGAAGGGCCCGAGCCGTTCCGGCGTCGCGCCGCCCGGCCCCAGTGGTCCGCCCATCGAATCCCCTCCGCTCGCCCGTCCCTCCCCGGTCCCGGCACCGGGCCCCGGCTCCCGCTCACCACCACCGTAGAGAAAGCCGGCCCGCGGCGCTCAGGGAAGCGTGAGGTCTCCGGTGACGAGGAACTCGAGTTCCTCCGGCGGGAGTCCGGCGGGCCGGGAGGTGAAGACCAGGACGGGTACTCGGGGTCGGCCGGGGAGGCGAGCGTGATGACGGCGAAGGGCTCGTCGTACTCCTCGCAGGAGCCGGTGCACTCGGTCTCGTCAACGGCGCAGGCGGTGTTCAGCGCGCAGACCGTCAGCTCTGGCGCATGGTCGCCGGCCGCCTGCCGGACCAGCGGGGCGCAGCTCTCCTCGTGGCCCTCCGCCAGGCCGCCGCCGATGCTGTCGTCGTGGCGGTCCTGGCGGCTGCCCTCGGGCAGGCCGAGCACGAAGTCCGGCACCCGGCCGTCGCCGTCGGCCGGCACCGGGACGGTGGCGTCGTTCGTCACGCCTTTCCTCGGTTCAGGGCCAGTGGCGGGGGCGGGGCGGCCCCATCGGGACGGTTCCCGCCGGGCAGCCGCATCCGCCGTCCTCCGGGCCCGTGCGGGCGCAGGAGCACGAGGCGCCGCGGCGCCGGGCGAACCACCACGCGGCTCCGGCGAGCGCGGCCGCGGCGAGGGCGAGGGCGAGGGCGGGCAGCCTGGCCGCGAAGGCCGAAGCCCCGGCGCCGACGACGCCCGCGGTGAGCAGCACGGGCAGCGCGCAGCATGCCACGCAGGCCAGCCCTGCCAGCCCTGCCAGGCCGGCCAGGGCCTTCGGGGCCCGGCGGGGGCGCAGGTCAGCAGCAGGGGCCGGCATGGCGGTTCTCCTCGGCGAGACCGGTGAAGGGGAGCGGGCAGCCCTCGCTGCCGGCGCAGGCGGCCAGGTCGTCACATCCCGCCGCGACGGCGTCGGCCAGGGCGGAGCGGATGGTGGTCAGATCGGCGATCCTCGCGTCGACCTCGGAGAGCTTCGCCTTCGCGCGCTCCTGCAGGCCGGGGACCGCACGGCCGTGCCGGTGGCGGCCGGTCTCCAGCAGCTCGGCGACCTCGTTCAGGGTGAAGCCCAGACGCTGGGCCGCCTTGATCACGCGCAGTGCGGTCACCGCTTCGCCGCCGTACAGGCGGTGACCGCCCGGCGAGCGGACAGGTTCGGCCAGCAGGCCGCGCCGTTCGTAGTAGCGCAGGGTCTGGATGTTCACCCCGGCCGCCTGGGCGACCTGACCACTGCGGAGGCCCTCGTTCACGGCCGTCCCCCGGCCATCAGGGCGCCGGCCCGCTCCGCCACGGCGTCCAGCACCGGCTCGTGCGCCTGGTCCACCGCGATGTCGAGCAGTATCCGGGTGCCGTCGGCGAGGGTGGTGAAGGCGAAGAACGGGCAGCAGCCGCTCTCCCGCCCGGCCAGATCCCGCACCTGCTCGCGCACACCGGCACCGCCGGACAGCACCAGGCGCAGGTGCAGCGGCCCGGCCCGGTGCATCTCCGTCAGGCGCCCGGCGAGCAGGCCATCCCACTCCGCCACCCGCAGGGGCCGCTCCGCTGTCGGCAGGGTGCAGGACTGCGGCACCCATTCCAGGTCGGTCATCGCGCTCACTCCCGTCATCGCGGCCCCGGGAAGCCCCGGCTGCCATCGACGGTAAACCTGTACCCGGGTACCGGATGCAAGCCCCGGTCACCGCCCGGTTGTGCCGGAGGCCGACGGGCCGGTCCTCCGGCGAAGGTCTCCGGTACGTGATTGCCGCGGCGGCGGACGGGCTCCGGTTTCTCGTGTCCCGGCTCCGCCCGTCCGTATCAACGCGTCCTGCCGGCCCGGATGCGTCGTCACGACGAGCGCCACGGCCCGTGCAGTTCCCGGCCCGGGCCGACCGCCCTCCGCTCACGACCGACCGCGGCTCGGCCCGCACCCGGCTCGCACGCATCCGCGGCGGCGGCGCATGTGACGAGAGTGACGCCGAGCGCCGCGGGCCGAGGGGGGCCGAGGGCTGATCATGGCCCGGTCCACGAGGTTGCCCGTAGGGTGAGGGACCGTGGCGACCACCCCCCGGCTCCCGGATGACCGGGCATTGCCCCTGCGTGAACGCAAGAAGCAGCACACCCGCCGCACCCTGGCCGCCGTCGCCCTGGAGCAGTTCAGCACGCATGGCTTCGAGCGCGTGACCCTGGAGGACCTCACGGAGCGCGCGGAGATCTCCAAACGGACTTTCTTCCGGTACTACTCCTGCAAGGAGTCGGTGGCTGTCGCCGCCGAAGCGGAACTGTGGGAGGCGTACCTCGGCGAGTTCGCGCGCACCGAACTCCACGGCAAGGTGCTGGCCGGGCTGCGTGCGGCGCTGTGCCGGGCCATCACCGGCATGGACGACGACTGGGACCGACGCTTCCTGGCCACCCGTCGGCTGATCGCCACCACGCCCGCGCTGCGCCATCACAGCCTGCTGGTCGCCGACAGCACGCAGGAGCGACTCGTCGCCCTGCTGGAGGAGAAGCTCGGCGCCGACGGACGCACCGACCCGCGTCTGCGCCTCCTCGGCGAGATCACCCTCGGTGCGTACCGCGTCGGGGCCAAGAACTGGACGGCGGGCCGGGGGGAGGGTGCCGGCCGGCGCGGCCAGGGCGGCCGGGCCATGCTCGCCCGCCGCGTCGACGAAGCCTTCGGGGCCATCGCCGGCGCGCTCGCGCTGACGGTTCCGTGATCCTCACCCCCGGCCGCGGAAACGACGGAGACTCCGTTCATTTTTCGCTCCTCTGACATTCCCGCGGCACTCCCGCCATGCAATGCACCGGAATAGGAAGTTAATTGACGCACTTCTGACCCGGGTGGCATTGAATCCCGGCCCCGCTCTGCAGAAACTCATTACTGGTTTCGAGAACGGTGCCGGGAGACCGTACGGGAGGAGAAGACCATTGGTCACACAATCGCGGAACGGAGGTGCCATGGACGCCTCGGTCATCGTCGTCGGCGCCGGTCCCGCAGGTCTGATGCTCGCCGCCGAGCTTCGTCTGGGCGGTGTCGACGTCATCGTTCTGGAAAGACTCGACCAGCGCACCGGGCAGTCCCGTGGCCTTGGTTTCACCGTCCGCACCATGGAGGTGTTCGACCAGCGAGGGCTGATGCCCAGGTTCGGCTCCCTGGAAACGAGCAGCGCCGGGCATTTCGGCGGGCTTCCCCTGGACTTCGGCATTCTCGACAGCCGTTGGCTGGCAAACAAGACCGTTCCCCAGTCGAGGACGGAGGAAATCCTCGAGGAATGGGCCGCCGGGCTCGGGGCGGACATCCGCCGCGGCCACGAGGTGCTCGGCCTCGCCCAGGAAACCGAAGGCGTCACGGTGGAGGTCAGCGGGCCGGCGGGCATCCATCGTCTGCGCGCCCGCTACCTGGTGGGCTGTGACGGCGGCCGGAGCACCGTCCGCAAGGCGGCCGGCTTCGATTTCCCGGGAACCGCGGCCACCATGGAGATGTTCCTGGCCGATCTGAGCGGTGTCCGGCTCCGGCCTCGCCTGATCGGCGAGACCGTGCCCGGCGGTATGGTCATGTCCGGCGAGCTGGAGAACGGTCTCACCCGCATCATCGTCTGCGAACGGGGCACCCCGCCGCAGCGCCGCGCCCAGCCGCCGGACTTCCCCGAGGTGGCATCCGCCTGGCAGCGGCTGACCGGCGAGGACATCTCGCACGCCGAGCCGGTATGGGTCAGTGCCTTCGGCGACGCCACCCGGCAGGTCACCCAGTACCGCCGCGGCCGGGTGCTGCTGGCCGGGGACTCCGCCCATATCCATCTGCCGGCGGGCGGCCAGGGCATGAATGCGAGCATCCAGGACTCGGTCAATCTGGGCTGGAAGCTGGCGGCGGTGATCCGCGGTCCGGCGGGCGAGGAGTTGCTGGACACCTACCACCGCGAGCGGCACGCGGTCGGGCGGCGGCTGCTGATGAACACCCAGGCGCAGGGCCTGCTCTTCCTCAGTGGTGACGAGGTGCAACCGGTGCGCGAGGTGCTGACCGAGCTGATGGAGTACCACGACGTCCGCCTGCACCTGGCCCGCATGGTGAGCGGGCTGGACATCCGCTACGACGTCGGCGGAGGCGGTCATCCCCTGCTCGGCTGCCGGATGCCGCACGTGGAGCTGGTGTGTGCCGACGGCAAGACCAGCACCACCGAACTGCTGCACCCGGGACGTGGCGTCCTGCTGGATCTCGCCGGCGACGACGGCCTGCGGCGCAGCGCCGGTCCCTGGACCGACCGGGTGGACGTCGTCACCGGGCTCCCCCACTACCCCGGCGAACGGAGCGACCTGCTCGCGGGCACCCGCGCCGTCCTGATCCGTCCCGACGGCCATGTCGCCTGGACGACGGAGAGCGAACACGACCTGCCGACCGCGCTGACGACATGGTTCGGCGCAGCCTGAACCCAGGAGGAGCACCCATGCACAGCACGCTGATCGTGGGCAGGATGGACCCTGCCTTCACCGACGAGGTCGTCCGGCTGTTCAGCGCCTTCGACGCCACCGAGATGCCGCGGCTGATGGGCACCCGGCGCCGTGAGCTGTTCACCTATCACGGCCTGTACTTCCACCTCCAGGACTTCGAGACCGAGCACGGCGACCGGGCCATCGCGGCGGCCCGCGAGCACCCCTTGTTCGTGGAGATCAGCAAGAACCTCAAGCCCTTCATCAACGCCTACGACCCCGGTACATGGCGGTCCCCCGGCGACGCCATCGCGAGCCGCTTCTACCACTGGCAGGAATCTGCATGAGCCGGCGCAGGGTGGTGGTCACCGGTATCGGCGTGGTGGCGCCGGGCGGGATCGGCACCAAGAGCTTCTGGGCGATGCTGACCGAGGGCCGTACGGCCACCCGTCTCATCACCTTCTTCGATCCCGCACGGTTCCGCTCCCGCGTCGCGGCGGAGGCGGACTTCGACCCGGAGGCCGGCGGCCTGTCCCCGCAGGAGATCCGGCGGATGGACCGGGCCGCCCAGTTCGCCGTCGTCTGTGCGCGTGAGGCCATCGCGGACAGCGGGCTGGAGCTGCCGGACACCGCCCCGGAACGGGTGGGGGTCACGGTCGGCACCGCGGTGGGCGCTTCCACGTCGCTGGAGCGCGAATACCGGGTGGTGAGCGACGACGGAAGGCTGGAGCCGGTCGACCACACGTACGCGGAGCCGCACCTCTACAACCACTTCATACCGAGTTCCTTCGCCGTGGAGGTCGCCTGGCTGGCCGGCGCCGAGGGCCCGGCCGGCGTGGTGTCCACGGGGTGCACCTCCGGCCTGGACGCGGTCGGCCATGCCGCCGGGCTGATCCGCGAGGGCTCGGCCGATGTGATGATCGCCGGTGCCACCGACGCGCCCATCACGCCCATCACCGTCGCCTGCTTCGACGCCATCAAGGCCACCACCCCGCGCAACGACGACGCGGCCCATGCCTCCCGGCCCTTCGACCTCACCCGGAACGGTTTCGTCCTCGGCGAAGGCGCCGCCATGTTCGTCCTGGAGGAACGGGAGGCGGCTCGTCGGCGCGGAGCCCGCATCCACGCGGAGATCGCCGGCTTCGCCTCCCGCTGCAACGCCTACCACATGACCGGGCTGCGGGCCGACGGGCGGGAGATGGCCGAAGCGATACGGGCGGCGATGGCCGGGGCCCGGGTCGACGCGCGGGACATCGACTACGTCAACGCGCACGGCTCCGGCACCAAGCAGAACGACCGGCACGAAACCGCGGCCTTCAAACGGAGCCTGGGCCACCACGCGTACACCACCCCGGTGAGCTCGATCAAATCGATGGTCGGCCACTCGCTCGGCGCGATCGGCGCGATCGAGATCGCCGCCTCCGTCCTGGCCATCACCCACGACGTGGTGCCGCCGACGGCCAACCTCACCGCTCCGGACCCGGAATGCGACCTGGACTATGTGCCGGTCACGGCCCGCGAGCAGCGGACCGACACGGTGCTGACGGTGGGCAGCGGATTCGGCGGGTTCCAGAGCGCGATGGTGCTGACCGGAGGAAAGGAACGCGGATGACGTCGTCGGCGGTGGTCACCGGCATCGGCGTGACCGCTCCCAACGGGCTGGGCACCGGGGAGTTCTGGGCCGCCACCAGGGCCGGCACGAGCGGCATCCGGCCGATCGCACGATTCGACGCCTCCGGCTACCCGTCACGGCTCGCCGGCGAGGTGCCCGGCTTCGACGCCGAGAAGCTGCTGCCGAGCAGGCTGATTCCGCAGACGGACCACATGACCCGCCTCGCTCTGGTGGCCGCCGAATGGGCACTCGACGACGCAGGAGTGGACCCCGCGACGCTGCCCGGCTTCGACATGGGAGTGGTGACGGCCAGTTCCTCGGGCGGCTTCGAGTTCGGCCAGCAGGAGCTGCGGAACATGTGGCACCGGGGCAACCGCTATGTCAGCGCCTACCAGTCCTTCGCCTGGTTCTACGCGGTGAACACCGGCCAGGTGTCCATCCGTCACGGCATGCAGGGTGCCGGCAGCGCACTCGTCAGCGACCAGGCGGGCGGACTGGACGCCATCGCCCAGGCGCGGCGGGAGATCCGCGGCGGGAGCCGGCTGGTGGTCACCGGAGGTGTGGACGCCGCGGTCTGTTCCTGGGGCTGGGTGGCGCAGCTGGCCGGCGGCCGGCTCAGCCGCAGCGGCGATCCCGGGCGCGCCTACCTGCCGTTCGACGCGGCGGCGTGCGGCTACGTGCCCGGTGAGGGCGGGGCGTTGCACATTCTGGAGGACGCCGCCTCGGCGCGGGCCCGCGGTGCCCGGGTCTACGGGGAGATCGCGGGCTACGGCGCGACCTTCGACCCGCGGCCGGGGACCGGCAGGAAGCCCGGGCTGGCCAGGGCGATCCGGCTGGCCCTCGCCGACGCCGGGCTGGGTGCCGGAGCCATCGACGCGGTCTTCGCCGACGCCGCCGCGATTCCCGAACTGGACCGGATCGAGGCCGACGCCATCGGCTCCGTGTTCGGCCCGCACGGAATCCCGGTCACGGCCCCCAAGACGATGACCGGGCGGCTGTACTCCGGCGCTGCGGCCCTTGACGTGGCCGCCGCACTGCTGGCCATCCGGGACGGTGTCATTCCGCCCACCGTCAACACCGTGCCGGACGCCGCCTACCGGCTCGACCTGGTGACCGGGCATCCCCGGCAGGTGCCGGTCCACGCAGTACTGGTGATCGCCCGCGGACACGGCGGATTCAATTCGGCCATGGTCGTGCGGGCCGTGGAACAGGAGAACTGACATGGCAGGCCGAACGATGACGGTCGAGGAGCTCACCACGATCCTGCGCGAATGCGCGGGTGAGGACGAGGGCGTGGATCTCGACGGCGACATCCTCGACACCGAGTTCGCGGACCTCGGCTACGAATCCCTGGCCTTGCTGGAGGCCAGCGGCCGGATCGAACGCGAATACGACATCACGCTCTCCGAGGAGGCGCTGACGCAGGCCAGGACCCCGCGGGCGCTGCTGGAGTTCGTGAACGCCGAACTGCGCAGCCCCGACCCGGCCTGATGTGAGCACCGGTCCCTGCCGCGCCGGCCGCCGCGGCACAAGGGGCCACCACCGTGACAACCCGCAGGAGGAGACATGCCCGATCAGCAAGCACGGAACGCCCTGGTGACCGGCGCCACCAGCGGAATCGGACTGGCCAGCGCCCGCACTCTGGCCCGGCAGGGCCACCGGGTGTTCCTCTGCGCCCGCACGCCCGCCGACGTCGCCGACACCGTCAAGGCCCTCCGGGCGGAGGGGCACGAGGCGGACGGCACCCACTGCGACGTCTGTTCGGCCGACGACATCAGGCGGTTCGTCCGGGCCGCGGTCGACCGCTACGGCGCGGTGGACGTGCTGGTGAACAACGCCGGCCGCAGCGGGGGCGGAACGACCGCCGAGCTCACCGACGAGCTGTGGTTCAACGTCATCGACACCAACCTCAACAGCGTGTTCCGGGTGACCCGCGAGGTGCTCACCACCGGCGGCATGCGGGAGAAGAACCGCGGCCGGATCATCAACATCGCGTCCACCGCCGGGAAGCAGGGAGTCGTCCTGGGCGCGCCGTACTCGGCCTCCAAGCACGGCGTCGTCGGATTCACCAAGGCGCTCGGCAACGAGCTGGCGCCCACCGGCATCACCGTCAACGCGGTCTGCCCGGGCTATGTGGAGACCCCGATGGCGGTGCGGGTCCGCCAGGGCTACGCCGCCGCCTGGGACACCACCGAGGCGGCGATCCTGGAGAAGTTCCAGGCCAAGATCCCGCTCGGCCGCTACTCCAGTCCCGAGGAGGTGGCCGGCCTGGTCGGCTACCTCGCCTCCGACACGGCCGCCTCCATCACCTCCCAGGCGCTCAACGTCTGCGGCGGGCTGGGCAACTTCTGACGACCGGGCGGCCCCGGCCGCCGTTCACCCCACGGGCCGGGCGGCCAGCCGCGCGGGGTGCCCGATGACCCGGCTCTCTTGGCACGACGACGGAGGAGAACATGGCGCAGCTGAACACCCGAGAGGTGGAGCACGAGATCACCGTGCTCGCCCCCGCGTCCACCGTCTACCGGCTGCTCGCCGAGGTGGAGAACTGGCCCCGCATCTTCCCCCCCACCGTCTTCGTCGACTGCGTCGAGCGGTCGGCGGAGGAGGAACGGATACGCATCTGGGCAACGGCCAACGGCGAGGCCAAGAACTGGACGTCGCGCAGGTGGCTGGACCCGAAGGCACTGCGCATCGACTTCCGCCAGGAGGTCTCGCCGCCCCCGGTGGCGAGCATGGGCGGCGCCTGGCTGATCGAGCCGCTCTCCGAGAACGAGAGCCGGATCCGGCTGCTGCACGACTTCCGGGCGATCGACGACGACCCCCGGAGCCTGGAGTGGATCGACCGGGCCGTGGACAGCAACAGCCGCACCGAGCTGGCGGGCCTGAAGTCCAACATCGAGAAGGCGACCGCCGCCGCCGAGCAGAATCTGCTGATGTCCTTCACCGACAGCGTCGAGATCGACGGCTCCGCCGAGGACGTCTACGAGTTCCTGTACCAGGCCGACCGGTGGACCGAACGGCTGCCGCACGTGGCCCGCGTCTCGATGCAGGAGGACACACCGGGTCTGCAGCTGCTGGAGATGGACACCCGCACCAAGGACGGCTCCACGCACACCACCAAGTCGGTCCGGGTGTGTTTTCCGCACCACCGGATCGTCTACAAGCAGACCACCCTGCCCGCACTGATGGCCCTGCACACCGGCTCCTGGGAGCTGCGCCCCCAGGGCGGCGGCATCCACGCCACGGCCGAGCACACGGTGGTCGTCAACACGGAGAACATCGCGCGCGTCCTCGGCCCGGACGCCGATGTCGTCCGGGCCCGCACCTTCGTGCGGGACGCGCTGGGGGCCAACAGCCGCGCGACCCTCGGCCACGCCAAGGCCTACGCCGAGCAGCGGAACCGGTGACCGGGCAGGACACCGGCACCGGGGTGGTCATCGCCGGTGCCGGCCCGGTGGGCCTCCTGCTCGCCGGGGAGCTCCGCCTGGGCGGGGTCCCGGTCACCGTACTGGAGCGGCTGGCCGAGCCGACCGGCGAGTCCCGGGCCTCCACACTGCACGCCCGGACCATGGAACTGCTCGACCAGCGGGGTCTCGTGGGCGCGCTGGGCACACCGCCACGCGCAGCACGCGGCCACTTCGGCGGCATCCCGCTCGACATGACGCTGCCCGCCCCGTTCCCGGGTCTGTGGAAGGTCCCGCAGTCCCGCACCGAGGCGGTGCTCGCCCGGTGGGCGGCCGGACTCGGTGCCTGCATCCGCCGGGATCACGAGCTCACCGGCATCACCGAACACCGCGGCGGGGTGGCGGTGCGGGCCGCTTCCCCGGGCGGCCCGCTGACCCTGCGGGCCCGGTACCTCGTCGGCTGCGACGGCGAACGGACCACCGTGGGCCGGCTGGCCGGCTTCGACTACACGGGCGAGGAAGCCGACAAGGAACTGCTGCGCGCCGACGTCGCCGGCCTGGACATCCCGGACCGGCGCTTCGAACGGCATCCGCGGGGGCTGGCCATCGCCTCCCGGGGCCCCGGCGGCATCACCCGGATCATGCTGCACGAATACGGTACGGCGCCCCGCTCCCGCACGGGGGAGCCCGGCTTCGCCGAACTGGCCGCGGCGTGGGCCAGGATCACCGGCGAGGACATCTCCCACGGCACCGCCGTGTGGCTCAACGCCTTCGACAACACCCGCCGGCAGGCCACCCGCTACCGCCGGGGCCGCATCCTGCTGGCCGGCGACGCCGCCCACCAGCAGATGCCGGTCGGCGGCCAGGCCCTCAACCTGGGTCTGCAGGACGCGGCCAACCTGGGCTGGAAACTCGCCGCCGAGCTGAAGGGCTGGGGGGCACCGCGCCTGCTCGACACCTACCACGACGAACGGCACGCGGTCGGCCGGCGGGTGCTCACCAACATCGCCGCCCAGGCCCTGCTGCTCCTCGGCGGGCCGCGTGCGGACCCGGCCCGTCAGGTCTTCGGCGAGCTGCTGGCCACGCCGACGGCCCGGTCGCACCTGGCCGCGGCCATCGGCGGCCTGGACATCCGGTACGAGGCGGGCCAGGGCGGCCACCCGCTGCTCGGCAGCCGGCTGCCGTACCACCTTCTGGAGACCGGGGCCGGGCCCGTCACCACCCTGGAACTGCTCCGCCCCGGCCGCGGGGTACTGCTCGACCTCACCGGCAGCCCGGCGCTGAGTACGGTGGCCGCCCCCTGGGCGGACCGGGTGCGCACCGTACCCGCGGAGTCCGCGGCGGCGCCCGCGCTCGGCTTCACCGCCGCGCTGATCCGGCCGGACGGCCACCTCGTCTGGGCCGACGGCAGCGCCGCGGAGCTGCGGGGCGCCCTGCACACCTGGTTCGGCCGGCCGGCACGCGGCTGAGCCCCCGGGCTCCCGGCCCGCCGGGCCGCACTGCACCTGCACCCGCACCCGCACCCGCACCACCGACCGTTTCCCCTGCACTCACCTGTCTCGGAGGGACACCATGGGCACACTGGACAACCGCACGGCACTGGTCACCGGCGCCAGCCGCGGCATCGGCCGGGCCACCGCGCGGCGGCTGGGACGCGAAGGGGCGCTGGTCGCGGTGCACTACGCGAACAACGCCGACGCCGCGCAGGAGGTCGTCGCGGGGATCGAGGCGGACGGCGGCCGGGCCTTCGCGGTCCGGGCCGAGTTCGGCGTCCCCGGCGACATCGACACGCTGTTCACCGCTCTGGAGAAGGGACTGACCGAGCGCACCGGCTCCGGCGCACTGGACATCCTCGTCAACAACGCGGGCGTCATGGGCGGACTGCCGCCCGAGGAGGTCACCCCGGAGCTCTTCGACCGGCTGTTCGCGGTGAACGCCAAGGCACCGTTCTTCATCGTCCAGCGCGCGGTGGGGATCATGCCGGACGGCGGTCGGATCGTGAACATCTCCTCCGGCCTCACCCGCTTCGCGAATCCGCAGGAAGTCGCCTATTCCATGACCAAGGGAGCGGTCGAGCAGATCTCCCTGCACTACGCGCGGCATCTGGGCCCGCGCAACATCACCATCAACAGCGTGGCGCCGGGCATCACGGACAACGGCAGCGCCGTCTTCGACGACCCCGAGGCCGTCCGGCAGATAGCCGAGTTCTCGGCCTTCAAGCGGGTGGGCCGGACGGCCGACGTCGCCGACATCGTGGCCTTCCTCGTCAGCGACGACGCCCGGTGGATCACCGGGGCGTTCGTCGACGCCAGCGGCGGCTCCCTGCTGGGCTGAGACCCCTCCCGCGGCCGCGCCCACCGTTCCCGCTTCCCACCGCCGGCGGTGCACTCACCATGACGACACACTCCTCATCCGCTTCCGCTTCCGCGTCCGCCGCCTGGCAGCCCAGGATGTGGGCACTGCTGCTGGTGCTCGCGGGAAACATGCTCATCGACGCGCTCGAGGTGTCGGTGGTGCTGGTGGCGCTCCCCGCCATCGCCGCCGACCTCGGGCTCTCGATGTGGACCGTACAGTGGGTGATGGGCGGCTTCGCCCTGGGCTTCGCCGCCACCCTGCTGCTCGGCCCGCGGATCACCGCCCGGTGGGGACGCCGCCGGGTCTACCTCGCCGCCCTGCTCGTCTTCGCCGCCGCCTCGGTGGCCGGAGGGCTGACCGACAGCGCGGCGCTGCTGATCGCCACCCGTTTCGTCAAGGGCGTCTGCGCGGCCCTGACCGCCCCGGCCGGCCTGGCCATCATCAGCACCGCGTTCCCCGACGGGCCGCCGCAGCGCCGGGCGGTCTCGGTGTACGCGCTCTTCGGCGGCATCGGCTTCACCACCGGGCTGCTGCTCTCCGGAATCCTCACCGGCGCCGACTGGCATCTGGTGTTCCTCTTCCCGGCGCCGGTGGCGCTGCTGCTGTTCGCCATGGGCGCCCGGCTGGTCCCGCCGGATCCCGGACGGCCGGAGGCGCACCGGCTCCGGCCCGCCCTGCTGGCCGAGAGGACGCTGCTGCGCTCGGCGCTCGGGGCGGCCACGCTCAACGGCAGCTACCTGGGGCTGCTCCTGCTGCTGAGCTTCCAGCTCCAGCAGCGGCCGGGCTGGGGCCCGCTGCAGACGGCTCTCGCCTTCCTGCCCGCATGTCTTCCGGTCGCCGTCACGGCCCCGTTCGCGGGCCGCATGGTGGCACGCTTCGGCACGGCCCGGCCCATCGCCCTGGGCGCCCTGGCGCCCGCCGCCGGGTACCTGCTGCTGCTTCGCGACCCGGAACCCGGGACGTACCTCACCGGGGTGCTGCCCACGCTGCTCCTGGTGGGAGCCGGCTTCGTATTCGCCTTTGCGCCGCTGAACATGCAGGCGACCTCCGGACTGCCGGCCGGAAGCCGGGCACAGGCCGTGCCGCTCTACCAGACGGGCGTACAGCTCGGGGCGGTGCTGACGCTCTCCCAGGTGGCGCTGCTGCTCGGCGACGACGGCGATGCGTACCGCCCGGCCCTGGTCCTGATCACCGCCGTCGGCGCCGCCGGCCTGCTGGTGGCGCTGACCGGGCTGCGGAAGGGCTCCCGGGGCTCCGGTCCCGGCCGCGCGACGACCTGATTTGACGGAATTTCACAGAGAATTGCAAGTTCCCAGGAAAAGCACGCTTGACCGCCGAATACCGCAGGGAAAATACTTGGATCCGGAATGGCGCCCGGAGATTCGGCACCCCTGAACCCGCACCGCCTACGACAGGTGACGCACATGACCCTGATGCCCCGCGTGAATCCGCTGTGGCAGCACATCACCGAGACGCACATCAATCCCGACTCGACATCCGACCTGACCAACTTCAAGAGGGAGGAGGTCAACTACCGGCTGACCTACTTCGACGTACGGACGAACGGTGTCAGGTATCTCAAAACCCTGGTCTTCAATCTCGCCGCCGCACTCGGCGAGGAGAACTGGGCACGGCTGCGGCGGATCCGCAACCGCGAGGTCGGCAACCCGTACACCGTCACCTACGACGGCGAACAGGTCTGCCTCGACTATCTCCGGGCCGTGCTCGATCTCGACTTCCTCACCCGGAACTTCTCCCCGGACGGGAGCCGGGTGCTGGAGATCGGCGCCGGCTACGGACGCACCTGCCACACCATGATGTCCAATCACGACATCGCGGAATACCGCATCATCGACCTGCCGAACACTCTGCAAATCTCCAGGAAGTATCTGGAGACCGTCCTGCCGAAGGCACAGTTCACGAAGATCTCCTTCATCCCGATCGACGAGCTCGACCGGTTCCGGGCCGAGATTCCCTTCGACCTGTGCATCAATATCGACTCGCTGGCCGAAATGGACATGGACACCGTCCGGTTCTACCTGTCCTTCATCGACCGGCACTGCGGGCACTTCTACGTGAACAACCCGGTCGGCAAGTACATGGACAAGAGCCTGGACGGCCACGCACGGGGGGAGGACGCCATCGCCCGGGCGATGAGCCCCGGGCCGCTGACCGACGTCATCGACATCAACGACAACCGGGCGGTCCGGGCCCAGGCGGGCAAGTTCACCACGGCCTACCGGCCCGGCGGGAACTGGGACTGCGTCGCGGACGCATGGGCGGCTCCGTACACCTGGTACTGGCATGCCCTCTACCGGAAGCGCTGAGCCCACCGGCGAGCCCGCCGCCTCCCGCCGGCCCCCGCCGCTCACCCGCCCGCCGCTCACCCGCCCGCCGCTCACCTGCCTGTCGCTCACCTGCCTGTCGAAAGGATGACCATGCCGGACACGCCCATCCCCGTCGCGGTGATCATCGGTAGCTCCCGCAACGGCCGCTTCGGGCCCACGGTGGCGCAGTGGTTCGTGGGCGAGGCGCGGCAGCGGGACGACCTCGCGCTGGATGTCATCGATCTGGCCGATGTCCCGCTGAGCATGGCCGGGCCCACGCGTCCGCCCGCACCGGAGATGGCCCAGGTGCTGGACACGGTATCGCCCCGCATCGACCGGGCCGACGCCTATGTGGTGGTGACCCCCGAGTACAACCACAGCTTTCCCGCCGTCCTGAAGAACGCGATCGACTGGCACCTGTCGCAGTGGCGCGCCAAGCCGGTGGGCTTCGTCTCCTACGGCGGCATCGCCGGGGGTCTGCGGGCCGTCGAGCAGCTTCGGCAGGTCTTCGCCGAGCTGCACGCCGTCACCATCCGCGACACCGTCAGTTTCCACGGCGGCGTGCAGAGCTTCGACCCCCAGGGGCGGCCGAAGGAACCCCAGGGATGCAGCGCCGCGGCCAAGACCATGCTCGACCAGCTGGTCTGGTGGGCGACGGCCCTTCGTGAGGCGCGGGCCAAGCGCCCCTACCACGCCTGAGGAATGCCATGGACTCTTCAGTGATCGTGGTCGGAGCCGGCCCGTCGGGCCTGATGCTCGCCGGCGAGCTGCGGCTCGCCGGAGCCGACGTGATCGTCCTGGAGCGGCTGCCCGGGCGGACCGGCCAGTCCCGCGGGCTCGGCTTCTCCGCACGCACGATGGAGGTCTTCGACCAGCGCGGGCTGCTGCCCCGCTTCGGCGAGATCGTGACCAGCCCTCAGGGGCACTTCGGCGGCGTCCCGGTGGACTTCTCGCTGCTGGACGGCGCGCACTACGGCGTCAAGGGCATCGCCCAGTCCACGGTCGAGGCCGTCCTGGAGGAGTGGGCCACCGGGCTCGGCGCCGACATCCGCCGCGGCCATGAGGTCCTGTCCGTGACCGACACCGGCGGCACGGTCACCGCCGAGGTCCGCCGGAACGGCACCGTGGAGCGGCTCCGGGCCGCCTATCTCGTCGGCTGCGACGGGGGCCGCAGCACGGTCCGCAGGTCGGCCGGATTCGACTTCCCCGGCACCGCGCCCACCAGGGAACTGTTCCTGGCCGACATCCGGGGCTGCGACATCCGGCCCCGTCCCATCGGGGAGACCGTGCCCGGCGGGATGGTGATGTCCTCCCGGCTGACGGGCGACACCGACCGCATCGTCATCGCCGAACGGGACGCCCCGGCGCGCCGCCGCACCTCCCCGCCCGCGTACGCGGAGGTCGCCGCGGCCTGGCTGAGACTCACCGGCCAGGACATCTCGCACGCCGAGCCGGTCTGGGTCAGCGCCTTCGGCGACCCCTGCCGCCTGGTCGCCCAGTACCGCCGCGGCCGGGTCCTGCTGGCCGGGGACGCGGCCCACGTCCACCTGCCCGCGGGCGGGCAGGGCATGAACGTCAGCATCCAGGACGCGGTCAACCTCGGATGGAAACTGGGGGCGGTGGTGCGCGGCACCGGCACCCGGCAACTGCTCGACAGCTACCACGGCGAGCGTCATCCCGTCGGCGCCCGGCTCCTGATGAATGTCCAGGCCCAGGGACGGATCTTCCTGGGCGGCGACGAGATGCGTCCGGTCCGCGAACTCCTCACCGAGCTGGTGCGCCACGACGTGGTCTCCCGCCACCTGGCGGGCATGGTCTCCGGCCTGGACATCCGCTACGACGCCGGCCCGGGCGACCATCCGCTGCTCGGCATGCGGATGCCGACGACTCCGGTGGTGACCGCCGGAGGCAGGACCACCACCGCCGAGCTGCTGCATCCCGCGCGGGGTGTGCTGCTCGACCTCGCCGACGACGCCGGCCTGCGGCGCACCGCGGCTCCGTGGGCGGACCGGGTGCGTGTGGTCACCTGCCGCCTCGCCGCTCCGGAGAAGCCCGGTGCGCCGGCCGGTGCCTCGGCCGTCCTCGTCCGCCCGGACGGCCATGTCGCCTGGGTGGCGCCGGGCAGCGAGCAGGCCCCGGACACGGCCCTGGAACGCTGGTTCGGCGCTCCCTCCCCCGCCCGCCGGCACCCCGCTGCCAAGGAGACAGACAGATGACCGGCATCACCGACTGGATACCCGACGACATCGACACCTCCGTCCCCAGCCCCGCCCGCACCTACGACTACCTCCTCGGCGGCGTGCACAACTTCCCCTGCGACCGGCAGGTCGCCGAGCAGGTGCTGACCGTGCTGCCCGTCCGGGAGATGTCGCGGGACAACCGCGAGTATCTGCACCGGGTGGTGCGCTTCCTGACCGAGGCCGGTATCACGCAGTTCCTGGATCTCGGCTCCGGGCTGCCGTCCATGGGCAACGTGCACGAGGTGGCGCAGCGGCTCGATCCGCGGGCCCGGGTGGTCTACGTCGACTGCGAACCGGCCGCGGCGGCGCACGGCCGGCTCATGCTGAGCGGCAACGAGGGCGCCGCCATGGTGTGCGCCGACATCCGGGAGCCGGAATCCGTGCTGGACGCCGGGCCGGTGCGCGCGCTGCTGGACCTCTCCCGCCCGGTCGCCCTGCTGATGCTCGGAGTGACCCAGTTCCTGCCCGACGAGGACGACCCATGGGCACTGACCGCCCGCTACCGCGCCGCGCTCGCCCCGGGCAGCTATCTCGCGCTGTCCTCGTTCACCTGGGACAACGACCCGGAAGCCATGCGCGCGGCGATCACGATGTTCACGGCGAACGGCCGCCCGCCGATCGTCCCGCGCACCCGTGCCGAAGTGCTCCGCCTTATCGGCGACTTCGAACTGGCCGAGCCGGGACTGGTCTTCACCCCGCAGTGGCGGCCCGAGCACCCGGAACGTGCGGACCGGCGGTCCAACCTCTACGCCGGTGTCGCCCGGAAGCCCCGATGAGTCCCGCCGCGGCACCGCGGCCGGCAATACGACACGGAGGCCCCAGATGCGCATCCTGATCGCGGCATGGCCGTCGACAACCCACGTCTTCCCGGTCGTCCCCCTCGCCTGGGCGCTGCGCGCAGCCGGGCACGATCTCCGGGTCGCCTGCTACCCGAGCATGGCCGAGGCCGTAGCCGGCGCCGGCCTGACCGCCGTGGTCCTCGGCGAGGGGGAACAGCTCCCCGCGAAGCCCCCGCCCGCGGACGAGGCGAAGCTCGACCGGCTCGCCGAGGCGCTGGCCCTGGATGCCTACGAGAGCCGCATCTGGCGCTTCCTGCGTCACCGCATCCTTCCCGTGATGCGCAAGTACTTCCTGGAGACGGAACGCGCCCCCGGCAACCGTCCCATGGTGGACGACCTGGTGTCCTTCGCCCGGCGCTGGCAGCCCGAGCTGGTGCTGTGGGACGGGTCCTTCTTCGGTGCGCCGATCGCCGCCCGGTCCTGCGGCGCGGCCCACGCCCGCCTGCAGATCGCGGTGGACTACTGGGCCTGGCTGCGGCAGCTCTTCCGCGAGCGGGCGGCCTCGCGTCTCCCCGGCGCGGGTGACGACCCGCTGACCGAACTGATGCGCCCCATGGCGCGGCGGTTCGGCTTCGACGCCGACGAGGAGATGCTGCTCGGCCAGTGGACCGTCGACCCCATCCCGGAACCGATGCGGCTCCCGGTCGGCGTGCGCACCGTGTCCGTCCGGCCCGTGCCCTACAACGGCAACGCCGCTGTTCCGGCATGGCTCCAGGAGCCGCCCGTGAAGCCCAGGGTCTGCCTGACCGCGGGCCTCAGCGGCCGGGAGCGGCACATCGCGAGCGGCATCTCCATCGGTGAGCTGCTGGGCATGGTCGCCGACATGGACATCGAGGTGGTGGCCACCCTCAACGCCGGCCAGCTCCACCCGGAGGAGAAGCTCCCGGACAACGTCCGGGTCGTGGAGTACCTGCCGCTCCATCTGCTGCTGCCGACGTGTTCGGCGGTCATCCACCACGGCGGCCCCGGCACGATGGGGGCCGCCATCGCCGCCGGCGTGCCGCAGCTGGTGACCGGCATGCTGACCGCCTGGGACAGCGGCGCCTCGGCACCGGCGGCCCGTTACGTGTCCGAGCGCGGCGCCGGTCTCGCCGTGGACGGCGACCAGTTCTCCGCCGGGACGATGAAACACCAGCTCGCCCGGCTGCTGGCCGAACCGTCCTTCCAGGCCGGGGCCCGGCGGCTGCACGACGACATGCTCGCCGTCCCCAGTCCGGTGGACATCGTCCCGGTGCTGGAGAGGCTCACCGCCCGGCACCGCGGCTGAACCGGACCGCCGCCGAACAGGAGGGCACCACCGTGCTCGAACGTGTCCAGCCGGCCCGGCCGGCCGAACCCGGCACCGGGGCCGTCACGCCCTGGCGATCGGCTCCCCTGGCCCTGCTGCTGTTCAGTTCCACTCTCGGGGTGCTGGGCGGGGCGATCATCGTTCCGGTGCTGGAGGTCATCCGCGGCGGCCTCGGCATCACCGGTACCCAGGCCGGTCTCATCCTGACCACCCATGGGCTGGCCATGGCCCTGTGCTCCCCGCTGACCGGGCGGATCGTGGACCGGTGGGGGATACGCCGGCCCATGGCCGGCGGGCTTCTGCTGTACGGGCTGGGCGGCGGGTCCGGACTGGTCACCACCACCTATCCGGCGCTGCTGGCGGGGCGGTTCGTGTTCGGCGCCGGGGCCGCGATGGTGTTCACCGCGACCACGGTCGCGCTGCTCTCGCTCTACCGGGGGACGCTGCGCGACCGGGTCATGGGATGGCGCTCGGTGGCCACCACCGCGGGCGGGGTGCTGTGGCCGATGGCCGCGGGGCTGCTCGGCGGACTCTCCTGGCACACGCCGTTCGCGATCTACCTGATCGGCGTTCCGCTCGGTCTGGCGGCGCTGCTGTTCGTCCCGGACACCCGGCCGGCACCCCAGGGCGCGGACTCCGGCGGTGTGATCCGGCTTTTCCGGCGGCGGCCGCGGCTCATCGGCCTCTACACACTGCTGATGGCGACCGCCCTGATGATGTTCGTGCTCGCCGTCTTCATGCCGCAGCGGCTGGCCGAGGTCGGGGTCGAGGACCCGTTCGTCGTGTCGATCTACTCGGTCGTCACGGGCGCCGCCATGGCGAGCCTGGTCGGCATGGTCTACGCGCGGGTGCGCGCCCGGTGCAGCTACGCCGCGCTGCTGCGCACCGCCGCTGCCGCCTGGACGCTGGGCTTCCTGGTGTTCGGGGTGGCGGACCACCCCCTGCTGCTGCTCGTGGTACCCGTGCTGACCGGCCTGGGCACCGGCATCGTCTTCCCCGCCCTGACCGTGCTGATCGACGAGACCGCCCCCCGGGAGCTCCGCGGCCGTGCCACCTCCCTCCAGGGCACGTTCAATTTCGTCGGTCAGTTCACCTCTCCCCTGCTGTTCGGACCGCTCATCGCCGCCACGTCCATCACCACCGGCTCCCTGGTGACGGCCGGCCTGGCGGGTCTCATCCTGCTGGTCCTGCTGCTGGCCACGGTGCCGGAACCACCCCGCCCGGACACCGGCGCACCGCAGGGCACGGCCGCCCGGGGGTGACCGGTCCCGGCACCCGGCCCGCCGCCCTCCGCACCGACCCGCCCGTCCGGCGTGTGTTCCGCCGGGCGTCCCGAAACCGACAGGAGACCTCTGTCCATGAAATTCCACCTGCTGGGCAACACCGGGCTGCGCGTATCGGAACTCTGTTTCGGCACGGGAACGTTCGGCGCCGGGAAGATCGGCTGTTCCAAGGAGGAGAGCGCCCGGCTGGTCGGCCTCTACGCCGAGGCCGGCGGGAACTTCCTGGACACCGCCAATGTCTACTCCGGCGGCAGGACCGAGGAGTACCTCGGCGAGATCCTGGCGGGCCGGCGGGACGAGTTCGTCGTCGCCACGAAATACAACGGCATGACCCGCAGCGGGGACGTGAACTCCGCGGGCAATCACCGCAAGAACCTCGTCGGCTCGCTGGAGGCGAGCCTGCGGCGGCTGCGCACCGACCGGATCGACCTGCTCTGGCTGCACGCCAGGGACGTGTTCACCCCCGTCGAGGAGGTCATGCGGGCGCTCGACGACCAGGTACGGGCCGGCAAGGTGCTCTATGTCGGCGCCTCCAACTGGCCCGCCTGGGAGATCTCGCGGGCCAACGTGCTCGCCGAACTGCGCGGGTGGTCCGCGTTCGCGGGCACCCAGTTCCGCTACAACCTGCTGGAACGCACACCCGAGCGGGAACTGCTGCCGATGTCCCGGAGCTGCGCGGTGACCGCCTTCGCCTGGGGTCCGCTCGCCGAGGGCCGGCTCACCGGCAAGTATCTGCGGGGCGAACGGGGCAGGCTCACCGTGGACGACTGGGCGGGGCAGCACGCCCACCACGACGACATCGTGCGCGAGGTGGTCAGGATCGCCGGTGAGGGCGGCTGGAGTCCGGCGCAGGTCGCCCTGGCCTGGCTGCGGCAGCGGGCCGTCCCCGTCCTGCCCATTCTCGGCGCCACCCGGGAGGCGCAGTTGCGGGACAACCTCGGGGCCCTCCGGGTCACGCTCGACCGGGCGCAGCTGGACCGGCTCGATGAGATCAGCCGGGTGCCGCTCGGCTTCCCGCACGAGCTCATGCGGATTCCGGAGGCGACCGCGGGAGCCTACGGCGACCGCTGGCAGGACCTGCGCGACCGGCACGGCCGCACGGTGACCGACATGCTCTGACCCCGCTCCCCCGACGGACCCCGGCCGGCCCCCGGCCGGCCACACGAGGACCGGCACGACCCCACAAGCCTGCCGAAGGGACACTTCATGCCACCTGCGCACGACAAGCCGGCGGTCACCACCGCGACCGGGCGGGAGTACTTCCCGGCGATGGACGGCCTGCGCGCCGCCGCCGCTCTCATGATCTTTCTGGTGCACCTCTTCGGTCTGGCCGGCGTGGAGTCCAGGCTGGTCGAGCGCTTCACGGTTGCCATACCCGTCTTCTTCGCCATCTCCGGCTATCTGCTCTACCGGCCATGGGCCGCCGCAGCCCTCGGGAGCCGGCCCGCGCCGCGGGTCCGTGCCTACTACTGGCACCGCTTCCTGCGGATCGTGCCCGCCTACTGGGTACTGCTGGCGGTCTCGATGGCTGTCTTCTACCGGAATCTGCACGAAGACGGCGGGCAGTTGCTTCGGCTCGTCACACTTCAGCACATCTTCGTCGTCGGTGACATGCCGGACGAGGGCATTCCGCTGATCGGCACCATGACCCAGACCTGGAGCCTGGCCACCGAGATCCACTTCTACCTGCTGCTGCCGCTGCTCGCCTATGTCCTGCACCGGGTCCTGCTCTCCCGGCACCGGGTGGTGCTCACCGTCCTGCTCCTCGCCGCCCTGGAGGCGGGCCACATCCTGTGGTGGAACCACGTACTGAGCCTGTCGTTCTACGAACAGACCATGTGGTGGTGGCTGGTCGGCTACTTCCACTACTTCGCCGTCGGCATGGTGCTGGCCGCCGTGTCGGTCCGGGCGTCGCTGTCCGGCAGCACCCCCGCCCTCTCCAGGGCCGCCCGGGTGCCCTGGCTGTGGTGGGCGGCCGCGGCAGCCGCCCTGGCGGTCGCCGCCTACCTGGCACCGCGGGATCCGCTGAACCTGCCCGGCCAGTACTGCGACCTGGTGGTGACGGTGGGCCTGATCACCCCGCTGGTCCTGGCTCCGGGCCGGGGACCGGAGCGGCTGATGCGCCACCCGCTGATGGCGTGGCTGGGCCGCATCAGCTACGGCATCTTCCTCTGGCACGTGTTCCTGATCATGGCGGCGCTGCGCATCACGGACCGGGAGCTGGGCACCCTCGGGGTGGACGGCCTGCTTGTCCTGCTGCCGGTCACCCTGCTGGCCTCGGTGCTGTTCGGCTGGCTGTCCTACGTGCTGATCGAGAACCCCCTGCGCAGGCTGCGCGGTCTGGCCGGCTCCCGCCCGGACCCCGCGCCGCCCGGGCCGCGCCCGGAGGATCCGGTGCCCATGGCGGGCGGGCAGGCGGCACCGTAGTCCGCCCGGTTCCGCGCTCCCCCGCCCGCCATCGGCCCCCGGCCGGTGCGCCGACCCGGCGCACCGGCCACCGTGCTCCTGCCGTCACCGGGCTGCCGGTACGATGCCGAGCGTCAGCAAGGCGTCGTGCCAGGCGCGCAGCGTGCCCCCGGCGCCGGCCGGCAGCACCGGGACGACCGCGCTGCGCCCGCCGCGCACCGCCGGGTGACGGCGGACGGGCATGGACAGCGCCTTGCCCGGCCCCGCCTCGACGAGCAGGAACTCCCCCTCCGACAGCAGGGCGTCCAGGGCGGGCCAGAAAAGCACCGGGGCGTCGAGCTGGCGGGCCCAGAATCCGGCGGAGAGCGCCTCCCCGTCCTGCACCGGCCGGGCAGTCCGGGTCGACCAGACCGGTGTGTGCGGCCGGCGCAGGCGGATTCCGGCGAAGCCGGCCTCGAACAGTTCCCCCGCCCCGGCCACGGCAGGACAGTGGAACGGCTGCCGTGACCTGACCCTGCGGCACATGACGCCGCGGTCCCGGAGCTCTGCCGCCACCAGGCTCAGCCGTGGCTCCGGGCCGGCCAGCACCACCTGGCGCGGCGCGTTCACCGCGGCCACCGCCATGCCGTCGGCCCGGGCCCGGGCATCCAGGCAGCTCTCCGCCTGTTCCCGGGTGGCGGCCACCGCGAGCATGCCGCCCGGCGGAGCGGTCGCCATGGCCGCCGACCGTGCCCGCATGAGAGCCGCCGCCTCCTGCAGGGTGAAGACACCGGCCAGGGCGGCGGCGGCAAGTTCCCCGACACTGTGCCCGAGAAATGCCGCGGGGCGAAGGCCGCGTTTCCGCAGGGCGGTGGCCAGGGCGTATCCGACGGCGAACAGCAGCGGCTGGGCGCGGGAGGCGTCGTCCAGCGGGACGGACGGTTCACCGGCGAGCCAGTCCTCCCGGAGCCGCCGCCCCTCGTCGCCCATGAAGGCGAAGAACCGGTCCATGGATTCCGTGAACCCCGGCTCCGTCCCGTACAGCTCCACCGCCATACCGGGGTGCTGAGCCCCCTGTCCGGGCAGCAGCACCACCACGGGCCGGCCGTCCGGCGCACCCGATTGCTCGTTCATGCCGCCCCGCCTCCCGTACGAATTCGGGCCGAGTTCTTCCATTGTCATGGTGTGCATATTTTCCGCGCCGATCCGCCGCCCGACGGGATTGACCGCGACTTGACGAAATCCTGCAGATCTCTGACAAGCAGGCCCTTGAGATGCTCCGCCGTCCCGAAGAAGCTGTTCCATAGCCTCCGCCGCAGTGTGGCAGGCTGCCCCCAGGAAATTCGGGGCAGCCTGCCGGATTCCTTCCGGAGCGGATTTCGATGCCCGAGCGGGCCGGTATCCGGTCCTCCGATCACCGGGTTTGGGGACTTTCATGACCATGCCGTCGAGCGAATCCGTGCACACCGGCCTGCTGGACTGCCTGCAGGCGAATATCGCGGTACTCGCCGATCACCATTACACGACGGGTGCCCATCTCAATCTCGGGGCACCGCTGCGCTTCCGCTGGCGCCCGGGGCCCGCGGGTCTGCCCACCGTGGAACCGACGCTGGCCGAACAGCTCGCCGCGGCCGAGGAGTTGCTCGGGCTGCGGGTACGGGACCGGGCGTCCGTGGTCGGTGCCGAGCTGACCGGCCTCGCGCCCCCGGGGGAATTCGCCTATGTGGTCGCCGACGCCTACGAGTTGCCGTGGGTGCCCTACTTCCGGCGGAAGCACATGGAGCACAGTTTCCTGCTCGGCGGCGACAGCACCGTCATCGACGCGTACGACAACCGCACCCCGTGGGGCGTGGCCGTGCCCGGGCCGCGGCGGCTGCCGTCCGAGGGGCTCCTGGTGACCGGCGCCGAGGTGATCGTGTTCGCTCCCTCCCCCTCCGGGCCGCCCAGCCCCGGCCCGTCGGTTGAGCACGGTCCGGCCGACGGCTACCTGGAGGCGTACCGGTCGCACCGGGACAGGGAGACCGCCATGGAACGGCTGACCCTGGAGACGTGGCTGCTGGCCCGCTCCCGCCGGCTGCACGCCGCCTTCCTGGAGCACCGCGGCATGCCGCCGACCTCCGTGCAGCGGGAGCAGCTCGACGCCTGGGACGGTCTGGCGGAACGGGCCTACCTCGCCCACCGCCGGGTCAGCCGCGGCAGACCCGAACCGGAGGGCGTGCTGGAGCGGTTCGCGGAGGTACTGGCCGCGGACCGGCGGAGCTTTCCCGCGGCGCCTGCCCCGGGAGCCGCAGCGGGAGCCGCAGCAGGGGCCGCAGCACCGGACGAGTCGCTGCGCCGCACCGTGGCCGCCGTGGTGGGCCCGGTGCTGGGCGTGCGCGAGGCCGCGCTGCTCGGCGGCACGGACTTCCGGTCCTTCCCCGCTTTCGACTCCTTCCGGCTGGCGGAAATCGTGGAGCGGCTGGAGAGCGCGCTCGGCATCGAGCTCGACGCCGCAGAACTCGCTCCCGAAAACCTGCGCCGGGTGGACGACCTGTGCCGGGTCGTCGGCAGGTCGACCGGCCGGCTCGCCGTGCGGGACGAGGCATGATGCGCCCGCACACCCGCGTGCTGCACGACGTGATCGACGAGGCGGCACGGCTCCGGCCCGGCCGGCCCGCGGTCACGGACGCCACCACGACGGTCAGCCACCGGGAACTGGCGGAGGCGAGCGTACGGACCGCCCACTGGCTGCGCCGCGCCGGAGTGCGACGCGGCCGGCGGGTGGTGATGCGCACGCCGTCGAGTGTGCTGCAGCCCGTCCTGGTGTACGCCGCCTCCCGGGTCGGCGCCATGGTGTCGCTGCTCCACGAGCAGACCGGGGAGCCGACCCTGGCCCACGTCCTCGACGACTGCGAACCCGATCTGCTGGTCACCGACACCGCCGCGGCCGCGGCGCACAGCCGGAACATCCGGGTGGCGAGCACCGCAGAGCTGGCCGCCGCCGCCTTCGCCCCCGGTCTGCCGGACGAAGCGGTCCGGGCGGAGCGGGAACCGACGCTGCCCGTCGATCCCGTACTGCTGATCTACACCTCGGGCACCACCTCCTTCCCCAAGGGGGTGGTCAGCACGCATCAGCAGGTGCTGTTCGCGGTGGAGGCGATCCAGTCGGCGCTCTCCTACCGGGAGTCCGACGTGGTCTACTGCCCGCTGCCGATGTCCTTCGACTACGGCATGTACCAGCTTTTCCTCGGGGCGGTCTCCGGGGCCCGGGTGTGGCTGGGGCGCCCCGCCGAGGCCGGTCCCGCCCTGCTGTCCCAGCTGCTGACCACCCGGGCGACCGTGCTCCCGGCCCTTCCGACGGTGGCCGAGGCCCTGGTGCGGCTGCTGGGCCGGCATCCCGGACCGGCCCCTTGCCTCCGGCTGCTGACCAGCACCGGAGCGGCCATGCCCGCCCCCGTGCTGTCCGCGCTGCGCGCCGCCCTCCCCGGGCTGCGCGTGCAGCTGATGTTCGGCCTCACCGAGTGCAAGCGGGCCACCATCGCGCCGCCCGACGCCGACCTGGAGCGGCCGGGCACCTCGGGGCGGGCCCTGCCGGGAACGGAGGTGTTCGTGGTGGACGACGCCGGGGACCGGCTGCCGCCCGGCCCGGTCGGCCAGATCGTGGTGCGGGGCCCCAACGTGATGGCCGGCTACTGGCGGCGGCCGGCGCTGACCGAGAGCCGCTTCGTCCGCCGCGAGGGTCTCTTTCCCGAACTGCACACCGGCGACTACGGCCGCCTGGACGAGGAGGGCCATCTCTATGTGGTCGGCCGCCGGGACGATCTGTACAAGGAACGCGGCTACCGGGTGAGCGCCACCGAGGTGGAGGCCGCGGCCCGCCGGGTACCGGGTGTCCGGTCGGCCGCCGTGCTGCCGCCCTCGGCGGAGCACCCGGCCGTTCTGGTCGCGGTCACCGACCAGGCGCCGGCACGGGTGCTGGACGGCATGCGCGGCCAGATCGAGGTGTTCAAGATCCCGGCCCGCTGCCTGGTCGTGGACCGTCTCCCGGTCAACGGCAACGGCAAGGTGGACCGCAAACGCCTCGCCGCCCTGGTCACGGAGGCCGACCGTGCCTGAGAGCCAGGAGCCCGACAGCCGGAACCCCGACAGCCGGAACGTCGAGAGCCGGGAGCCCGAGAGCCGGGAGCCCGAGAGCCGGGAGCCCGAGAGCCGGGAGCCCGGCAGCGGGGAGCGGGAAACCGGGCTGCCCTCCTGGGCGGGCCAGGACATCGGCGAGACCCCGGCCTACGTCTACGACCTCGCCCGGGTCCGCGCCAACCACGCCGCGCTGCGCGGCGCTCTGCCGGTCGAGGCGGATCTCTACTACTCCCTCAAGGCCAATCCGCACCCGGCTCTGCTGGCCGAGCTCCGGGCGCGGGGCGTACGGCCCGAGGTGTGCTCCCCCGGAGAACTCGCCGCCGCGCTGGACGCGGGCTGGCCGGCCGGCCGGGTGCTCTACACCGGGCCGGGAAAGCGTGACCGGGATCTCGACCTGGCCCTGGCCGAGGGCGTCCGGGAATTCTCCGCCGACTCACCGGCAGCCCTGGACCAGCTCCGGGCCGCGGCGGCGGCCCGCGACACCGCCGTGCGCTGCCTGTTGCGGGTCAACGACGACCAGGCGGCCGGGAGCAGAGGACTGGCCATGACCGGTGGCCCCTCACAGTTCGGCGCGGACACCGAGTGGATCGTCCGGGAGCCCCGGCGCTTCGCGGGCCGGGACGGCGTGACCGTGCACGGCCTGCACTTCTACCTCGGCACCAACCTGGAGAGCGTGCCGGATCTGGTCGGCCAGTTCCGCCGCTCGGTGCGCACCGCCGCCCGGCTGGCCGGAATACTGAACGGACACGGTGCCGACATCCGGGTGCTCGACCTCGGCGGCGGATTCGGGGCACCCTTCGCCCGGGCGGGCCGGCCGGCCGGCCTGTCCGGCCTGCGGGCCGAGCTGGAGACCCTGCTCGACCGCGAACTGCCCCGGTGGCGGACCGGCCGGCCGCGGATCGTCTTCGAATCCGGCCGGTATCTGGTGGGTTCCGCCGGAACCCTGGTGACGGCCGTGCTGGACGTCAAGCGTTCCCACGGCCGGGACGTGGTGGTCCTGGAATCGGGAATCAACCACCTCGGCGGCATGTCGGGGCTGCGCCGGCTGCCGCCGCTGGTACCGCATCTGCTCACCGGCCGCGGGGCCGACGGCGGAGAGCCGGCCGCGGCGGAGAGCGGCCCGGCCATGATCGCCGGCCCGCTGTGCACTCCCCTGGACCTGTGGGCCCGCACGGCCCGGCTGCCCAGGCTGCGGCCCGGCGACCTCGTCGCCGTGCCCAACGTCGGCGCCTACGGCCTCTACGCCAGTCTGGTCGCCTTTCTCGGACACCCCCTGCCGGTGGAGATCGTGCTCGACAGCGACCGCCCGGGACTGCCGCCGGAACGGTCCCGGCTCGGCATCACCCGTGCCTCCCTTCCGAACGAAAAGGACTGAGCCCGTGGATCAGCGATTCACCGACCTGCTCCGCCCGTTCCTGAAGTTCGCCAGCGATCCCGGGCTGACCCCCGAGTCGGACCTGCGCGCGCTCGGCCTCGACTCCATGCAGGCCATCGAGCTGCTGTTCGCCATCGAGGACACCTACGGCATCTCGCTGCCCGACGACGAGCTCAACGACACGACCTTCGGCACGGCAGGAAACCTGTGGCGGGCCATCGCGGCGCAGCTGCCGCAGGACACCGGGGAGCCGGCATGACCAGCGCGCCGAGCCGTCCGGCGACGGCCGTCCCCGGCGGACTCGCCGGCCTCGCGGACCACGTCGCCGGCGTTGCCGAGGAACACGCGCCGCGCACCGACCGCGACGCGGCCTTCCCGGTGCCGGTGCTCGACGAGCTCCGCCGCACCGGGCTGCTGGGACTGCTGGTTCCGCCCGAGCACGGCGGCCTCGGCGGAACCCTCCGGGACATGGTGGACATCGGCATCCGGCTCGGCCGGGCCGACATGTCCATCGCCATGATCTTCGTCATGCACTGCCAGCAGGTCGAGGCGACGGTGCGGTACAGCGGCGAGCCGCTGCGCAGCGAGCTGCTCCGCCGGCTCGGCAGCGGCCGGCACTACCTGGCGTCCGTCACCACGGAGGCCGGCAAGGGCGGCCACCTGCTCACCGCGCACGCCGCCCTGCGCCGTGACGGCAGCCACGTGGAGATCGACCGCCACGCCCCCATCGTCACCGGAGGCGCGCATGCGGACGGCTTCCTCATCACCATGCGCGGCTCCGAGGACGGTTCCCCCCAAGCGGTCTCCCTCGTGTACGCGCACCGGGACCAGCTCAGCGTCACCGTCTCCGGTGACTGGCAGCCCATGGGCATGCGGGCCAGCCACAGCATTCCGCTGCGGCTGGCCGGCCGGGTACCGGCCCATCAGGTGATCGGCGCGCCGGGCTCGTTCGCGGAGATCTCCACCAGGATTTTCGCCCCCATGGCCCATCTGGGCTGGTCGGCCGCCTGGCTGGGCACGGCCGCCGGGGCCCTGTCCCGGGTCCTCCGGCTGCTGCGCGGCCCGGACGGCCGCACACGCTTCGACCTCGGCTCGGAGCTGCTGCTCACCCGGCTGTCCCGGGCCCGGCAACGGCTGGACACGGTGCACGCCCTGCTGCGCCGTGCCGAGGACCTGGTGTGCACGGCCCCGGACATCTCCGTGCCACGCCACCAGCTGCTGCTCAACGCGCTCAAGATCACCGCGGCCGAGCAGTGCCACCGGGCCGTCGAGGACCTGGTGGACGCCGTCGGGCTCCGCCACGGCTACCTCAAGGACTCTCCGACCCGGCTGGAGCTGGCGCTGCGCGACCTGCGCTCGGCCGCCCTGAACTACAGCAATGACCGGCTGCATCTCGCCGACGGCCGGCTCGCCCTGCTCGACCCGGAGGTACGCCTTGCCTGACAGCGGCACCGCACCGGCCCCCTCCGGCGGCTGGCCGGCCACCCTGGACCGCACGCTCGGCGCACTCCCCGCCGACGCGCCCGGCCGGGAGGTCTGGCAGGCCCTCGGCGCCGCGGACCTGATCCGGCCGGTGTACCGCGACGGCACGGCCGCCGCCGGCGTCCGTCCCGACCGGCTCGGCCGGCTGCTCGCCGCGGTGGACGCCCGCTTCCCGGTCGGCACCACGCTCGCCGTCTGCGTCCAGACGGCCACCGCGCTGCCCCTGCTGGCCGGTGACCCCGCCGCGGCCGGCCCGCTGGCCGGCGCGCTGACCGGCTCCGGCGTGGTGGCCCTGGCCGCCACCGACACCGGTTCCGGCTCCGACCTGACCGGCATGTCCACCGAGGTGCACATCGGCGCGCACGGGCTGCGGCTGGACGGGGAGAAGCGCTGGATCACCAACGCCACTGTCGCGGACCACTATCTGGTGCTCGCCCGGCACCGGCCCGGGCAGCACTTCACCGACTTCACCTGGCTGACGGTCCCGGCCACCGTGCCGGGAGTCCGGGTGCGTCCGGCCGACACGCCGTTCTTCACCGGCTCCGGCGTCGGCCATGTCACCTTCGACGGGGTGCGGCTGGCCCGCTCCCACCTCCTCGGCCGCCCGGGGCGCGGGCTGCCCGGCTTCGCCCGGTGCATCGTCAACGAACGCCTGGCCGGGGCGCTGTGGGCGGTTGCACTCTGCCGCCGCGCCCTGGACGCCACCCTGCGCATGCTCCGGACACGCGCCCACGGCGGGGGCACGCTGTGGGACCTGGACGCCGTACGCCTGCGCCATGCCCGCTGCCTGGTGCAACTGCGGCTGCTCGACGCACTCACCCGCGAGCTGGGCGACCGGATCGCCCGCCGGCACGACAGCGGCGCCGCCGCCCTGCTCAAGGCCGCCGTGGGGACCACGGTGGACGGTGTGCTCGCCGAGTGTGCCCGGCTCCAGGGTGCCGACGGCTTCGCCGCGGACGGCGCCCACCGGCTCCGCGCCCAGGCCGGAGTCTTCGGCGTCGGCGGCGGCACCACCGAGGTCATGCTCTCCGCCGTCGCCGATGCCGCTCCCGCCCTGCTCGACGAACTCCGTGCCGGGTCATGAGCGGCGGCACGGCGGCCCTGCGGGCCGAGATCGCACCCGGAGTCTGGGTGGCCACCGCGGGCACCGAGGACTCCCGGTCATGGGCCCGGCCCGCCGATCTGGCCGCGGCGTCGGGGATGCCCCCGTGGCGGGCACGGGAGTTCCTGGCCGGCCGTGGTCTGCTCCGCGCCCTGCTGAACGACGTCCACCGGCCCGCAGCCGGAGCCGCGGTGGCCGCCCGCCGGGGCGGCAAACCGTATCTGCGGGGCTGGCCCCGGCTGGGCATCAGCATCTCGCACGACGGCGGACGGGTGGCGGCCTGCGCGGCCGTGGACCGGGCTGTCGGGGTCGATCTCCAGCATCCCCGGGAGTCGGCCGTCGGGCCCCTGCTGCGGCGGGTCCCGTCCGCCCGGACGGCCGGCCTCGCCGCTCTGCCGGGCGAGGACGCCGCCAGGGAACTGGCCTGGATCTGGACCGCGCAGGAGGCGTGTGTCAAGGCCACCGGGGCCGGCTTCTCCGGACGCCCGTGGGCCATCGACATCCCGCCGTGGCGGTGTTCGGGCGACTGGCGCGGATATCGCTGGATCAGCCTCCGAGGGCTGTCCCAGACCCCACTGAGCTGTGCATTCGCCATGAACAGGGAGGAGGGCAGGACGTGACCGCATCCCTCACCGGACATCGTGCCACGGGTCCGGAGCCGGCCGAGCTGAGCTGTTACACCACCAATCTGGTGGACTATCTCGCCCCGGGCATCCCGGATGTGCGCGGGCGCCTGGCCGCCGCCGTCCGCCTCGACGCCGGCACCGAGGGCGGCGAGCTCGTCCTCTCCCAGCACGGACGGATCGACCAGGACCGGCACGGACGGATGCTGCGTTACCGGAGCGCCGGGTCCTGGCCGGAGACACGGGACGCGCTGGCCGGGGAGCTGGCTCGTGCCGGGCGGGTGCTGGTCGTCGCCAACACCGGTCATCTTCCGTGGTCTCCCGGGCTGGGCAGGGCGTACACCCCGCACTGGATGCAGCTGCTGGGCCGTGACGCGGACGGCTGGCTGGTGGCCGACCGCTTCGCCGCCCTGACCCCGCTGGGCAGGCAGCGGCCATGGTGCGGACGGCTCACCTCGGGCCAGCTGCGGGCCGCGCTGACGCCCATTCCGGAACCGCCGGCGGTGATCCGCAACCGCGATGCCCACGCCCTGGGCGAGAAGACCGAACTCCCTCCGCCCGCCCACTACCGCTGGCTCGGCTGGACCGGGCCGCGCCCGGTACCGGCCGCCCCGGCGCCCGGCGTGCCCGTGGATCCGGTCAAGACCCTGCTGCGGATCGCCGAACGCCTCGCCGGGGACGAGGCCGCGCTCGCGGCCCACGCCGAGGATCTCTGGGCGGCCGGCCGGCATCACCGGTACCGGCTGGAAACGCTCGTGTCACGCGGCCTGCTCGGCCGGGAAGAGACGCGGCCGGTCAGCGACGCCTGGCTGGCGCTGCCGCGTTCGGTGCGCTTCGCCATCGACTCGGCCCGCCGTGGCCGGCCGCGGCCCGGCCTGGTGAACGCGGCCTTCCGGCGGCTCGCGGACACCACCGGGGAGCTCCTCGCCCGGGCCCCCGCCGCGCTCGCCACCACCTTGCCGCCGGAGGAACGCCCATGACGGACAGGACCCTGTACGGCTGGTTCGCCGCCTCGGCGGCCGTCCACGGCGATCGGACCGCACTGCAGATCGGCGGCCGGCGGTGGACCTACCGGGAACTCGCCGCCCACTCCGACCGGACGGCCCGCCTCCTGCTGCGCCGGGCGGGCCGGGCGCCCCGCCGCATCGGCCTCCTGGCCTCCCGCAGTCTTCTCGCCTACGCCGGTTATCTGGCGGTGCTGCGGCTCGGCGCCACCGTGGTCCCCCTCAATCCCGCCTTCCCGCCGGGCCGCAATGCCGCCATCGCACGCGCGGCCGGAGTCGGCCTGCTGCTGGCCGACGGCGGTGAGCACCCGGAGACGCCCCCGGGGGTGCCCGTGTTCTCCCCCACGGAGCAGGAGCTGCTCGCGCCGGCCGAGGACACCGGTGCCGTGCTCCCCGCACGGCCGGCCGGCCCCGACGGCCTGGCGTACATCCTCTTCACCTCGGGTTCCACGGGCGTCCCCAAGGGAGTGCCGATCCGGCACCGCAATGTGCACGCCTATCTGGAGCACGTGGTCTCCCGGCACGGAACAGGGCCGGGAGACCGTGTTTCCCAGGCGTTCGATCTCACCTTCGACCCGTCGGTCTACGACATGTTCACGGCCTGGGGTTCCGGGGCCACCCTGGTCGTCCCCACCCGGGCCGACCTGCTGGCCCCGGTGCGGTTCATCAACCGGAACCGCATCACGCACTGGAACTCGGTGCCCTCGGTCATCTCCCTCGCCCTGCGGATGCGCGCGCTGGAACCGGGCGGCATGCCGACCCTGCGCCGGAGCCTGTTCTGCGGGGAGCCGCTCACCCTGCTCCAGGCCGGGGCCTGGAGCAGGGCCGCCCCCGGCAGCGTGGTGGAGAACCTCTACGGTCCCACCGAGATGACCGTCACCTGCGCCGAGTACCGCCTGCCCGCCGACCCGGGCGACTGGCCGCGCCCGGCCAACGGCACGGTTCCCATCGGCCGGGTCCACCCCGGGCTGGACCATGTCGTGCTGGACGAAGGGGGCCGCCCGGCGCGGGCCGGGGAGCTCTGCCTGCGCGGGCCGCAGCGGTTCCCCGGCTATCTCGACCCGGCCGACAACGCGGGCCGCTTCCTGCACTTCGACGGCTCCACGGCGACCGGCCATGACGGGCGCGGCCCGCTGACGGAGGAGCACTGGTACCGCACCGGCGACCGGGTCACCCGCCACGGGAACGATCTGGTCCACCTGGGGCGTACCGATCACCAGGTGAAGGTCCGCGGCTACCGCGTGGAACTCGGCGAGATCGAGGCGGTCCTGCGGGAACAGCCCGGGGTGACCGATGCCGTGGTCCTCGCCGGGGCCGGCGAGAGCGGCGAGACGGAACTGGTCGCCGCGTACGCGGGAGACGGCGCGGCCGAGGAGGACCTGCTCTGCGCGCTGGCCGCCCGGCTGCCCGGGTACATGATCCCTCGCCGGCTGGCCGCCTTCGAAACCCTGCCCCGCAACGAGAACGGCAAGATCGACCGCGTGGCGCTCCGCTCGGCACTGGCCGGTCCCGGCCTGCGGTGAAGGACCGCGTGATATTCTGCCACCGAGTGCCAAAAGTTGCCCAAGCCCCCTAGCACCGAGAGGCGTTGCCGAGTTGCTGGCCGGGTTACTGCGTACGCATCTGCGGCCCTACGCCCGCCGGACGGCGGCGGTCATGGCGCTGCAACTGGTGCAGACCTTCGCCATCCTGTATCTCCCCACCCTCAACGCCGACATCATCAACAACGGGGTGCTCCGGGAGGACATCGGACACATCCTCCGGACCGGCGCCCTCATGCTCGTGGTCACCCTGGTGCAGGCCCTGTGCGCGGCCACCGCCGTGTACCTCAGCGCAGGGGTCGCCATGGGCGTCGGCCGGGATCTGCGGGCCGCGCTCTTCTCCCATGTGCAGGGCTTCTCGGCGCAGGAGATGGCACGGTTCGGGGCCCCGTCGCTGATCACCCGCAGCACCAACGACGTGCAGCAGGTGCAGACGCTGGTGCTGATGGCCTTCACCATGATGGTCACGGCTCCGATCCTCGGCATCGGCGGAGTCGTCATGGCCCTGGGCCAGGACGTCCCGCTGTCCCTGCTGCTGATCGTGGTACTGCCGGCCCTGGTCATCGTGATCGTGCTGATCCTGCGCCGCGTGCTCCCGCTCACCATGACCCTGCAGCGACGCATCGACACCATCAACCGTGTCCTGCGGGAGCAGATCACCGGGATGCGGGTGGTGCGCGCCTTCGTGCGGGAGGATCACGAGCGGGACCGGTTCGACCGCGCCAATCATGACGTCACCGAGACGGCGCTGCGGGTCGGCCGCCTGCAGGCGCTGATGAACCCGGCCGTCATCCTGATCATCGAGTGCGCCGCCGTCGCCGTGCTGTGGTTCGGCGGACACCGGGTGGAGAACGGCTCCATGGAGGTGGGCTCGGTGGTCGCCTACCTGCAGTACCTGACCCAGATTCTGCACGGCGTCATGCTGGCGGCCTGGGCCTTCCAGACCGCGCCCCGGGCCAGGTCGTGCGCGCAGCGCATCCGCGAGGTGCTGGACACCAGGTCCAGCGTGGTGGCTCCGGCCGCTCCGGTCACCGTACTGCCCGAGCCGGGCCGGGTCCGGATCAGGAACGCCGAATTCCGTTTCCCGGGTGCCGAGGAACCGGTCCTGCGCGGGATGGACCTGGTGGCCGAGCCGGGCACCACCACCGCGGTGGTCGGGTCCACCGGCAGCGGGAAGACCACCCTGCTCTCCCTGATCCCCCGGCTCATCGACGCCTCCCGCGGCACGGTGCTGGTGGGCGGCGTCGATGTCCGCGACTGCGACCCGGAACTGCTCACCCGCACGGTGGGCCTGGTCCCGCAGCGGCCGTACCTGTTCTCCGGCACCATCGCCTCCAATCTGCGCTACGGCAGACCGGAAGCCACGGAGGACGAACTGTGGGCGGCGCTGGAGACCGCGCAGGCACGGGAGTTCGTCGAGGCCCTGCCGGACGGACTGGATTCCGCGGTGGGCCAGGGCGGCAGCAATCTCTCCGGTGGGCAGCGGCAGCGGCTGGCCATCGCCCGGGTCCTGGTGACGCGCCCCTCCGTCTACCTGTTCGACGACTCCTTCTCCGCTCTGGACTATGCCACCGAACAGTCCCTGCGCGCCGCCCTGCGCCGCGCGCTCGGCGCCGCCACCGTGCTGTTCGTGGCCCAGCGGATCAGCAGTGTGCGGGACGCCGACCGGATCGTCGTCCTGGACCGCGGCCGGGTCGCCGACGTCGGCACCCATCAGGAGCTGTTCGATTCCAGCCCCACCTACCGGGAGATCGTGCTGTCTCAGCTCACCGAGGAGGAGGCGGTATGAGCAAGGACGCCAGGCCGGCTGCGTTCCGCCGTTCCGCGGCGCGCCTGCTGCGGCAGATGGGCACCGACCGGTGGCTGCTGATCGCGACCGTGCTGGTGAACACCGCCAGCGTCGGCCTGGCCGCGGTCATCCCGCTCATCCTCGGCCACGTCACCGACCTGATCGTCACGGGCACCGGCACGCCGCAGGGAGTCGACTTCGCCCGGATCGCCCGCATTCTTCTCGGCGTGGCCGGCATCGTGTGCCTGGCCTCCCTGGCCGCGCTCTTCCGCGGGCGGCTGGCGGTCAGGGTGGCGCAGCGGATGGCGTTCCGGCTGCGGGAGCAGGCGGAGGCGAAGCTCCACCGGCTTCCGCTCGGCCACTTCGACACCCAGCCCCGCGGCGAGGTGCTGTCCAGGGTCACGAACGACATCGACAATGTCGCCCTGACCCTTCAGCAGTCGCTGACCGGTGTCCTCGCCAATCTCCTCACGCTGCTCGGGGCCCTGACGCTGATGGTGTGGATCTCGCCGCTGCTCACCCTGGTGGCACTGGCGACGATTCCGGTGGCCCTGGTGGTGACCAGAATCCTGGCCCGGCGCGCCCAGCCGCACTTCCGTCGTTCCTGGGCGGCCACGGGTGAACTCAACGCGCACCTGGAGGAGATGTACACCGGGCACGCGGTGGTCAAGGTGCACGGCCGCGAGCGGGAGACCACCGAGATCTTCACCGAGCGGAACGAGGCCGTCTACCACGCCGGCCGCAGGTCCCAGTTCCTCTCCGGGATCATCGAGCCGGTGATGACGCTGATCGGCAACCTCAACTATGTGCTGGTCGCGGTCGCCGGCGCGCTGCGCGTCTCCGCGGGGGCGATGACCATCGGGGACATCCAGGCGTTCATCACCTACACCGTGCAGTTCAACCGGCCGGTGACCCAGGTCGGTGCGCTGATCGGCATCGTGCAGTCCGGGATCGCTTCCGCGGAACGGGTTTTCGAGCTGCTCGACGCGGACGAGGAACCGCCCGGCGCGGAGCAGCCCAGCCGGCCCCGGCGGCTGGCCGGCCGGGTGGAGTTCCGCCACGTCCGCTTCGGCTACCGGCCGGGGGAACCCCTGATCGAGGACCTGTCCCTGACAGTGGAGCCCGGTCACACCGTCGCCATCGTCGGCCCCACCGGGGCGGGCAAGACCACCCTGGTCAACCTGCTGATGCGGTTCTACGATCTGGACGGCGGCAGCATCACCCTGGACGGCGTCGACATCACGGCCATGTCCCGCCGGGAGCTGCGCGGCTGCACCGGCATGGTGCTCCAGGACACCTGGCTCTTCCACGGCACCATAGCCGAGAACATCGCCTACGGCGCGGACGGCGTCTCGCGGGACAAGATCGTGGCGGCTGCCCGGGCCGCCCACGCCGACCGGTTCATCCGGACTCTTCCGGACGGGTACGACACGGTGATCGACGAGGAGGGCACCAATCTCAGCGCCGGTGAGAAGCAGCTCGTCACCATCGCCCGCGCGTTCCTCACCGAACCGGTGATCCTGGTGCTGGACGAGGCGACCAGTTCCGTCGACACCCGGACCGAGATGCTGGTACAGCACGCCATGTCCGCGCTGCGCGAGGGCCGCACCAGCTTTGTGATCGCCCACCGTCTGTCCACGATCCGCGATGCCGACACCATTCTGCTGATGGAGTCCGGCCGCATCGTCGAACAGGGCGGTCACGACGAGCTGCTGGCCGCCGGCGGTGCCTACGCCCGCCTGTACGCGGCGCAGTTCGCCCGGGCGGTGCCCGTCGCCGACTGACGGGAACCGCCCGGGCCTCCGCCGCGGTGCCGCCGGTACCGCCGGAGCCGCCGGTCAGCCGCCCGCGACCGGCGCGGGCGCGGCCTCGTCCACGGGGCCCGGACGTGGCCCGGCGGGGCCACGTGGATTCGCGAAGCGGCGCATCAGAGGCCGTTCCACTCCGGCGTACATCGCCCACGCACAGCCGAGGGAGACGGCAAGCACGGCCAGTGACCACAGGATGCGTGCGGCTGCCGGCAGCGGCACCGGGTCGATGTCGAAGAACTGCACGGCAGCGGTGATGACCGGATAGTGGATGAGGAAGAAGGCGTAGGAGACCGTCCCCAGCCACACCGTGCCCCGCCGCCCCAGGACCGAGCCGCCGCCCCGGATGTCCCGGTTGGCGAATGCCACCACCAGCACGGCCAGCGGAACCGCCAGTACCGACACCAGGCCCCGCAGGAACGTCACCTCGACCGCCACCGGGGCGCCCAGGCAGAGGAGGACCCCGGCGTGCCAGGGGCGCACGGACCCCAGCCGGCCCCGCCGCACCAGGGTGGCCAGCAGCATCCCCAGAACGAACTCCAGCAGCCGGGCGACCGGGAACGCATAGACGAACCAGTGCTGGTGGAGGGTTGCCGAAATCTCCGGGAAACTCGGAGAGTCCGGCAGCAGTGCGAATGCGAGCGTGGGGATCATCCAGATGCCCACGGCGGTGACCACCACCGCCGCCGTGATCTGCCGCGTGCTCAGCCGCTGTGCCAGCACCATCAGCAGCGGAAAGCAGGCGTAGAAGAAGATCTCGCAGGAGAGCGACCAGGAGACGCCGTTCGCGGCGGCGTCGTGGTTGTGGTCGGGCAGCCAGGACTGGATGAGAAAGAGGTTCGGCAGCGCCTGGCCGGCGCTGACGAGAGTGCCGGCGGAGACCATCAGTCCGAGTGCGGCCGCCCAGGCGACCACATGATTCGGATAAATCTTGACGAATCTTCTGCGCCAGAACGCCCCTGCGGTGTCCTCCGGCCGGGCGGACCAGGTCAGCACGAAACCGCTGAGCACGAAGAAGAAACTCACCCCGGCAGATGCCGCCACAAGGACGGCCCGGGTGAAAGTGGGCCCCGGTTCCTCGACGTACCAGAAGACGTAGTACACATGGGAGAAGAAAACCGCGAAGGCTGCAAGAAAACGCAGCCCGGTCAGTGAGGAAAGGTGTAACGGCGGGGTGGTGGAGCTCACTCTTGTCCTCCCGGTCGGTGATCCGCCGAAGCGCGGAAAAGTCCTTCGAGTCTGGTGGCCGCTCTCCTGAGCCGTCAAGTATGGGCGGCGCACTTTCCGCCGGAGACCGGCGCGGGCGGCGGCGCCGCCCCGTATTCAGGTGCGGAGAGCGGTGAGGAAGAGATAGGGCGGCGTATAGCCGTCGCGCAGCCTTTCCAGCATGCCTTCGAAGGCCTCCTCACCGCCCATCAACGGGATCAGGCGGTCCCGGTGGCGCAGACTCGCCTCGATCTGCTCCGCCCGTGCCGCCTCCGAGAACGCGGTGTGCGCGGTCACATCGGTGATGTCCAGCACGGTCAGGCCGGCCTCCTCGGCCGCCCGGCGGTAGCCCTCGAACGTGGGCAGGCTGTGCAGCCCGTCGCGGGACGGTTCGGTGCCCTCCTCGCGGAAGCGCTCGGCCAGCACCAGGCGCCCTCCGGGCCGTACCGTACGGGCCGCTTCCCGCAGCACGCCCGCCTTGTCCGGCATGTGCATCATCGCCTCCACGAACCAGGCGCCGTCGAAGGAGCCGTCCGGGAAGGGCAGGCTCGCGGCATCGGCCCGGATGAAGCTGACGCGGCTCTCCAGGCCCGCCGCCGCCGCGCGCTCGGCGGCCTGGCGGAGCTGGTAGTCGTTGATGTTGACCCCCACCACGCTCACATCCGCGGCACCGGCCAGGCTCAGCGCCGGGCCGCCGACACCGCATCCGATGTCGAGGAACCGCTGTCCCGGCCGGGGTGCCAGCCGTTCCACGAGTTTGCCGTTGAAGCGTTCCGCAGCCCGCGCGGTAGGGGTGTCGTCCTTCTCGTTCTCCCAGTAGCCCATGTGGAGATTGGGGCCGCCCATCTCCACCAGAATGTCCGTCGTCTCGTCGTAGAACTTGATGACCTTGCTGATCTGCACACCATCGGTTGCGCTCATGGCAAAGCCTTTCACTGGGGGTGCACTCGCGGTCGGCTGCTTCGCGAGTCTATCCGCGCTCCGACCGCACGGGTCAGCCGCCGGAGCATGAGGATTCAATATCCTGACAGTAATTGACAGTAGTCTGACCCGGTGTCGCTTGATATCGGCCCGCGGATGCGGGGATGCTTTATCAGGATTCACATGCCAGGACACGCATCGGCGATTCGCCATGGAGGCGGTCAGGTGAAAGGCATCATCCTCGCGGGCGGCCACGGTACTCGTCTCCACCCCATCACGATCGGCACCTCGAAGCAATTGATACCCGTCTACGACAAGCCGATGATCTATTACCCGCTTTCGGTGCTCATGCTGGCCGGAATCACCGACATCCTCGTCATCTCGGCCCCCCGGGACCGCGAGAGTTTCCGCCGGCTGCTGGGTGACGGATCAGCGCTCGGGCTCTCCATCGGCTATGCCGAGCAGGACCGCCCGCGTGGCCTGGCCGAAGCCTTTGTCATCGGCACCGACCACATCGGGGACGACGACGTGGCTCTGGTCCTCGGGGACAACATCTTCCACGGGCCCGGATTCAGCGGAATTCTCCAGGAGAACGCCCGCGACGTGAACGGCTGCGTACTGTTCGGCTATCCCGTCCGCGACCCCGAGCGGTACGGCGTTGCCGAGGTCGACGACGACGGCAATCTGGTCTCGCTCGTGGAGAAACCGGCCCGGCCACGGTCCAATCTGGCGATCACCGGACTGTACTTCTACGACAACGACGTCGTCGACATCGCCAAGAACCTCCGGCCCTCTTCGCGAGGCGAGCTGGAGATCACCGATCTCAACCGCGCCTACCTGGAAAGGGGCCGGGCCCGGCTGGTCTCCCTGGGCCGCGGATTCGCCTGGCTGGACACCGGAACGCACGACGCCCTGGTGGAGGCGGCCCAGTACGTCCAGATCCTGGAGCACCGGCAGGGCGTGCGCATCGCCTGCATCGAGGAGATCGCCTGGCGCATGGGGTTCATCGGCCGTGAGGACTGCCACCGGCTGGGCACGGCGATGGCCGGCACGGCCTACGGACGGTACGTGATGGACATCTCCGCCGCCGGCCGGCCCGCTCCCGAGGAAAGGGCATGACATGAGAATCCTGGTGACCGGCGGCGCCGGCTTCATCGGGTCCCACTTCGTCCGCGCGCTGCTGGCCGGGCGGTACGGCTCCGCGGACGGCACACACGTCACCGTCCTGGACAAACTCACCTACGCCGGGGACCGGCGGAACCTTCCCGCGCATCATGACCGGCTGGACTTCGTCCGGGGCGACATCTGCGACGCCCGGCTGCTGCACGAACTGCTGCCCGGTCACGACGCCGTGGTGCACTTCGCCGCGGAGTCCCATGTGGACCGCTCCATCGACTCGGGCGCCGACTTCTGCCGCACCAATGTCCTCGGTACCCAGGTGCTGCTCGACGCGGCTCTGCGCGCCGGGGTCGGACGGGTGGTCCACGTCTCCACGGACGAGGTGTACGGCTCGGTGGCAGCCGGTCAGTCCGACGAGGGCTGGCCGCTGCTGCCCAGTTCCCCCTACGCGGCTTCCAAGGCCGCCGCCGATCTCGTGGCCCGCTCCTACTGGCACACCCACGGCCTCGACCTCTCCATCACCCGGTGCTCCAACAACTACGGGCCCCGCCAGCACCCCGAGAAGCTCATCCCGCGCTTCATCACCAATCTGCTCGAAGGCGTCCCGGTGCCGCTCTACGGCGACGGCCGCAACACCCGCGAGTGGCTGCACGTGGACGACCACTGCCGTGCCGTCCACCTGGTACTCCACCGCGGCCGTGCCGGAGAGGTCTACAACATCGGCGGGGGCACCCGGCTGGCCAATCTCGAACTCACCCAGCGGATTCTCAGCCTCTGCGGCGCGGACCGGTCCGCGATCCGGTACGTGGCCGACCGCAAGGGACACGACCTGCGGTACGCGCTGGACGGCAGCAAGATCCGGGAGCAGCTCGGGTTCACGCCGCGGGTGCCGTTCGGCAGCGGGCTGTCCGAAACGGTGGCGTGGTACCGCAACAACCCCCAGTGGTGGAAACCGGCCAAGGCAGGCACGGCCGGAGACCACGGCAACCAGCGACAGGAGGCACGCCGGTGACGATCCGGGTCTGGGACTACTTACCCGAGTACGAGAAGGAGAAGGACGACATTCTCGGCGCCGTCGACCAGGTCTTCGGTTCCGGACAGCTGATCCTCGGCCAGAGCGTCGAGCAATTCGAATCCGAGTTCGCCCGCTACCACGGAGTCACCCACTGCACCGGAGTGGACAACGGCACGAACGCGCTCACACTCGGCCTCGAGGCGCTCGGCATCGGACCGGGGGACGAGGTCATCACCGTCTCCAACACCGCCGCCCCCACCGTCGTCGCCATCGCCGCCACCGGAGCCACCCCGGTCTTCGTGGACGTCCGCGCCGCCGACTTCCTGATGGACACCGACCAGGTGGGCGCCGCCATCACGCCCCGCACCAAAGCCCTGCTGCCCGTGCACCTGTACGGTCAGTGCGCGGACATGGCCCCGCTGGAGCGCCTGGCCCGCCGCCACGGGCTGGCCGTCCTGGAGGACTGCGCCCAGTCGCACGGCGCCCGCCACCACGGCCGGGTGGCCGGCTCCATGGGCGACGCGGCGGCCTTCTCGTTCTACCCCACCAAGGTCCTCGGCGCCTACGGCGACGGCGGCGCCGTGCTCACCTCGGACGACGAGGTCGATCGCGCGCTGCGGCAGCTCCGCTACTACGGCATGGACAAGACCTACTACGTGGTCCGCTCCCCCGGGCACAACTCCCGGCTGGACGAGGTCCAGGCCGAGATCCTCCGCCGCAAGCTGCGCCGGCTCGACGCCTACACCGAGGGGCGTCGCGAGGTGGCCCGCCGCTACCGGGAACAGCTCGCCGACCTCACCGGCCCCGGGCAGCTGCAACTGCCCGAGGTCAATCCCGGCAACACCCATGTCTACTACGTCTACGTGGTCCGCCATCCCCGGCGGGACGCGATCATCGAGGCGCTGAAGCCGCACGGCATCTCGCTCAACATCAGCTACCCCTGGCCCGTGCACACCATGTCGGGCTTCGCGCACCTCGGATACACCCGCGGAGATCTTCCGGTCACCGAACGGCTGGCCGAGGAGATCTTCTCCCTGCCGATGTACCCCTCGCTCTCCGAGGAGCGACAGAACAAGATCGTCGACGCGCTGCGCACCGTCCTGGCAGCCCTGTGAACCCGAGCGGAAGGCAGTGTGTGACGTGGCGGAGCACCTGAGCCTCTACGCCGACGGAGCCCTCTACGACGCCCTGTACCAGGGGCGGGGCAAGGACTACGCCCACGAGGCGTCCGTGGTCGCCAAGCACATCCGCGCCCGGAGACCGGCGGCCGTGTCCCTGCTGGACGTGGGCTGCGGCACCGGCGCCCACCTGGAACATCTCGTCGCGGAGTTCCCGGACGCGGCCGGCGTGGACATCGCCCGGGGCATGCTCGACGTGGTCCGCGCCCGGCTGCCCCGCGTGCCGGTCCACCTGGCCGACATGCGGAACCTCAGGCTGGGACGCAGCTTCGACGCGGTGGTGTCGCTCTTCTGCGCCCCGGGCTATCTGAGCGGCACCGACGAGCTGGACACCGCGGTGGGCGCCATGGCCCGCCACCTGGTGCCGGGCGGGGTCCTCGTCCTCGAACCCTGGTGGTTCCCGGACAACTTCACCCCGGGGCATGTCGGGCGGGTACTCACCACGGCCGGGGACATGACGGTCGCCCGCGTCACCCACACCGTCCGGGAGGGATTCACCAGCCGCATGACCGCCCACTACCTCGTCGCCCGCCCGCACACCGGGGTGCGCCACTTCTCCGACACACACGTGATGAGCCTCTACAGCCGCGAGCAGTACGCCTCAGCCCTCACCCGGGCCGGCTGCTCGGTGGAGTACATCGAGGGCGAGTATCCCGGAAACGGGCTGTTCGTCGGCGTAAGACAGCCCGGGGAACTGCCCGGGACCGGACACCGCAAGGAGAGGTGATCAGCCCGATGGAGGTACGCAAACTCGGCATCGAGGGAGTGATCGAGTTCACCCCGCCGGTCCACCGCGACCGGCGCGGGCTGTTCTGCTCGGCCTTCCAGCGGCAGACCTTCGCCAGGACCCTGGGCAAGCCGCTCTTCCCGGTCGGTCAGGTGAGCCACAACATCTCACGCCGCGGGACACTCCGCGGCATCCACTACACCGCCACTCCTCCGGGGATGGCCAAATACGTGTACTGTCCCCGCGGGCGGGTGCAGGACTTCGTCGTCGACCTGCGCGTCGGTTCGCCCACCTTCGGCACGTCCGAATCCGTGACGCTCGACGAGGACAGCAACCGCGCCCTGTTCCTGCCCGTCGGCATCGGCCATGCCTTCCTCTCCACCAGCGACGATTCCATGGTGCTGTACGTGCTCTCCGGGGACTACGTCGCCGGGAACGAACTCGCGGTGGACGCCCTGGACCCGGCCCTCGGCCTGCCCGTCCCACAGGGGTACGACCACATCCGCTCGGACCGTGATCTGGTCGCCCCCACCCTGGCCGAGGCGGGAGAGCGGGGACTCCTTCCCGAGTACGCCGCCTGCAGGGAAGCGGAGGCGCGGCTGTGGCAGTGACATCACCGCTCGTCGTGCTCCTCGGCGCCACCGGCTTCATCGGCTCCGCCGTGCTGCGGGAACTGGCCCGTCATCCGCTGCGGGTACGGGCAGTGGCCCGGCGCCCGGCCGTCGTCCCCGCGGACGCCCGGGCCGACATCACCGTGCACACCGCCGACCTCACCGAGCCCGGTGCCATGGCCGCCGCCGTCGAGGGCGCCGACACCGTCATTCACGCCGTGGCCTACATCGCGGAGGACACCACCTGGCGGATCGCCGAAGGGGACACCGCGGCCGAACGCGTCAATGTCGGTCTGGTGCGTGATCTCGTCGCCGTGCTCTCGGAACGGGACGGGGCCCGCCGGCCCGTCGGCGTCCTGTTCACCGGTGCCGCCTCCCAGGTCGGGTGGTCGGACAAGGAGGTGCTCGACGGCACCGAGCCCGACCGGCCGCTCGGGGAGTACGACCGGCAGAAGCTGGCCGCCGAGCGCGCCCTGCTGGCCGCCGATGCCGCCGGGGTGCTGCGCGGCGCCTCGGTCCGGCTCCCCACCGTCTTCGGCTACGGCACCGGCGCCACCGTGCGCGACAAGGGCGTGGTCGCCGCCATGGTCCGCCGCGCCCTGGCCGGCGACCCGCTCACCATGTGGCACGACGGCACGGTACGCCGCGATCTGCTCTACATCGAGGACACCGCCCGGGCCGTGGTGACCGCGGCGATGCGGCTGCCCGGGCTGGCCGGCCGTCACTGGCTGCTGGGCACCGGCGTCGGCTCGCCGCTGGGCGAGGTCTTCACCGCCATCGCCCGCCTGGTGGCCCGGCACACCGGCAAGCCCCCGGTCCCGGTAATCTCCGTGCCGCCGCCCGGACGGGCCGAAGCGGGTGACTTCCACAGTCTGGTGATCGATTCGTCGGCCTTCCGCTCGGCCACCGGGTGGCGCCCCCGTGTGCCGCTGGACGAGGCACTGCTGCGCACCGTCGGCTTCTGCGCGGGCGGCGCGGAGGGAGAGCTGCGGTGACCACGGGGGTGCGGCTCCGGCCGCGCCGGGACCCGTCCCTCCGGGAGCGGCTGGCGGCATCGGCCGCCGCCCGGGACGCCGGCAGCCAGATGCGGACCGCGGAGCTGACCGGCTGGCTCGCGGAGCGGACCCGGGCCCACCGGTTCTCGGTGCTCCGGATACCGCTGGACGAGCTCGACGGCTGGTTCTTCGCGGAGCACACCGGGAACCTGGTCCACCGCAGCGGACGCTTCTTCAGTGTCGAGGGACTCTCCGCGGATGTCGGCGAGGGGCCGTTCCGGCACTGGGAGCAGCCCATCATCCGGCAGCCCGAGACAGGCATACTCGGCATTCTGGCCAAGGAGTTCGACGGCATCCTGCATTTCCTGATGCAGGCCAAGATGGAACCCGGGAACCGCAATCTGGTCCAGCTCTCCCCGACGGTGCAGGCGACCCGGAGCAACTACACCGGGGTGCACCGGGGCAGCCCCGTCGCATACCTCGGCCATTTCTCCGGCCCGGGCCGGGGGCGGGTACTCGCCGACGTTCTCCAGTCCGAGCACGGCTCGTGGTTCTACCGCAAGACCAACCGCAACATGCTGGTCGAGACGGCGGACGACGTGGAGCCCCACGACGATTTCCGCTGGCTCACGCTGGGGCAGATCGGCGAGGCGCTCCGGTGGGACAACGTGGTCAACATGGACGCCAGGACTGTCCTCGCCTGTCTGCCCATGCCCACGGCCGGCGGGCAGGCACTGCTCACCGACGCCGAGGCGCAGTCCTGGTTCACCGTCGAACGATCCCGCCACGACGTGCAGGTCAGGCGCATCCCCCTGTCCCGGGTGCGTGGGTGGCAGCGGGACCGGTACCGGCTGGCCCGCCCGGACGGGCGGTACTTCCGGGTGGTCGCCGTGGCCGTCGAGGCGGACAGCCGGGAGGTGTCCGGCTGGTCGCAGCCGCTCCTCGAACCCACCGGGGCCGGAGTGGCCGCTTTTCTCTGCCGGCGGATCGCCGGTGTTCCGCACCTGCTGGTGCACGCCCGGGTGGAGGGGGGATTCCTGGGCACGGTGGAACTGGGGCCCACGGTGCAGTGCGCGCCGGCCAACTGGGCCCATCTGCCCCGGCAGGAGCGGCCGCTCTTCCTGGACACGGTGCTCGGGGCGGATCCCGAACGCATCCGGTACCAGGCGGTCCACTCCGAGGAGGGCGGGCGGTTCCTCAACGCGGAGAGCCGCTATCTGCTGGTGGACGCCGACGGAGCCGGCGACGAGGTCCCGGCGGACCCGCCGCCCGGCTACCAGTGGCTCACCCCCGGGCAGCTCAACGCGATGGCGGCGCACAGCCACTACCTCAACGTCCAGGCCCGGACTCTGCTGGCCCTCCTCAACACCGGTGCCGCCGTCCTCGGCACGGGTGGCCCCTGAACCGCGCCCGGGCCGCGCCCACCGGGACCGCGGCCCGGAGCACGCCTTCAGTCCGGGAGCTCCCCGGCGGGATGCCGTACCCGGGAACCGAGACTGGCCACGGCATCGCTCATCGCGTACCGGGTACGGCCGGCCGACCGTCTGCGGCGCCATGCGTGCTCGGAGGCGAGGCGGTAAACCGTGCCGGCGGGGGCGCCGAAGAGGCGGGAGACCTCGGCCGCGGTCAGCCAGCGCTCCGCGGACCGCTCCTCCGCCGTGCCGGTCCGCCGGCTCAAACCCTGGAGCACACTCCATTGCCCGCTGGGCCACACATGGCCGGGATCCGCCGTGCACAGGATCTCGCCGGGACTCCCTCCGCCGCCCCCGGCGTCCAGCAGCGCCACCAGCTCGCCCGGGCAGCCCTCCCGCACGCAGACCCCCACCGGGATGCGGCGCTGCACACCGCCTCGTCCGGCAATGCGCCGCGCCCGTTCGCCGACCTCGGCAAACTCCGCGCTGGCATCCCCGGCGGCCGGATGCGCCGCCAGCCACCGGAGGTGACGGACCAGGAACCGCGCCAGGCCGCCGACCGTGCAGGGCGGCGGTGCCAGGGCGTTCTCGTCCGCGACCAGCGCGCTCCATGAGGCCAGCAGTCCCTTGATGTCACTGCGCACATCCGCCGCATCGGCGTTGAACGGCAGACCGGACGGTCTTCCGCCACTGATCTTCTGCCGCGCCGCGCCGGAGGTGCGCGCCGTACTCAGCAGCTGGCCGCATTCGCCGTGCAGGGAAGGCAGTCCCAGGAGGGTGTCCCGCAGCCGGTTCCGGCACCGCACGCACAGCCGCTGCCCGGGGGCGGCGGGATGCGCCGCCCGGGCGGTGGCCGCCCGCTGCCGGCAGAGAGAGCCGGAACACAGCGCCGGTGCCGGGCCGGAAGCGGTCCCGCCGGGCATGCGTCAGAATCCCGTCGGGGCGGTCCGGGGGGCCCCGAACACCCCGGGGGGCTGCTCCTGTGCGGCAGCGGTGCCGTCCTGGGGAAGCTGGAAGCAGAAGCCGACCCCGCGCACCGTGCTGATCCAGTTCCGCGAGCCGAGTTTGTTGCGCAGGCTGTTGACGTGCGTGTCCAGGGTGCGGCTGCGCACCGCGCCGTGTTCGTCCCACACCTGGCGGAGAATCCTCCGGCGGGGAACCACGGTGCCCGGGTGCGCCGCCAGCAGACGCAGCAAGTCGAATTCCTTCCGGGTGACCGGCACTTCCCGCTCGCCCAGCAGGACGGTACGGGTGGTGGCGTCAATGGTCAGCGGCCCGTGAGTGAGCAGCGCGGTCGTGTACAGGCGGGGCCGGGCGCGGCGCATCACGGCCTCCATGCGAGCGATGAGCTCGGAGAAGACGCAGGGCTTGGTGAGATAGTCGTCCGCCCCCGCCTGGAGGGCGAGCACCCGGTCGAGCTCGCTGTCGCGGGCGGTGACCACCAGCAGGGGGACATCGTTGACGGAACGGATGTCCCGGCACAGTTCCAGCCCGTCGATGTCCGGGAGTTCGAGGTCGAGCAGCAGGATGTCCGCGCCCTGGTGCTCGCGCAGCACCGCGGCCCCCGTGGTGACGGCCCGGACCCGGTGCCCGTGCCGCTGAAGCCCTCGCCGTAAGGAGACGGGATCGTCCTCCCCGCCGGCCTCGGCGACCAGAATGTTCCAGCCGTGGCGCCGTGATTCGGCGGGATTTCGCATGTGGACACTGTCGAGCTGCACGATAAGCCCTCCAAGAGCATGAGACAACGGTGAGTGCTCATGTAAAAGACCGGTCCGGATTTCGGCTCGGTCTTCAGCGAACTTCGACGGACCGGTCTTCAACTCGGCGGCGTGCACCAACCCGAAGCAAAATATGACGGCGGCTCAGGCCTCGTCAATAATTTTCAGCGGGAGGCTGGTGGTACCAGAAAGGGAATAATCCGGGAGAATGAATCGCCCGGTCGGGGCCGGTGCGGTACGGCAGGCCCGGGCCGGCGTTCGTCAGCGCAGGTGGGGCACCCGGCAGGGTGCCACGGTCTGCGGCAACGGGTCGGCGACGTACAGCCGGGACGGAACGTGCCCCGTTCCGGGGAGTGCCGGCGGCAGGGGGATCAGGAATGCGGCGACGGCCTTGTTGACGGCGTCCATCCTGGACACCGCCCCCAGCTTCCGAAAGATGTTGCCAAGATGTCGCTTGACCGTTCCCTCGGCGATGGACAGCTTCCTGGCGATCTGGGCGTTGCTCAGGGCCAGTGAGGTGAGGGTGAGGATCTCCCGTTCACGTGCCGACAGGCCACGCCCCCGCGGCACGGCCGGTGAGCCGTGGCGCCTCCTGGAGAACGAGAGCATCACCCGCCCGCTGGCCGCGCCGTGCACCGCGGCGAGCACCTCCGCCCGGGTCGGCCCGTTCACGAGGCAGGCGCTGGCCCCGAGCGAGAGCAGTTCCCATGCCGACACGGCGGCGCCGTCCTGCGCGGTCAGCGCCACGATTCCACAGCGCGGTGCGACGCGGCGGAACTCCGCCAGCGTCCGGCGCACATCCTGCCCGGGAAGCCCGACGTCCAGGACGAGCACGTCCGGGTCGACGGCGGCGGCCAGGCGGCAGGCGTCGCCTCCGTCGGTGGCCCGCCCGACGACCAGTACCCCGTTCCCGCTGAGGATGTCCGTGATTCCCCCGCGGACGGCCCCGGGGCCGTCCGCCACCAGAATGCGCAGGGAACCGTGTCCGTTCCCCGGCCGATTCATGACCGGCCCCCGGCCGGGACCGACCTGCCCCGCCCACCGCGCGTCAGCGGCTGCGGGAGAAAACCCACGGCCGGCGGAGTGCCGCAGCTCCGGTGCCGGGAACCGGGGCGGACCCGACCGTCCCGTCGCGGGAGCCCTCCGACGCCGGGGCAGGCCGCCGCACCATCCGCCGCGGCCTCGCCCCAGAGGCATGTCGCCACCCCGGCGGCTGCAACGTGTCGCGGCCGGCTCTGCTCCACACCACACGCTCTTCGGGTTCGCTTCACTGTCCGAAGGATAACCCTCCGCGGTCGCGACCCGGCCGGGCACCGCCCGGTCCCGCGGACCCGGCCGGGTCGCGCTCCACACCGGGGTGGTCACCGTCACCGAACCCCGCCCACGTGCCTCTTTCGGGACATCGCAGCGGCACGGTCTTGATCCTTTAGACCGTGGTGACAAGCATCGGACCGGGGCACGCCGAGGCTGCTCGCCGTCCCCGCCGATCACGGCACCGCATCCTCGCACGGGAGTTGTCCATGCCTTCTCGCCTCTCGGCCACCGAGCCGGTTCCGGGGGCGCATCGCGGCAGGACTCCCGGGAGACGCTGCCGGACCGTCCTGCGAGGCCATCCCGGAGTTGCCCCGCTGCGCGCGTCCGCGGGCGCGGCGGCAACGGGCCCGGAGCACCACACCGCCGCCGGCCGGCCGGCCCTGCCGCACCTGCCGGCCGGCCGCCCGTACGCACGCACCGGCTCCCGGCCCGGGCAGCGCCGCCGGACTCACCGCGGGGTGACCGCCGCGCAGGCGGCCCTGCCCATGTACGCCGGCCGCCGGCACCTCCGAGTTCCGCCGTAACCCGCCGCCGCCGAACCGGGCGTCCCCGCGGCCGTTCGCCGTGGACCGATCGCCGGCGGACGGCTGCCCAGGGCCGCATCCCGTCCCTGCCGCGCCTTCACCACCGTGCCGGTGCCGACGCCTCACCGGCGCTCCGATGCACGCCGCCGCACAGGCACCGTCCTTCAGCCGTCCGAACCCAGGGGAGCATGCATGGCTTCTTCAGTGACGTTCAGTGTTCTCGGTCCGCTCGACGTCACCGCCGGAGGCGTACCTGTGAACCTGGGCGGGATCAGATCGCAACGGGTACTGGCGGTGCTTCTCCTCAGGGCGAACCAGACGGTACCGCTCCAGGACCTGGTCAGCAGCGTCTGGGAGGACGATCCGCCACGGACCGCCGAGCATCAGGTGCGGAAGATCGTCTCCGACCTCAGGCTGCGCATTCCCGGGGGAGCCGCCTTTCTCCGGACCAGCGTCGCCGGGTACCGCGCGGCCGTCGCCGACGGCCAACTGGATCTCCGGCTCTTCGAGCAATGCCTCGATGAGGCGCGCGCCGCACGGGCCTCCGGCGACGTGCGACGGGAAGCGGAACGGCTCACCACCGCACTGCGGCCCTGGCGCGGTACCCCGCTGGAGGGCCTGGACCTGCCCGCCTTGCGCTCACTTGTCGCCGCGCTGCTGGAACGGCGCCTGGCCGCACGGGAACGCCTGATGGAGCTCTGGATCGAATTCGGCGAAGCGCACGAAGCCGTCGAGCAGCTCACCACCATGAGCGGAGAGCACCCCTTACGGGAACACCTCCACGCCCTCCTGATGCAGGCCCTCGCCGCCTGCGGCCGGCAGGCCGAGGCCATCGAGGTCTTTCACCGGCTGCGCCGGCTGCTCACCCAGAAGCTCGGCATCGAGCCCGGTCCCGAGGTGCGCCGCCGCTACCGCCAGATCGTGGAATCGGGAGCAGGACACGTGACCGCCGCACCCCCGGTGCCTTCCGTGGCGCCGGCCGCCCCTGCCACCTTGCCCTACGACATCCCCGACTTCATCGGACGGAAGCGGGAACTGGACGCGCTGATGAACACGGTCTCCCGCACCGGCGACACCGCCCTGACCATCATCACCCTCGACGGCATGGCCGGCGTCGGCAAGACCGCCCTCGCCGTGCACGCCGCGCACCGGCTCGCGGACCGGTACCCCGACGGCCGGCTCTTCATCGACCTCGGCGGCTTCAGCACCGACGGCCGGGACCCGGTGCAGCCGTTCGACGCCCTGGGCCGGCTGCTGCGCGCCCTCGGTCTGCCGGCCGAACAGGTCCCGCATGCGCTTGCCGACCGCATCGCGCTGTGGCGCACCCACACCGCCTCCCGCAGGCTCCTGCTGGTCCTGGACAACGCCGCGAATGCCGGCCAGGTGGAGCCGCTGCTGCCGGGCGGCGGCCGGTGCTGCGTCCTCGTGACCAGCCGTGCCCAGCCGGCCGACCTCGACGGCTCGGTCCCGGTGTCCCTGCATCCGCTGGCTCCCGACGAGGGACTGGCGCTGCTCGCCGCCCTTCTCGGCACCGCGCGGACCGCGGCGGAGGAGCAGTCGGCACGGCAGGTGGTGGCCCTGTGCGACGGTCTGCCGCTGGCGATCCGGGTGGCCGCCGCACCCTTGCGACGGCGGCCCCACCAGACACTCGAGGACGTGGCACTGCGGCTGCGGGAGAGCGACTCGCCGCTGGACGAACTGGTCTCCGGGGGCCGCAGCGTGCGCGCCGCGCTGACCGCTTCCGTGCATGCCCTGAGCCCCGGTCAGCAGAGCCTGTACTGGAACCTGGGCATCTGCACGGGGCCGGACTTCGATGTGTACACGGCTGCCGCGCTGGCCGCTCTTCCGCCGGAGACGGCGGGACGCCATCTGGAGGCCATGCTGGACCTGCACTTACTCGTCCAGCCCCGGCCCTACCGGTACGCCTTCCGCGGACTCCACCGGGCGCTCGTACGAGCCGCCGCCCCGGAATGCCCGGCCGCCGCCCCGGAACCCCTGCGCCTCCTGGAGTACTACCTCACCACGGCGCAGCGCGCCGCGCGCCATTTCGGCAGGACGTGCCCGCCGGCCATCCGGGGCAGCAGCCCGATGGCTCGGCCGGCACTGCGCCACACGGCGGATGCCCTCGCATGGTTCGACACCGAGCATCCGAACCTGCTGGCTTCCCTGGAGCTGGCCGAGGCCATCGATCACCAGCGCTACCGTGCCGTGCTGCCGCTGACGTTGCTCCCCTATCTCCGCGTTCGCGGCCATCACGACGAGGAACTGCGCCTGCTGCGCGTGTCCTCCCGTGCCGCACGTCGGCTGGGCGACGCGCGGCTCGAACACCTGGTCCTGACCTGTCTCCGGGCCTACCACTGAGTCACCCAAGGGTGCGGGGGGAGCCGGAACCCGGGGCAGCTCCATCTCCCGGTGCCGGCCGGGGGACTCCCCCTCGCGGAGGCCGCCGGCCCGATGCGCAGCCGCAGCCGTTCTTCAGGGGGACGCGACCGAGCGGTCGAGGAACCGCCGCAGCCCGGTCCGCACGCCGTCGGTGGGCACGGTGGCGGCGAAGCAGGCCGCCTCCACCGCGAGTCCTTCGTCGACGGGCAGGTTGATGCCGCGGGTGACCGCGCGCAGGCAGGCCGCTACGGCCGTCGGCGCGTGCCGGATGATGCGGTCGGCCAGGTGACGTGCGGTGTCGAGCAGTTCGCCGGCCGGTACGACGGCGTTGACGAGGCCGATCTCCGCGGCCCGCGCGGCCGGGACCGGGTCGCCGGTCAGGATGATCTCCAGACCGCGCTTGCGGCCGACGTGCCGCGGCAGCCGCTGGGAGCCGCCGAAGGGCGGCGGGAAACCCAGGGAGATCTCGGGCTTGGCGAACGTGGCGTGCTCGGCGGCGACCGCCAGCGGAGCGGCCTCCGTGATCTCGCAGCCACCCCCGTACGCGAGCCCGTTGACGGCGACGATCACCGGCTTGGGAAATTCCTCGATCCGCCGGGTCAGCGCGTGTCCCCGTCGGACGATCTCGCGGAGGGCGCGCTCGGGCCCACCGGCGATGCTCCCCGCCAGAGAGGGAATGTCGGCGCCCGCGCTGAACGCCCTGCGCCCCGCGCCGGTCAGCACGATCGCCCGGACGGAGCCGTCGGAGTCGATGCGGTCGAGGCTCGCGAGCAGCGCATCGATCGTCGGGTAGTCGAGGGCGTTGAGCTTGCGTTCCCTGTCGATGGTGACCGTGACGACGTGCTCGTCACGGTCGATGTGCACGGTCATGCGGCCTGCTCCGTTTCGCCTGGGCTTGGACGCACCGAGACTAGGGGCAGTAATCTATGACGTTCTCCTTATTGTCCTGGATACAGACGGATACAGGTGCCACATGCGGCCACCGTCCTACAAGGCCATCGTCGACGAGTTCGCCGCGGCGATCAGGTCCGGCACGCTCGCGGCGGGAACCCGGCTCCCGACGCACCGCGATCTCTCCCGCAGACGGCGGATCGCCCTGGCCACCGCCACCCGGGTCTACGCCGAACTCGCCGCCATGGGCCTGGTGGTGGGTGAACGGGGGCGCGGCACGTTCGTGCGGGTGCAGTCCGGCTACGACGGCCTCGAGCCGTCGCGCGCCCTGCCGGTGCCGCGGGTCGCGGACCTGTCGTTCAATCAGCCGCTGGCCGAGGGCCAGGCCGACCGGCTGCGGCAGGCGCTGCGTGCGCTCTCCGTCTCGGGCGAGGCCGAGGCGCTGCTCCGCCAGGACCCGCCGGGCGGGCGCCTGCACGAGCGGGCGGCCGTGGCCACCTACCTGCTGGACCGGGGCATCGACACGGCGCCGGCCGACGTCCTGCTGACGAGCGGCGCCCAGCAGGCGCTCGACTCCGTGCTGCGCTCCCTCACCAGGCCCGGTGACGTCCTCGCGGTCGACGCGCTCAGCTACCCCGGCATCAGGCTGCTCGCCTCCGCCCACGGTCTCGACATGGCCCCGGTCCCGCTCACGGCGACGGGGCCCGACCTCGCCGCACTCGACCGCCTGTGCCGCACGCGCCCGGTCCGCGCGATCTATGCGATCCCCACCCTGCACAACCCGCTGGGCTGGGTCCTCGACCGGGAACGACGCGACCGTCTCGTCGCGCTCGCCCGTTCCCACGACTGTCTCATCGTGGAGGACGGCACCTACGCGTTCCTCGCATCGTCACCGCCTCCTCCCCTGCGGACTCTCGCCCCCGAACGCACCTGCTACATCGCCGGACTGTCCAAGAACGTGGCTCCCGGCCTGCGGTTCGGCTTCGCCGTGCTGCCCGGCCACCATGTGGAGGGCGTCACCAGGAGCCTCCGCCTGGCGGCCTGGGGCGCCCCGGGACTCGTCACGGCGCTCGCCACCGGCTGGCTGGCCGACGGCACGGTCGCCCGCTGGGAGCAGGAACGCCGGGTCGACGCGGCCGCCCGGCAGGACATCGCCCGGGCTGCGCTGGCCGGGATGCCCTGCACGGCGCATCCGGTGTCGTACATGGTCTGGCTCGGCCTGGAGCCGCACCAGCGTCCCGACCACGTCGCGGCTCTGCTCGCCGAGGCAGGCATCCTCGTGTCCACCGCAGACGCCTTCGCCACCGGCCCCTGCCGCCCCCGAGCGCTCCGGCTGGCACTCGCCACGCCGCCCCGGGACGAACTCGGGACCGTGCTGCGGCGCCTGAGGGAGGTGATCGACTCGATCCCGCCGTGACGGCCTGCCGAGTGCCTCCCGCCCGGGCCTCGGCGCGACGCGATCCCGTCTCGCGGCGGGTGTCCGGTCCGGCCCACGGCGTTGACGGTTCATCCGCCGCTGCCGGCGGCGGAGGCGGCATGGCTGCCGCCGCCACCGGTCTGCTGCGTGGCGGGTGTCACCGGGAGGAGTTCCGTGGGACGCCTGCCCGCGCCGGCTGAACCTGTTCAGGCGAGGGCCGTGCGGCTGTCCGACGGCGCCCGGGCCGGACGGGGTCCTGTCTGTCCGGCCGTTCCCGCAGCCGTTACCGTCACGCTTGTGGAACAGAGGCGGGAGGCCGGGATGGGACGTGCGACAGGATGTCTGACAAGCCTGTGCCTGCTGGGCACGCTGGCCGGCTTGGCGGTGGGCTGGTCGGGCATCCGCGGTGGCAACGCGGTCGGCACCATCGCCGGCATTGTCCTGAGCGGCGTGTTCGGTCTGCTGACCATCCAGCTGATCACAGCTCCCGACAATGCCTCCGGCCCGCCTGCGGACGCGGAGTGATCATGCGCTGCACCGCACGGCCCGGCGGCACGGCGAGCGGCGCCGAGGAGGAACCGGCGAGGCGGCGCCGGTGAGTCCGGAGCGGTGTGCGGCGCCCGCCACCGTCGTCCGGTTCCGGTGAGGCGCCTCAGCTCCCGGCGGCAGGCGTCCAGCCTGCGGTGACGGTCCACCGGCCGGCCCGTGACGCCCCCGCTCCGGAGAGCCGGTGGCCGGCCGTGTACGCACCGCGGGGAACCGACTGTCTCCCGGGCACCTTTCGCCGGGCGGGGCGACGTGGCAGGATGAGACCCGGGATGGGAGCGCTCCCACGACCTCGTCACCTCCCTCCTGCCACCGCATTCCGCCCACCGTGCTGGAGGAACACGTGAGGTACGGCTTCTTCGACGACGAGCGACGCGAGTATGTGATCAACCGGCCCGACACTCCCCTGCCCTGGATCAACTACCTGGGCACCGAGGACTACTTCGGCATTGTCTCGAACACCGCAGGCGGCTACTCCTTCTACCGCGACGCCCGGCTGCGGCGCCTGACCCGGTACCGCTACAACAACGTGCCCCTCGACACCGGTGGCCGCTATGTCTACCTGCGGGACAACGGCTCGGGCGACTTCTGGTCGCCGTCCTGGCAGCCGACCCGCAGCGCACTGGACGCGTACGAGTGCCGGCACGGCCTGTCGTACACCACGATCGCCTCCGCACGCGGCGGCATCCGGTCCGAGACGCTGTACTTCGTCCCGCTCGGCGAGAGCCTCGAGGTCTGGCGGGTGCGGGTGACCAACGACCGCGATGCCGCCGCCGACCTGTCGCTGTTCTCGGCCGTCGAGTTCTGCCTGTGGGACGCCCAGGACGACGCCACCAACTTCCAGCGCAACTACTCCACCGGCCAGGTCGAGCTGGAGGACGGGGTCATCTACCACAAGACCGAGTACCGGGAGCGGCGCGACCACTTCGCGTACTTCGCCTGCTCCGAGCCGCCGGCGGGATACGACACCCAGCGCGACACCTTCCTCGGCGCCTACCGGGGGTGGGACCGCCCGGCCGCCGTGGAGCGGGGCCGGTCCTTCGACTCGGTCGCGCACGGCTGGGCGCCCATGGGCAGCCACCACGTCCGGCTGCCGCTCGCCCCCGGCGAGACCCGCGAGGTGGTCTTCCTGCTCGGCTACTGGGAGAACCCGCGGGACGCCAAGTTCGACCCGCCGGGCTCGCAGACCGTGAACAAGACCCTGGTGCGCCCGGTGATCGAGCGGTGGCTCAGCCCCGGGACGGTGGCCGAGGGATTCGCCGGCCTGCGCGCGTCCTGGGACGCGATGCTGTCGACCATGCAGGTGACCTCACCGGACACCGACACCGACCGCATGGTCAACATCTGGAACGCCTACCAGTCCATGGTGACGTTCAACATGAGCCGCTCGGCGTCCTCGTTCGAATCGGGCATCGGCCGGGGCATGGGCTTCCGCGACTCCAACCAGGACCTGCTGGGCTTCGTCCACATCGTGCCCGAGCGGGCCCGGCAGCGGATTCTCGACATCGCCGCGACCCAGCTGCCCACCGGCGGCGCCTACCACCAGTACCAGCCGCTCACCAAGCGCGGCAACGACGGCATCGGGTCCGGCTTCAACGACGACCCGCTGTGGCTCATCACCGGCGTGGCGGCGTACCTCAAGGAGACCGGCGACCTGTCGGTCCTGGACGAACAGGTGCCCTACGACAACGACGAGTCGGCCGCCACTCCCCTGTACGAACACCTCCAGCGCGCGCTCCGGTACACCCTGGACCGGCTCGGCCCGCACGGCCTGCCGCTGATCGGCCGGGCCGACTGGAACGACTGCCTGAACCTCAACTGCTTCTCGGAAACCCCGGGAGAGCCCTTCCAGACCACCGAGAACAAGGAGGGCGGGGTCGCCGAGTCGGTGTTCATCGCCGGCCTGTTCACGCTCGCCGCCCGGGAGCTGGCGGGCATCGCCGACGCCTGTGGCCGGCCCCGGGAAGCGGCCGAGTACCGCAGCGCGGCGGAGAAGATGGCGGGAACCGTCACCGGGCACGGCTGGGACGGCGCCTGGTTCCGGCGGGCCTTCGACCACCACGGCAACGTGGTCGGCTCCGTTGAGAACGAGGAGGGCCAGATCTTCATCGAGCCGCAGGGCATGTGCATCATCGGCGGCATCGGAGTCGGGAACGGCATGGCGGTCCGGGCCCTGGCGAGCGTCCGGGAGCGGCTGGCCACCGAGCACGGGATCGTGCTGCAGCAGCCCGCGTACTCCCGGTACCGGGTCGAGCTGGGCGAGATCTCCTCCTACCCGCCCGGATACAAGGAGAACGCCGGCGTCTTCTGCCACACCAACCCCTGGCTGATGATCGCCGAGGCGATGGTGGGCAACGGGGACGGCGCCTTCGACTACTACAAGCGGATCAACCCCTCGGCCCGCGAGGACATCGGGGAACTGCACCGCTGCGAGCCCTACGTCTACGCCCAGATGATCGCGGGCAAGGACGCCCCCACCCACGGCGAGGCCAAGAACTCCTGGCTGACCGGCACCGCGGCGTGGAACTACGTGGCCATCACACAGTGGATACTCGGCATCCGGCCGGACTTCGGCGGACTGCGGATCGACCCGGTCCTGCCGGCCGCCTGGGAGGGGTTCAGCGTCAGCCGGAAGTACCAGGGAGCCACGTACGAGATCACCGTGCGCAAGGCCGCGGGCGTCCGGGGCCGGGTGCGGCAGCTGACGGTGGACGGCCGGCGGGTGGAGGGAAACCAGCTGCCGTTGGCCCCGGACGGGTCGGTGGTCCGGGTCGAGGCGGTCATCGAGGAGTAACTGGCGCGGCAGGGGCCTGCCACCGCCGTGAAGCGCGGCGGAGGGGGCCGGGGGCCTCAGGTCCCTCCCCGGGCCTCCTCCGGCTCCCCCCGGTGCCCGCGCCGGGCGGTGCCGGGCCGCGCCGGCGGGTCACCGCCCCTGGCCGGACAGCCGCCGCGCCCGGCACGGGCCGGGGCAGGGGCGGGGACCGCGGGAACCGCGGGCGGCGGGGGCGGCGCGGGACACCGTGGCGGCCGTGGGCCGGCCCTGGCCGGCGGGCGGCCGGGTGACCCTTCCCGCCAGCCTGAGCTGGAGATATCGCTTATCGTCGTCCATATCGGCATACCCACTACCAGGGCCGGGGAACCGAGCGGAACCGTCGCCCGATCAGTCTGGGGAGACACGGATGAGCGAGGAGACACAGCGCCTGTCCAGCGGTATCCGGCTCCACGTCTTCGACCCGGCTCCCGTGGGGGTGATCGTCACCCACGGCCCCGACCACCGCATCGCCTACACCAACGCCGTCTTCCGGGAGACCTTCGGCGACCGGCCGCAGGGCGTGCCGCTCCGGGACGCCTTTCCCGACCTCGCGCAGTCCGGCTACTTCGGGATCTTCGACCGGGTGTTCACCACCGGACGGGCCGAACGCCTGGCCACGGCCCCCGTCGACCTGGCCTTCCCGGAATCGGCGCAGAGCCCGAGGCGCTACTTCAGCTTCAGCATCTCCCGGGCGACACTCGGTGCCGGTGAGCACGGCGTGCCGGCCATCGTGGCGGAGGACACGGAGCAGGTGGAGGCCGCGGAGAGAATCCGGGTCCTGTCCGAGCAGCGCCGCCGTGCGCTGCTGCGCTACCGCAGTCTGGCCAATGCCGGCACGCAGATGGTGTGGGTCACGGCGCCCCAGGGCGGAGTGACGGAGCCGAGCCCCGGCTGGGAACGCGTGACGGGCCAGACCTGGGAGGAGTTCCGCGGCGATGGATGGATCAACGCCGTCCACCCCGAGGACCGCGACGCGATTCTCACGGCGTGGAGCCGGGCGCTGGCCGAGGTCCCCCCGCTGTTCACCCACACCTACCGGCTGCGCCTGGCCGACGGCGGATACCGGCACTTCGCCATCCACGCCGCGCCCGTCCGCGACGGCGACGCGGTGATCGAGTGGGTGGGCACCTGTGCGGACGTCGAACAGCAGTGGCAGGAGAGTTGCCGCGAGGAATTGCTGGCCCGCACCGCTGCCGCCACCGCCGAGAAGGTCCGGCTGGAGGACATGCTCGCCGCCCTGTCCGAGGTGATCGTGCCCGAACTCGCCGACGCCTGCGCCATCTATTTCCTCCCGCAGTCCCTTGACCGCCCCGAGGGCACCGCGCTGTCCGCCGAACGCGTCGTCGCCGTCACCCGCCCCGGCCTGCCCGGACTGCCCCCGCACCATGAGAAGCACCTGCGGCCCGGAAGCGCGCTTGCCCGCGCCGCGGAGCAGCGCCGCACCGTCCATGCCGTCTTCCCGCCCGGCGAGCCCCCGCCCGGCCTGGCCCCGCCGGGAGAGGAGCCGTGGCTGGCGGACGGCACCAACAGTGTCGCCGTGCTCCCCGTTGTCGTCGACGGCGTCACCGCCGCCCTGCTCACCGCCTCCGTCAGCGGCGACCACCCGCCGCTGGGCCGCCCCGAGATCGACCTGCTGAGCGAACTTCTCGAACGGGCCCATGCCCCGCTGCGCAACGCCCTCGAATTCCAGCGCACCCGGCAGGTCGCGCTCGCCCTCCAGCGCAGCCTTCTCACCGCACCGCCCGACGTGCCCGGCATGGACATCGCCGTCCGCTACCGGCCCAGTACCCTCGGTACCGAGGTCGGCGGCGACTGGTACGACTCCTTCATCCTGCGTGACGGTGCCACCATCCTGACCATCGGCGACGTCGCCGGTCACGACCTGCCCGCGGCCGTCACCATGAGCCAGCTGCGCAACATGCTCCGCGGCCTGGCCCTGGACCGCGGGGAGCCCGCCGGGGAGATCCTGCGCCGCCTCGACACCTGCGTGCAGAGCCTTTACTCGGAGTGCACGGCCACCTGCATCGTGGCTCGCGTCGAGAACCCCGCACCCGGCGGTGCCCGTCTCCAGTACGCCGTTGCGGGTCACCCGCCCCCGCTGCTCGTCCAGGCCGACGGGACGGCCCGGTTCCTGACCGCGGCGCGCCATCCGCTCATCGGGCTCGTCCCGGACCCCCGCCACAGCACCGCCCATGAGCTGCTGCCGCCGGCTCCACCGTGCTGCTCTACACCGACGGCCTGGTGGAGCGCCGCGGCGAAGACCTCACGGACGGCCTGGACCGGCTGCACGGCCGGGCGGTGTCGGCGGCCCGCCGCCCCCTGGGGGTGTTCTGCGACGACCTGCTGGCCGGAATGCTGCCCACCGGCGGTGACGACGACGTCGCCATGATCGCCCTGCGGCTGCCCGCCGGCCCGTCCTGACCGCGTCAGCCGATGCGGGGCAGCAGCAGTGCCGTCACGGCTAGGGCCGCGGCGAGGGCGCCGAGCAGAACGGCCACGATCACGGTCAGCAGGCGCCGGCGCAGTTCGGCGTAGCGGGCCTCGTACTCGGCGCGCAGCTCGCGGCAGCGGCGGGTCAGGGCGCGCAGGGTGCAGCGGGTGAGGCCGATGCGGTCCTCGGCGTAGAGCCGCACGAACTCCTCGCGCTGGGCGGTGGTCAGCCAGGGCATGCGGTCGGCCAGCGCCTCGCCGTCGCGGCGGGCCACGGCTGCCTCCGCGCGGGCCCGCAGATAGCCCTCCAGCTGCTCCACGGTGAGGCGGGCCTGGCTCTGGAGATCCATCACGGCTCCCGGGCGGTCAGCGGCTGACGGCCGCATCGTCGGTGTCGATCACGTCGCGCCGTTCGTCCCCCAGCTGCGCCCCGGTGGAGATCTCCGGGTGGTGCAGGTCGAAGGCGGGGGACTCGGAGCGGATACGCGGAATGGTGAGGAAGTTGTGCCGGGGCGGCGGACAGGAGGTGGCCCACTCGAGGGACCGGCCGAAGCCCCACGGGTCGTCCACCGCCACACGAGGGGCGTAGCGGGCGGTCTTCCACACGTTGTAGACGAACGGCAGTGTGGACAGGCCCAGCAGAAAGGCGCCGATGGTGGACAGGGTGTGCAGGAAGGTGAATCCGTCGGCGGCCAGATAGTCGACGTAGCGGCGCGGCATGCCTTCGGAGCCGAGCCAGTGCTGGACGAGGAACGTCAGGTGGAATCCGATGAAGAGGGTCCAGAAATGGACCTTCCCGAGGGTCTCGTCGAGCATCTTCCCGGTGAACTTGGGCCACCAGAAGTGAAAGCCGGCGAACATCGCGAACACCACCGTGCCGAAGACGACGTAGTGGAAGTGGGCGACCACGAAGTAGGTGTCGGTGACGTGCCAGTCCAGCGGCGGCGAGGCGAGAATCACTCCGGTCAGGCCGCCGAGCAGAAAGGTGACCAGGAATCCTGCCGCCCACAGCATCGGGGTCTCGAAGCTGAGCGAGCCGCGCCACATGGTGCCGATCCAGTTGAAGAACTTCACCCCGGTCGGGACCGCGATGAGGAACGTCATGAAGGCGAAGAACGGCAGCAGCACCGCGCCCGTCGGATACATGTGGTGCGCCCATACGGTGATCGACAGACCGGCGATGGCGAAGGTCGCGCCCACCAGCCCGATGTAACCGAAGATCGGCTTGCGGCTGAAGACCGGGATGACCTCCGTGATGATGCCGAAGAACGGCAGCGCGATGATGTAGACCTCGGGGTGGCCGAAGAACCAGAACAGGTGCTGCCACAGCAGCGCGCCCCCGTTGCCCGGGTCGAAGACGTGGGCGCCGAAGAGCCTGTCCGCGGCCAGCCCGAACAGCGCGGCGGCCAGCACCGGGAAGGCCAGCAGCACCAGCACGCTGGTGAGCAGGATGTTCCAGGTGAAGATCGGCATGCGGAACATCGTCATGCCGGGGGCCCGCATGCAGATGATCGTGGTGATGAAGTTGACGGCGCCCAGGATGGTGCCGAAGCCGCCCAGCGCCAGCCCCATCACCCACAGGTCGGAGCCGGTACTGGGGGAGAACTCCTGACGGCTCAGCGGCGTGTAGGCGAACCAGCCGAAACTTGCCGCTCCCTGCGGGATGAGGAAACCGAGCACCACGATGAGGCCGCCGAACAGGAAGAACCAGTACGACAGCATGTTGAGCCGGGGGAACGCCACATCGGGGGAACCGATCTGCAGCGGCATGATGGCGTTGGCGAACCCCGCGAACAGCGGGGTGGCGAACAGCAGCATCATGATCGTGCCGTGCATGGTGAACGCCTGGTTGTACTGCTCATTGGTGAGCAGCTGGGTCCCGGGACGGGCGAGTTCGGCACGCATGGCGAGGGCCAGGATTCCCCCGATGACGAAGAATCCGAACGCGCTGACCATGTACAGCGTGCCGATCTTCTTATGATCCGTGGTGGTCAGCCAGGTGACCACCACCGCCCCCGCAGAACGGCTGCGGGGCTCCTCCACGATCGTGCGCTCCTCGGAAAGCACCACGGCGCAATTCCTCTCATTGACGCGCGCGGTACCGTTCGCGCCTGCCGCCGGTTGTTCGCCGGCTGTCTGTTGTAGCAGCGCAATTCCGGAAGAGGGTGGACATCCGCGCCCGTGTCGCTCCTCGGCGGCGCGCCGGGCCGGGAAGGGCCCGGCGGCCGGGACGTTCAGGGAGAGCCGGCGGAGGGAGCGGGTTCGATCAGGACCCCGCTGCGCGGCCGGCTCGGCACCCGTCGCAGGGGGATGCCGAGATCCTGCGGCGGTACCCGGTAGTCCAGGCGGGCCAGCCGGACGGCAAGTGCCTCCAGCACGGCGACCGTGATCGCTTCCCCGGGGCACCGGTGGCCCGCCGAGGCATCGCCGCCGCCCTGGGGGATGAGTTCGTCCCGTTCCGGGGGCCGCTCCAGGAAGCGCCCGGGCCGGAACCCGTACGGGTCGCCCCACAGCCCGGGGTCGTGGTTCTGCCCGTAGATGTCCAGCAGGACGACCCCTCCGGCGGGGACGGCCGCGCCCCGCCAGGACAGTCCGGTGGCCGCCCGGCCTCCGCTGAAGGGTGCGAAGGGGTAGAAGCGGCGCAGTTCGTGGACGAAGGCGGTGGTGTACTCCGCGTCACCCTCGCGCAGCCGGTCCCGGTTGGCGGGCCAGCGGTGCAGGGCATGTCCGGCGAAGGCGACGTACCAGGCGATCGCCACCGTGGGGCGCAGCACGTTCAGCAGTTCGACCGCGGCCGTGCGGGGGCCGGGCATCCGGTCACCGGCGTCCCGGTGCCGCGCCACCGCGGCGAGCACCGAGTCCTCCGGAACGGTGAGCGCGCCCGACCGTACGTCCTCGACCAGGGGAGCCAGCCACTTCTCGCACCGGCGGCGGGCCGTGCGGGCGCGCCAGTGGCGCGGCCCGAGTGTGGCGAAACCGTCGACCATGGCCACCAGGTCCCGGGCCACCGCTGCGACCCGGCCGGCCTCCGGCGGCACCCCGGCCCACCGGCAGACCCCGGCGGTGAGGACCTGCGCCGCCTCGTCGAACAGCACCACGGCCCCCCGGCGCCGGGCCCACGACTCCACCGCCTCGTCCCAGGCCGCGGTGACGTGTGCGACGAGATCCGCCACCCGGTCCGGCGGGGTGAGGAGCGACAGGAACATCCGCTTGCGGACGCGGTGCTCCTCCCCGTCCAGGGTGTGCACGGCCCCGTGGCCGAAGAGGGTGCTGAGCACCGGCTCCGGAACGGCCCCGTGCCGGTGCACGTACCGTTCGTCGTAGAAGAACCGGACGGCTTCCGGGCCGCGCAGGGCCAGGGCCTGCCGTCCGAGCACACGGGTGTGCAGGGCGTGGTCCGGGGCGCGCCGCATCCGGTCCGGGAGCCAGGCGTAGCCCTCCGCGAGCAGGAGGGCCGTGCGGTCGAGGAGCGGTCGGCGGTGATGAGGCATGGCTTCCCGGTGCCCGTCCCGCCGGGAGGAAAACCGCATGTCCTCCGCACGGCGGAAGGAAGGGCTGCTCCGGCGGGCACCGGCCCTCCCCCGCGGCCGGGTTTCCGGTCTCCGCCGGCGGGGGCCGGCGCCGCACGCCGCGTGGCCTCGTACCCGGCGGGCTCACAGCAGGCCGCGCCGGGCCAGGTTGCGCATCAGTGCCCGCACGCCGAAGGTCCACGGGGCGGCCTGCTCGCTGGGGACGACGGTGTTGACCAGAGCTCCGAGCCGGGGGCTGGAGATCCGCACGATGTCGCCGTGTTCGTGGGTGAACCCCTCACCCGGTGCGTGCCGGTCCTCGGTGGGGGCGAACAGGGTGCCGGTGAACAGCACGAAGCCGTCCGGGTACTGGTGGTGCGCACCGTGGGTGGCGGCCACCAGATCGAGCACATCGCGGCTGATCTCGCGCATGGAGCTGCTGCCGTGCAGGACGTAGCCGTCCGTGCCGTCGATCCGCAGGTCGATGTCGAGCCCGCGCACGGCGTCGATGCCGAAGCCGTCGTCGAGCAGGCGGACGAACGGGCCGATGGCGCAGGAGGCGTTGTTGTCCTTGGCGCGGGACAGCAGCAGTGCGCTGCGTCCTTCGATGTCCCGGAGGTTGACGTCGTTGCCCAGGGTCGCTCCGCGCACCCGGCCGCGCGAGTCCACGACGAGGACGGCCTCGGGCTCGGGGTTGTTCCACACGGAGGCGGCGAGCACCCCGATGTCGGCCCCGGTGCCGACCGCGGACAGCACCGGGGCCTTGGTGAACACCTCCGGGTCCGGCCCGATGCCGACCTCCAGGTACTGCGACCACAGCCCCTCGGACACCAGGAGTTCCCTGGCCCGGCCGGCCTCCGGCGACCCGGGGCGGATGCCGTCGAGTGCGCCGCCCACCACCTGCCCGATGCGGGTCCGTATCCGGGCGGCCTGCGCCGGATCGCCGCCCGTGCGTTCTTCGACGACCCGCTCCAGCAGGCTCCGGGCGAAGGTGACGCCCGCGGCCTTGATCACCTGCAGGTCGACGGGGGCGAGCAGGTGCGGGGCGTCCCGGCGGCCGGTGGCGGTCGCCTCCAGCAGCTCGTCGAGGGGCCAGGCGTGGCCGCCGGGGGCCTCGCGGACGACCGTGGCCGCGTCCTCGCGTTCCAGCAGGTCCGAGACGGTGGGCGCGACGGCGGTCAGGTCGACGGCGTGACCGCCGCGGACCGCGGCCACGCACGGCCCGCCCCACCGCGGCTCATGGACCCGTGCGACGAGGGCGGCCGCTGCCGCGTCCTCCGGCAGGACGGTGCCGGGCGTGAGGGCGGGGCGGGGGCGGGTTGCTGCCGGTTCCACGGTGGTGCTCTCCCGGGATTCGAGGGGTGGTGCCGCTGGGGTGCCGGGCTCAGTGGGAGTCGCGCGGGACCTCGTGCCCGCGGCATCCGCGCAGGAATCCGAAGTCGGCGCCCTTGTCGGCCTGTTCGACGTGCTGGGTGTAGAGCCAGGCGTAGCCGCCGGTGTACTGCTCCGCGGGCGGCTGCCATGCCTGCCGGCGCCGCAGGAGTTCGGCGTCGTCCACGTCCAGGTGCAGCGTGCGGTTCGGCACGTCGAGGGCGATCCGGTCTCCGTCCCGCACCAGGGCGAGGGGTCCTCCGACGGCTGCCTCGGGCGCGACGTGCAGAACCACGGTTCCGTATCCGGTGCCGCTCATCCGGCCGTCGCAGATGCGCACCATGTCGGTGACGCCGGCCTTCAGCAGTCTGGCGGGCAGCGGCACGTTGGAGACCTCGGGCATGCCGGGGTAACCCCTGGGGCCGGCGTTGCGGATGACGATCACGGTGTTCTCGTCGACATCGAGGTCCGGGTCGTCGGCGACCCGGTGGTACGCCTCGGGGGAGTCGAAGACGCGCGCGGGGCCGCGGTGGGTGAGCAGGTGCGCGGAAGCGGCGGACTGCTTGATCACCGCGCCGTCCGGGCACAGGTTGCCGCGCAGGACGGCGGTACCGGTCCCGGCCGGCTGGAACGGGGCGTCGAGGCCGGTGATGACGTCCGGGTCGAGCCGCTCGGCGTCCCGGACGTTCTCGGCGACACCGCGTCCGGTGACGGTGAGCTGCTCGCCGTGCAGCAGCTTGCCGCGGAGCAGTTCGGCCATCACCGCGGGCAGCCCGCCCGCGTAGCAGAAGTCCTCCATCAGGTACCGGCCGCTGGGCATCAGGTTGACCAGGGTCGGCACCGCGCGGGCCAGGGCGTCGAAGTCCTCCGGGCCCAGGTCGACGCCGACGCGTCCGGCGAGGGCGGTGAGATGGATGATGGCGTTGGTGGAGCCGCCGATCGCCGCGTTGACCCGGATGGCGTTCTCGAACGCCGCACGGGTCAGGATGCGCGAGGGGCGCAGCTCCTCCTCCACCATCCGCACGATGCGCCGGCCCGCCGCCTGCGCGGTCTCCATCCGCCGGGAGTCGGCGGCCGGCCAGGCCGCGGAGCCCGGCAGCTGCATGCCGAGTGCCTCGGCCATGCAGGCCATCGTGGAGGCGGTCCCCATCGTCATGCAGTGGCCGTCGGAACGGGCCATGCAGCCTTCGGCGAAGAAGCACTCCTCCTGCGTCATCCGGCCGGTCTTGAGGTCCTCCTCGAACTTCCACACGTGCGTGCCGGAGCCCACGTCCTGGCCCCGGTACTTTCCGTTGAGCATCGGCCCGCCGGTGACCATGACGGCCGGCAGGTCGACACTGGCGGCGCCCATGAGCATGGCGGGCGTCGTCTTGTCGCAGCCGGACAGCAGCACGACCCCGTCGAGCGGGTTGGCCCGGATCAGCTCCTCGACCTCCATGGCCATGAGGTTGCGGTAGAGCATGGCGGTGGGGCGCATCAGCGTCTCGCCGGTGGCCATGGTGGGGAACTGGAGCGGGAAGCCGCCTGCCTGCCACACGCCGCGCTTGACGGCTTCGGCGACCCGGGTCAGGTGGGCGTTGCACGGGGCGAGCTCCGAGGCGCTGGTCGCGATGCCGATGACCGGGCGCCCGTCGAACACCTCGTGGCCGAAGCCCTGGTTGCGCATCCAGGAGCGGTACAGCATCCCGCTGCGGCCCTGTGCGCCGAACCATGCCTGGCTGCGGCGGCTCGTCCGTTTCGCGTCCGTCATGTACCTGCTCCTGTGGTTGTGGTGTCCGCCGATGCGCCGGTGGATGCCCGCGCGGCGCCTGCCGAGGCGAGCGGTGGGGCGGGGCGCGTGCCGGCGTTGCTGCCGGCACCGGTCATCGGGGGACGCCGCCCGTCGTGCGTTGGTACGGGCCCGTGGACCCGTACCATGGAGCATCATTAAATGATTCGATGTATCCCGTCCAGGGGGTGAGCGCGGGCCGTGGCGCATTTCCGGACCAGGCACCAGCAAGTGGTCGACGAGCTCGGCCGGCGCATCGTGGACGGCGTGTGGGAGCCGGGGCAGCCGCTGCCGGTCGAGGACGCGCTCGCCACCGGCATCGGCGTCAGCCGCGGCGCGCTGCGGGAAGCGGTGAAGGCCCTGGTGGCCAAGGGGATGCTGGACGTGCGTCCGCGCACGGGCACCCGCGTGCTGCCTCCGGAGCACTGGAACCATCTGGACCGTGACGTGCTGCGCTGGAAACAGGCCGGAGATCCCGCGGCCCTGCTGCGCGACACGGGTGAGCTGCGCCGGATCATCGAGCCCGGGGCCGCCGGGCTCGCCGCGCGCCGGGCCGGCCCGGCCGGGACACGTGCCCTGTACGACGCCCTGGCCGCCATGGAGGCCGCGGCGGCGAGGCCCGGGCGCAGCGGCTACGTCGAGGCCGACATCGCCTTCCACCGCGCCCTGCTCAACGCGGGCGGCAACCGGCTCCTCGGCTCCCTGGGCCGCGCGGTCGGCATCGCGCTGGAACACAGCTTCCACATCAGCTCCCAGACCCCCGGCGCGGTCGAGGCGTCTCTGCCGCTCCACCGCGCCGTGGCGGAGGCCGTGGCGGCCGGCGACGCCGCGGCGGCGTCGGCGGCCGTGCTGTCGATCATCGAGGCGGCCGAGCGGGAGATCGCCGAGTCTCCCGGCCTGCACCGCCGTCGCCCCCGCGGCCGAGGAGACCGGCCATGAACCGGCACCGGCCCCGCGTCCGCCGCCGCGGCGGGCACCCGCTGCGGAACCGGCGCACGGGCCGGTCGCCCGGCGGTGAGCCGTGAGGCGATGAGGTTCCGTGGGAACCGGCATGCCGTGCCGGGGCGGTACCGGCCGGTGCTCGGTCTGCTGCCCGCACTGCCGGTACTGCCGGTACTGCCGGCGACCGCCGCGGTCCCGATGAGCGGAAGCCCGGCCGCGGCGGCCGCGGCTGCTGCCCGGCTCCGGGCCTGTGCACCCCGGATGCAGCAGACCTCGCCGCGCCGCCGTCCGGGCCGGGAACCGCGGCTCAGCCGCCGGCGGCCCGGGCGAAGCGGGCGGCGACATCGGCCCAGTCGACCAGTTCCCACAGCCTGGTGACGTAGTCGGGGCGGACGTTCTTGTACTGCAGGTAGTAGGCGTGCTCCCAGGCGTCGAAGACCAGCAGCGGGGTGGAGCCCTGCCCGGCATTGCCGTGGTGGTCGTACACCTGCTCCACGATCAGACGCCGGCCCAGGGGCTCCCAGGCCAGCACACCCCAGCCGGAGCCCTGGACGGAGGTGGTGGCCGCGGTGAGCTGCCTGCGGAACGCCTCGAAGGAACCGAAGTGCTCGTCGATGGCGTCGGCCAGCGCCCCGCCGGGACGGCCGCCGCCGTCCGGGGAGAGGTTCTGCCAGAAGATCGAGTGCAGCACGTGCCCCGAGAGATGGAAGGCGAAGGTCTTCTCCAGGCCCACCACGCCGGCGGGGGTGAGGGCGTCCTTCTCCCTGGCCTCGGCGAGCTGCTCCAGGGTGTCGTTGGCGCCCTTGACGTAGGCGGCGTGATGCCTGGCGTGGTGCAGCTCAAGGATCTCGCCGGTGATGGCGGGGGCGAGCGCGCCGTAGTCGTAGGGCAGGTCGGGCAGCGAGTAGACGCCCATGGCGGCTTCCTCTCCGTAACGGTGATCGGATGTCACCCACCCTAAGCCCTTATTGCACATTACTTGCAACAGCAAGAGACATGCATCATGATGGCAGCGGCGGGGCCGGCCCGTCGGCTTCCCCGTGGACGCAACGCCCGCCCGGCGGCGCGCTCCTCCGGGAAGGTGATCGTCTTTCCTCACCGGCACCTGCCGGAACCGGCCGGCCGCGCCGCTCCCGCACCACTCCCCCACCACCCACCGCGCCGGGAGATCCGGAACGGTGACCCGGGTGCGCTCTCTTGACGGCGGGGCGTTGCGCGCCCATGGTGTGTGGGAGCGCTCCCAACACGCTGCCCTTCGTTGTCCGAGGAATCCATGTCCCCGCAGCCGCCTCGCCCGCGCACCGTCCCCTGGGGGACGGTGCGCGGCGCGCTCGGGGCGGAGCTGGCCCTGGTGCTCGCGCTCGCCGCGCATCTGGCCGCGGGCGGGCGGCTTCCCGGACCGGACCGGCTGTCCGTTCTGGCACTGCTGCTGGCACCGCTGGGCGGGCGGGCCGCCGCGCGGAGCCGTCCGCTCTCCCGCACGGTGCTGCTGATGGGCGCGGGCCAGCTCGCCCTGCACCTGCTGCTGTGCGGGCTCACCGCCGGCACCGGGGGCCCGGCGCACGGCCATCCCGGCGCGCCGTCCACCGCCGCGCCGGGGGCCGGCATGGCGGC